>JBLHIH010000071.1:0-18267 GCA_047616645.1 Flavobacterium sp. | reverse complement strand
CATCGGAAAGCATTTCAGCTAAAGTAACCTTCACGCTAGACACCGCTAAATTAATTTTCCTGGTGTCGGTCGATCAAGATTACAATACCATCAGGATATTGAGAGGGAAGTTGTTGATACTTGCGGCTGTCTTCATTGTATCTAGAAAAGCGAGGGCGATTTAAGCCTAAATTCGACTTGAGTTTCATTGACCAGAATGGCTAATTTGGAAACATATCTCTTAGAAAAGGCGCTTTTGGAAATGAAACTTTACATGTTGGAGTGCCCAGATGCCTCAAGCACTCCATCTGTTAAAAAGACGACCCTTCTATGGCCGACCGAGGAAGTCCATCTTTCCCACATCAACACCCTGCTTTCGCAGAATGTTGTATGCCGTTGCTGCATGGAAATAGAAGTTAGGTAATGCGAAGCCCATCAGGAAAGTTACCCCATCCAGTTCAAGGCCGTTCTCACCTATTGGAAGCGTGATTGTCTTATCTTCCGAGCCTGTTAGCGTCGTTTTATCGAAGGCTTCAATAAATGCGAGGGTTGAATCAAGTCGAGCCTGTAATTCAGCGAAGGTTTCCTCTGTATCTTTCACCGACGTAATGTCTTGCTCAGCTAACTGACACAGCACGCGTCTAACCGTATCTGTCACCATCTGTATTTGCCGCGTTAGTGGGTGCATACCATCGATTAGACTGGCGTTCAGAACTTCTGAGGGCTCAATATTATTTGAGCGTGCAAAATCTTCACCTTTTTGTAAGATACCCTTCAAGGCATTCAAGGTTCTTATCATGGTCGGCACTGCAATACGATCTACGCTAAGGCTCATTTAAATTTCTCTATTGATGTGTTGATATCTGGATGTTGGGGCCCAAATAAGAATATCAATGGCGAGCGAATTTTAATTACCTTCTGTGACCTGGCACTGATCAGCATGATCAAGGTATTCAGCCCGCGCCAAAACTCTAATCCGGCTTTCCAAGTCACCTCTATCAATATAGAACCCACGTAGATAACGCACGCCAGTTTGAGTATCGAATGCTTCTCTGCCATGTAAAATTCGACGATTATCAAAGACAACCATTTCACCACCACAAAGTTTGGCTGACACAGTATAGGAGGATTGTTTCGCTTTCAGCATAAAGATTTGGTAAGCACGGTAGTAGTTTTCCATTAAAGTAACCGGTAGATCTAATGTGTCAGACAAATGTGCGTTAAAGCAGATTTCAATCACATGTCCAGATGCATCTAAGTTGATGATCTTCTGGCGACCTCGAATATCAAATTCATCATCGTGGTAGCGAAAAGGTATGGATGTATTGGCCAATAGATCAAAGTACTCTGGATCTGATTCCCGCATATCTTCTGCAATGGCAAAGCCATCACAAAAAATAGAGCTTCCTCCCACCGCCTCGTTTTTTATACAGTGTAAAAACTGATACCCAGGTACCAATTCTTGATTCGGCAGATCAGTGTGCATCGGCAGTGCTAGAGACGTATACGCTAAATTGGTCGGCTGGGGCTTTGATCTCACTTCAAAAATGCGACCAAAGTTAGTCTCTCTTAAAAAACCTGCTCTGCGTCCCAAGGTTGTGTCGGACTCAGGATCGTCTTCTAAACCATTGATGATAGAAATACCACGAGCGCGCGTATCTCTTAAGAATGTAAGAAGCTCAGCATCACTCTGAATGAGACCTTTAACACCATATCTAGGTATGCCTTTTTGCGCTAATTCACCTCGCCAATGTTTAATTTCTATCTCTTCGATTGGATCTTTTTGTCTCCCTGATCTATGCGCGTGGAGCCAGCTTAAATTGTACTTAGCGGTGTAGCCTTCTAAGCGCCATGAAAACTCCATGGCGTCTTCTCCCAAATTAATTTCACTAATTTCGTCATTCAAGTTAATCGTACTGATATCAAATTGACGCTCGCGTGTATCTGGGTGAAAACCAGCCGGATCATTATCGCGCAACCAAACAAATGGATAGGTGCTTGTCGTACCATCTTTCCATTCAATTATTACACTACGCTTATCGGTGTTTATTGATGCATTAAGGGGCCTAACAGTGATGTCATTTTGTTGTTGAAGTATCATAGGAGTTCCACCTAGCAATAGGGATATTTAACTATCGGTGTATTTAACTATCGGTGTATTTAACTATCAGGGTAGCCAGCCAGGTGCTGACTTAAATTGCTACTGCAAAGGTGAGGGCCACCAATTTGTGGTTTTGAGATGTGGGTGTCCAGCTTGTCTGCCAATAACACCAATCAATTTTCCCATTTCTTTTTTCATTTCATTGACCTATCGGAAAAACTAAACACTAGGTGTACTAAATTTTGCCAAATCTAACAAATATTTAAATCGAAATCCACACTAATTTAAGGCATTCAGATTAGCCTAGTTAGTTCCCGCCCAGAAATAGGTGTTTTAGATGAAAGTTAAGAAACTATAAATAAGTTAGGTAGCATATTCAGGCACTTAAAAGGGAAGTAGCCCAGACGTTTTCGATTTCTGGATGTACACTAGTTAGGCACGCCTACCCCTACTCTTTATACGGGTACTTTGCGTGCCCTCCAGCCAATGATCAAACTTCACTAATAAGGGAGGTAGAAAGAGTAAATCCAGCAATAAAGCGACAACTACAATAGGAGTCAGCAACAATGCCACATTTTGATAATAAAAGGTGTTTGAAAATACCAGCACCAAAGTCCCCATAGCAAGCGCTAAAGTGGTGATGGTGATTGCGGGGCCTGCCTTATCTAACGAGTATTGAACCGCTGCCTCTGGTGTATCCCCATTTCTTCTTGCACTAATATATTTACTGAGTACATGCACCGAATCATCTACCACCAAGCCAATACTGATGGAGAATAACATCAGAATATATGGACTAAGCGCACCGTTTAAGACACCCCAGAAACCGAAGACAATGGTGGCCGGAAATAGATTTGGCATAATGCTTAATAAGCCATAACGGACACTCTTAAGACCGATTAATAGCGTTAGGGTAATGAGGACAAAACTTAAGGTGAAGCCCTGCATCAATTCCAGAGAAATAGATCTATCGAGCCGAGCAAACAATATACTGTTATCACCGTGCATAACCTTATATTCCGGCTTCATATTAGCCTCAATCCAATGTTCGATTTTTTCATTAAAATTAATAAGTTGCAGATTCGTCAGATTAGACGTGCCAATCATCAATCGAATCGCAGAATAATCAGGATTAAAGATCGCTTCCAGATTAGGTTCAATCTCCTGAATTAATTGGTAACCGACCAGATAATCAATTATCTGAAGGTTATCGTCCGGCAATATATTCCAACTTTCGTCATTGTCGTGCTCGGCTTTATTCAGATTTTTTAATAGGTCAGTGTAACTGGTGACAAAGCTCGTCTCTGGCTGATCTTCCAACCAGAGAGAAAACGCATCGACCTGATTCAGAAATTTAGGATCGGTAATACCATAGTACTGCCCACTGTTAATGCTATACACCAGGCTCTGATCGTTACCTATCTTCTCCGATAAGGCTTTCATCACATGATGAAAATCAGATTCTTTGTCAATAAAGCTAAATCGGTTAAAGTCCACTGTATTTAAGGGCAATAGCGCCAGAGTGCTTACAATAAGCACCACGCCGCTCCAGAATAATTGATTACCACGCTTTTCAACAAGTCGGCCAACAGCTGCAATAAGCTCACGAACACCCAGAGGCTTCGGCACTTTTCTCGTTGGCAAGAGCAAAATCAGGGTGGGCAATAAAGTCAACGTCACAAGGTATGCCCAGCAGACGCCAACTGCCACTACATTGCCAAAACCATAGATACCCGGTGACGAGCAATAATTCAGGCTCAGGAAACCCATGGCCGTTGTTATGGTCGCAAGCGTGACGGGTTGAAAATTAATCATTAGGCTTTGTCGCATGGCTTCAAGTTTACTCAGCGAATTATGCAAGCCCTGTACATAAATCGAAACTATATGGATACCATCTGCCATCGCAATCATGAGCACGACTATGGGGCCCATCAAAGAAATCTGATTAAAGGAAACCTCGGCCCAACCCACAGTACCGACTGTCAAAGCAATGGTGACAAATGAGACTGCAAACAGGCATAGGGAGAAAGAGATTGATTTCAGGCAAAACCACAGCAGCAAAATAGACAGTACAATGACAAAGGGAAACAGATACTGCGTATCCTTTATCTGTGCCTTATACCCATCAAACTCAAACAACACACCACCTAGTACGTAGATAGTTAATTCTGGATAGTCTTCTTTTAGGGATTCCTTTAGCGCCACAACAGAGCGGGCAATACTCATGCGAGTATCTTTGTCATCGGTGCTGGCCCTATATTTGATGAAGGCCAAAGCCATATCACCCTCTGGTGATAGCATACTTTTGGTGAGATCCTCATCGTTTAAAGCAATGCCTCTAATCTCATCAAGGTCGCCCTCGGTAAGATTTGATAAATCAGGAATGAGATAATCACGATCAAACAAATCTGCATCCACAGCATTCAGGCGACGATTCAGCAGAGAACCCACAGATACAGCTGATTCTATTTCAGTGTATCTATTGGTTAAATCTTCCATTGCATGCAACATATCTATATTAAATACATCACCTTCTTCGGTCATAAATGCAAACAGGACGCCAGTGCTAGGCGGGAAGTCCTTTCTGACCTGATCGACTTCCGTCTTGTAGGGATCATCCTCACTCAATATAGACTGGAAGGTGCTATCAATAGTGGTATTTAAAACGCCCCAAATCACACCCACACTCAGAACCATGGTTAAAAGCGTGAGTAGATAACGCTTGGCCAATAATTGATTGACGAGGAATTGCATGTTTTTGTCCGATTTTTGGTCTGTAACATTTTATACCACATCCTGCTGTAAATAATCTTTGTGCGATTGCGGCTATTAACGAGGAGCATCAACTATCTAGAAGCATCAACGATGCGCATTGGACATATACCAGCAGCGGGAATTGTGATCGTGACATAATCAGACTATGCTAATGTCACGAAAGCGCCAGCACTACCAACAATACTACTGGCCAATATTGCTTAAATATAGAAAATCACGCGCAATGTAGTCCCACAAGAATGTGACGTCGACCATCATTGAGACTATTTTGAGTCAGGAGATTCAAATGAAATTGTTTAGATTCGCATTACTTTGTTTTGTCACCACCTTTACCAGTTTTAGTACAGCAATAGAGCCTGCCAGCATCGGCGATTTCGCTTTACTCGATCATCACGGTAAATCCCATCAGCTCAGTTGGTATGGGGACCAAAAAGCGGTTGTGATATTCATTCAGGGTAATGGTTGTCCCATTGTTCGTAATGGTGCGCCCACACTGAAAAAGATTCGTGATGAATTCGAAGACCAGGGCGTGACATTTTTCATGCTTAACCCACAAAACCAGGATAATCGTGACAGTATTTCTAAAGAAGCCAAGGATTTTGGCTATGACTTTCCGATTCTGGTAGATGAAGGGCAATTGGTCGCTGAGTCTCTAGGCGTGGATCGAACCGCTGAATCATTTGTGATAGATCCAAAAACGATGAAAGTGATTTATCGCGGCCCCATCGATGACCGCCTCGGTTATGAATCACAAAAGCAGGTGGCTAAAAATCATTACCTGAAGGATGCACTTACCGCCGTCATATCGGGTCAGAGCCTGGCTCAAAACAGTCCTGAATCGCCTGGCTGTCTGATCAACTTTCCAAGCCGTGATCAACACCAGCAAAACAAAGTATCTTACGTGAAAGATATCGTACCCATTCTAAAAGACAACTGCATTTCCTGTCATCACGACGGCGGTATTGGCCCCTGGTCTATGTCTAGCCACGCGATGGTACAAGGCTGGTCCAAAATGATGGAGGAAGTTGTGATGACCCGGCGCATGCCTCCTGGACAGATTGATACACATGTAGGCAAAACCATTGAAGATTTCGCTGAGATCACAGCTGAAGAAAAGCAGCTACTCGTCCATTGGATCAATGACGGTGCTCCGATGGATGCTGGTATTGAAGACCCTTTACCCGCGATCGCATTTGATAACCCCAAGTACAGTCTGGGAGAGCCAGATATGACCTTCAAGGTCGCCGCTCAATCCATTCCTGCTACAGGAATAATTGACTATCGATTTATTCCGGTCGACCTAAATCTGGACAAGGATATCTGGATACAGGCAGTTGAATTTATTCCAGGAGATCGACAGGTTTTACATCATGTCATTGCTTATCTCTCAAGCCCCGCGGACAAGACTGCCAGAGGCAGAAATAACGGCTCTGCCAGAGGACAAAGTATCGGCGGTTTTGCCCCCGGTCGTCAGCCTGATGCATTCCGTGATAACAGCGGGCGTCTAGTACCTAAGGGATCTAATCTGCTCCTACAAATGCACTACACCACCTCCGGTAGAGAAACGGTAGATGAAACAGAGATCGGTCTTTTTATCCACGATACACCGCCAAGCTATATCATGGCAGGAGGTGTCGCTGGCCAGCGGCGTTTTTTAATTCCTGCCAACGCCAAAGAACATGAACTTGAAGGTGAGCAACTTATTGAGCGAGACGCCTATCTTTACAGCATGACACCGCATATGCACTTCCGCGGTAAATACATGAGCTATTCGGCAGAGTATCCTGATGGCACCTCTGAAATACTCTTGTCTGTTCCGAAGTATGAATTTAATTGGCAATTCAGTTATGAGCTCAAAGAACCTCTATTTTTGCCAGCAGGAACACGACTAGTGGCTAGGGGCGCTATGGATAACTCGGATCGAAATCGCTTCAATCCGGATCCCTCCATGCCCGTCCGTTTTGGATTGCAGACGAAGCACGAAATGTTCTTTGGTTTTACGACACTTCGCTATGTAGGTGATACCCCAGAGAACTTGCTAGCGGATGAAGAAACACGGAAAGATGGGGTTGCAGGATTGTAGATACACAGCCAATTGCCTATAGGGCTAAATGATAGCATCCGCTTAGATGCAGACTAACTTGGCTGACGACGTCTATCTAGACTGAAAGCGCCCGTGCCCAAACCAGCCACACAAAGTAAGCCGGCCATAATCCCCATGTTTTTAAAGAAGTTTTGTAGTTCATGGGCTTTTTCAATCCCATCAGGATAATCCCAGAAGTTGTGCATAAATATACTGATGACGAGGGTAAGTCCTGCCAGGATAAACGCTGCCCATTTTCCCTTTAATCCTAGCATAAGCGAAAAACCACCGCCCAACTGTATGGCAATGGTAACGACGAGAAGAATGGAAATCATAGGTACATTGTGCTCAGCCATGTAAACACTGGTTCCTTCAAAATCATTAATTTTTGAGATGGCAGGTAATATAAAATAGACGCCCAACAAACCACGGCCCATAAGTAGGCAAGCATTTTCGATATAGATCATTTTCAGTAATTCTCTCGGCATTCTATTTTTGGGCTGCCATGATACTACATCAATAAGGATAAATTCATCCTCTGGAATAAGCGTCGAGTGCTTATCGCCAAGGAAAAACGTACCATGGGCCGGGGCATGAAATTAATTTCGTCACTTTGATATTCGACCCAATGTCTCCAACAAAATATCAGGCCTGTCTGTCATGATTCCGTCTACGCCCAGATCAATCAACTGATTCATTTCTACCGGGTCATTTATCGTCCAAACATGAACTTGTAGATTCCGCTTGTGAGCAGAATCGGTAAAATGACTTGTCACAAGCTCAAACCCGTAAGCGGTGTGCGGTACCTGAAAAGCTTCGTATTCAGGAGAAAGCAGTTTTGACAAGAATATAAAATTAGATAGTACAAATTTCTGCGTGTCATCGCCGCTGGCAGCTGTCGCAACCTCAGGACAAGCATGACGAAATTCGCCCATGGCCTTAGCGCTGAATGAGGGCACAAGCACTTTTTCAGTCATATTGAATTCTCTCAATACATCACAAAAAGCGATAGCCATACTGGGGAATTCTTGTTTGATTTCGATATTCATAGGGTAGTCAGGAAATTTGGCAAAAACTTCCTTTAAGCTTGGGATTGTTAATGCTCTGCTTTTGTAGGGGTAAGTTATACCCCCATCATTGCTCCATTTCTCAGCTACCTTTAAGGTTTTGATCTCAGCGAAGGTCATGCTGCTGATCAATCCCGAGCCATTAGTTGTGCGATCAACCGTATTATCATGCATAACAACGATATGGCCATCCTTTGTCATATGCACATCTAGTTCTACAATATCCACACCAAGCTCAGCGACGCCGTCAAGAAATATGTGGGTACTGCCTGGCCACAATCCATTTCCTGTGTCGTCGGCGTGAGCGATAACTAAGGGGTATTGCGATGCTGAAAATTGTGAGAAGAAAACATGATCTGGCGGGGATCGAGTCCAGAAAGACAATCCTAATAAAATACTACTGAATATAATTAAGCTATAAAAAGCCCATTGAAATTTCATCTTGCCCTCTTATTCTGTGGTTAACTTCCCTGTTTGAAGCGCTTTCAGCTCATCAGCAGCCTCTTTCTGACGTTGCCACATTACGCTGTAGGTACCCCCTAGTGACAGTAAATCATTATGCGAGCCTCTCTCAACAATACCGCCCTTATCAATGACGATAATTTCATCCGCATGAACAATGGTCGAGAGTCTATGGGCAATCACCATTGTCGTTCTATCACGAGATACTTCTTTTAACGCCGCTTGAATTTCCCGTTCGGTACCAATGTCTAAAGCAGATGTCGCCTCATCCAGCACCAGAATCGGCGGATCTTTTAGTACAGTCCGGGCAATCGCGACCCGCTGTTTTTCTCCACCGGACAATTTTAATCCACGTTCTCCTACTCGGGTTTCATAACCTTTCGGCAGACTGAGGATAAAATCATGAATGCTCGCCATTCTGGCAGCGGCGTACATTTCCTCGATACTTGATTGGGGTCGCCCGTAAAGAATATTGTAGGCAATGGTATCGTTAAACAGCACGGTATCTTGAGGAACAATACCAACAGCCTGCCTTAGGCTTAACTGACTTACTTCAGCAACATTTTGATCGTCAATGCAAAGCGAGCCACTATTAACGTCGTAAAACCGGTAAAGCAATCTAGACAGGGTAGACTTACCCGCACCGCTCGGGCCGACAATCGCTGTTGTAGTACCCGGGGCAATCGTAAAACTAATGTCATTCAGCACCGTCCTCTCAGGTTCATACCCGAAGCTAACATGGGAAAATTTCACTTCCCCCTCACTCACCACAAGATTGCTCGCATTTTTACTATCTTGTATCTCAGGCTCAAGACTAAGCAACTGAAACAGAAACTCCATATCGACCAGCGCTTGGCGAATCATTCGATAAGAAGAACCCAAAAAACCAAGGGGAATAAACAGCTGCAACATAAAAGTATTTAACATCACGACTTCACCCATCGTCAGTAGACCCTGGCTATAGTCTTCAATCGCAATAACCAAAATAGCGATCTGACATACAACCCGAACCAACAATTGTCCCCCATTCAGCAGTCCCAAGGTTGTCTGGCTTTTTACGGCCGCCCCCATGTATTCCTTGAGCGCATGGTCATAACGTTTGGATTCGTACTGCTCGTTACTAAAATATTTAACCGTCTCAAAATTCAACAGACTATCTACGCCGATTGTCATCGCGCGAGATTCTTCCGCGACCATTTTTCGACGAAACTTCGTACGCCACTCCGTAAAGAACAACGTAAATATCATATAACAGGCAATAGCAATTAGAATGACGGCAACATATTTGACCGGATAGCCATATCCTAGATATAGACACACCATAAATATTTCGAACAGAGTAGGTCCTATATTGAAGGCAAACAGGCCAACAATTTGCTGCAATGCCCGGGTACCTCGTTCGATCGCCCGTGATAACCCTCCAGTATGGCGGTCAAGATGAAAGCGCATGCTAAGTTGGTGGAGATGTTCAAAAGCGCTAATACCGATTGTTCGCTGGGCAAACTCGGATACCGGCGTAAACACCGCAGCGCGAATTTCAGTGAGCATCCCAGGTAGAAGGACCGTCAATCCATACAGAAATACCAAGCCAAAAAGACCGGTACCCATAATGTCGAGATTGATATCAGTTGTGAGAGGCAGTAAGTTGCCAAGTCCATCGATCAAATCCTTTAGCACAATGGGGCCATATACGTTCGCGCTTCTGCCTACCAGTAAACAAGCCAAGGCAATAACAACACGCGCTCGAATTTTGGGCTCATTCTTTGGCCATAAGAAGGGCAGCACAGAAAAAATGGTTTGCATTGCCGTTCTCTGACTCGCACCTTCAAGTGAAAGCGGGTCAGCGGTGGTTCTATCGTGTGGGCTAAATTCCATGTGTGCATACTACGTGGAACTTATAGCGTCGCCTAGCTTGTTGTGACGACATTTTGTAAAGTGTGCGTCCCAACCTTGCAGAAACTCGGGTTACCATCGCAATAGAAAATACAGTACGTCCCGCTAGGCTGGGTCCTTTTTGCATCATTGCCATCGCGGCACTTGCCACCGGTGCTTGGGAAGTTATCATCACGCAGGTTGCTTCAGTTTTATTTTTTAATCACATCGCCTATCTCGTTATTGCTATCTGTCTCTTTGCATTTGGTGTTGGAGGACTGATAGCCCGATACACTCAAAATGAGCGATCGCTGCTTGTTTTGCTTCTGTTAAGTTGCCTCACTGTTTATCCGCTGATTAATTACACTCACTACGCTTGGTACTTGTGCCTGTTTGCCACGCCGTTTCTTTTGTTTGGCTGGTTAACAACTTTGATATGGATGAAGCTTACAAATAGTCATGACAGAGCTGCATTGTATGCCATTGATATGAGTGCAATGTTTATCGGACTAGTGATGGTTGGTCCCCTATTTCTCTCATGGTTACCCGTCAATGTACTGGGTGATGCTGGCATCATCAATCACCTCAAAGAAACCGTTCAGCAAGAAGGTATGGTCAATCACCGCAGTCATACAAACCATTTTGCCAGAACTGATTTTCTGGAGACGGAAAAACCGAGCGTATATTACATGTTTACCGACGGTATGTTTGTCACCCGTAGTGTCGTCTGGGATGGTCATACCCCGATGTTTAAAAACCCACATATTGAATCACTGGCGAGTATGAAGCGCCTAGCTTTCGCCGCGGGTCCAAAGGAAGATGTAGCATTGCTTGGTGCAGGTGCTGGCTTCGACATCGCGATTGCATTGCAAGCCGGTTCTATCCATATTGACGCTGTCGAAATTAATCCTACAACGATTACATTTGCACAAGCACTAGAATCGCAGACTGGCGGTGTTTTGAGACACCCATCGGTTTCATTGCATGTCACTGATGCGCGCTCTTTTATCCGGCAATCTGCAAAGTCTTGGGACCATATTAATCTTGCCCTGCTCCAGACATCACCAGCCAGTGGACGAGGCAGACAACATGTTGATGCACGGATGATAACCCGGGAGGCACTACAGGATTATCGAGATCACCTGAATGAACTCGGTATCATTGCCATCATACAGAATAGCCCTGGTCTTGCCAGTGCAACTGACAATGTAATCCGCGCTGTCTTTACCTTTGATAGCCAGATACTGAGATTTCGCCACAATGCATTTAACAATCCTTTCTCCCATCTCATCTTGGCACGAGATGAGCCCTTTACCATTGAAGAAATTTCCCGATTGACTGAAGAAGCTAAATCGTTAGATATAAAATACATAACTTCCTTTGAAGACTACAATACGACTCATGTCGCCTCCGACGACCGGCCTTTTCTTTTTGAACAGGGCGCTAACTTTCCTCATCACGCAACGCTAATCGTTGCCGTCAGTTTACTGTTGCTATTGCTTTGGCTAATCCACCATCGATCAAATCCATCTGTTTCTTCTCACAGCATTCTGTCGTTCCTAACAGGGGTCATTATGATGTCGGCTCAGGTGCTCATTATTTATCGTTGTCAAAGCGTTATTGGCTCGACCACTATGGCACTAGCAGTAGGGCTCGCGGCCATGATGCTGGGCGCTGGTTCTGGCGCCCTTCTTAGTCAATTTTATGTTCTCTCAATCAACTAAAAATCACTGGATTCGTCGCTGTGACCGGGATGCTAATTTATGTCCTTTTCGGCAGTTATATTGCAAATCTTGCGTCTTATGCAAACCCACAGATTGGGGCTGGAATGATTGCACTTTTTTCGACTTTTTGTATGTTGCCAATAGGGTTGCCTTTTCTTGCTATTATGGCAAGTGCAAACAGGAGCACAAAACTTGAAAAAGGAGAAGGCTTGGTTATCGCCCTCGATGGTATCGGCGGCGTTGCCGGTGCTGCAACTTTACTTACGATTACGTTGGGGTTTGATGTACTTGGCGTTTGCGTACTTATCGCAATGGGTATGTTTGTTTTGATCTCACACGGATTCAAGGGAATATTAGAACCCAGTGTTGTATGACAATAGCATTAATTCACTAAGTAATCTTCAGAAAATGCTGCGAAGCCTCCCATAACCAGCGTAAAAGTCAGATCGATATTTGTCTCAATTTCGCCTTCAAGAACACCTAGTCCCGATAATATTTCTTTAGCTTCAGCAAATCCTTGCTCAACACCTGAACTAATAATTTCAACAAAACTATTTAGGGATTCTTCGACTGATATTATCTATACCGCTATCTATTCCGCTTTCTATTCCGATCATGGCTTATCCTATGCTTGTGAGAAAAATTGCACCGAAGTCCTTTTACTCCACATCCTATTTCACTTATCGGCGGGATTTCGCCCAGCTGAAGTTTTTCCTAATAATAATTTACCATTTGTTCAATTTGGGAAAATACACTGTCTCTAGCTGCTGCCATGACGTGTTTTAACGTGAGGTCATGCGTGTTATCCGCAAAAGCTGAAAGTAATATCTTGTCAGCAATGATGTTGATTCGGCGCAGTAGGCCGCCTGAGTATTGTTTGATATACCTTGCTAATAACGGCGTTATCAATTCTGGACCTGTATATCCCACTCGTCGCATTCGAAAATTAAGATATTGATGAATTTCGTCGCTGGTTAAAGGTAACAAAATAAAGGAGTGAGTAATGCGCTCACGTAATTGCCTAATCGATTTTATGGCGAGGTTTTCATCTAGTTCTGGCTGCCCAAATAATATAATTTGCAGTAACTTGTTCTGATCCGTTTACAAATTGGATAGTAGTCGAATTTCTTCCAGTGTTTCTAAGGGCATCCCCTGTGCTTCTTCAATAAAAAGCACGACTTGCCTAAATTCCATATGACGCTGAACTAAATAGTCCTGCATCAAACGCATAACTTCATGTTTAGCGTCTTCTTTGGAGATGGGTAATTCTAGTTCATGCGCCATGACAAAGAGAATGTCTTCAACTGAGACACTAGGATTGGCGATATATATATATTGTTTCTACGGACTTTGGAAGTTCTTGCTGCAGCATGCGACAGAGCATGGTTTTACCGCGTCCGACTTCACCGACAACTTTAACAATGCCTTCTCCTCGATGAAGGGCATAAACCAATGCACCGAGTATATCTCGCCGTTTGCCTCCACCAAAAAAAAGACTGGTATCCGGTGTTATTTTGAAGGGAGGACGTTTTAATCCAAAGTATTTTTCATACATACTTATTTTTGATCTTCATACGTTCAACTCGCTTAATCGCCTTGACTGGATATTTACCAAATGATCATATTATCTAGTGCTGTGATTCTCGCACATTTCGAAGCAAAGTATAATCACTCAAAATGTCCGAAACTCTGACATCAGCCCCCTAAATTGAATACTCAGATTAAACAAGTTAGTTTCCGTCCAGAAATAGCCGGATTTGGTTGGGTGTTGCAAAACTATAAATATAGCTAGGTAAGCTAACGCCGCATCTGCCGTCAACGATAAAATTAAGGGGATACTGAAACAAATCGCTGCTTTTTATGGACAATCGGTAGCGTTTGATATCAGCCTAATGCAGGAATACCATTGAGATCACACATGGCCCCTAGCGCAATACTGATGGCGCTCTCTACACTGACTGTGTAATCAAGAATGTCGGTACTCGTTGATGGTTTACTAATAATGGGACATATAGTCCCAACTAGGCAGCCCAAGTGACTCGCGACATGGAACAACAGGCTTGACTCCATTTCCATATTGACGACTCTTTGATCCTGCACGCGCAGGCAAGACAGCTGTACTTTGATGGCCGGAATCGTATTCGCCAAACCCTCAATAATTCGACTCGAAGGTCCGTAGAAACCTGGCGTTGCAGCAGTGATCCCGCTTACGTAATCGACATTCATCAGGGTTGCGCGCTCAATCAATGCAGTCGCAACACTAGGCGATGCTTTCGAAGCGTAGGGGATAATTTTATTTCTGAATCTCGAACCCTCTGAAGTTGAACTTGTCAGTATTTCAAAGGCTTGTTCTTCAATATCTGTGACAAGCTGATCCGCCGCCGGATGATCATAGTACAAGCCAGCATTATCGAGTCCTAGCGCGTAAGTCGATATTGCCATTGTTCCCGGTTCAATATCGTCCTGGGTTCCTGCAGAGGTTCCGATGCGGATAAATTTCAGAGGCGGTTTTCCCGTCTGATATTCACGGCGGTTAAAGTCGAAGGCATGCACAATATAGGCCTCCACCAAGGCAATTTCGACGTTATCAACGCCTATGCCAGTACCAATAACCGAAACCGGCATACCATTGTAAATACCTGTGATTGTGACGTATTCCCTGTTCCTTACTTCGGCGCTAATACTATCGAATCGTTTAGCCACACTCAGCGCCCGAGCCGGATCCCCCACTAGGAATACATTTTCAGCTATTTGCCCTTTGCCCAAACCCAGATGGAGGACCTTGTCATTTATAATGACGATTTCTGAATTCATCTTTTGATATACTCTAGAAGTGACTCAACAAATGAGAATCGTGTTGTCGTTAGTCTTCAGGCGATGCTTGGCTCTGACACTCTATCAGGTTACTTGCCATTAAATCCGCATCTACAAAACCCATCGTGCCCAGTGACACGCCCTACTGCCATTAGGGCAGTCTATAATATGCCACCCACTTTTGTATTATATTCATTATTTGTCCAATCGTAGGCATGTGCATCCAAACTTTGTTGCGTTATTTGCGCCGTTTACAGGCAATAAGAGATTTGACGTAATGCTATGTCACATCCACATCATACGATCAATCGCTGGAGGATTACTGAGTAGTTTTACTTGGTTAAATTGATTGGTTGCTACATCAGTCAAATACCGCTGATCACCTGTGTGACGATACCCGTTTAATTTATCGAGTGATTTTTCAAGCCAAGAAAACAGTTTTGAGACTGGTGGAATAAAACCGGTGATCCATGACAATAACTTTGCCGAGCCCACCCAAACCACAAATCGCCAGTAGCGCCGGGGCAATAGAGTAATCTTGTACTAAGTTGATGAGATCTGTTAGCAATTCCATGCAAGTTTTGCCTGTGAATTCAGTTTATCGGAAAACAGTACTAGGCTAGTACTGTTGCATATGCTTACTCAAACAGCTATAAACTCACCTCCAGAAAGATCGCAATCCTCAAATCGGAAAAACCGGTAAAAATAAATGACCCACATAAAACCCACGGCGAGAGAAGACCTACCTGAAATGGAACCGATGTTTAAAATGGTAGAAGCAGGTATGGGCTTTGTACCCACCAGCATGTTTACGATGGCGCACTGGCCAGAACTGCTTACCGCTTTTGGTGGCATGGGCGCAACCGTTCTAAATACGGGAGAGGTGGATGCTGGTCTTAAGCAACTCATTGCTTATGTTGTCAGTAATGCTGCCGGTTGCCAATACTGTCAAGCACATACTTCGCACAACGCAAAAAAACGAGGCGTCCAGGCTGAGAAGGTTCGACAAGCATTCGAATTCGAAGGTAGTACGCTCTTTGACGAAAAAGAAAAATCAGCACTGCGCCTTGCGCTTAATGCAGGCATGGTACCCAACGCCACTGAACGGTCGCATTTTGATGCGCTAAAGCAACACTTCAGTGATCGCCAGATCGTTGAAATCGTCGCTGTAATTTCACTGTTTGGATTTTTGAATCGGTGGAATGATACCATGGCCACATCGCTCGAATCACAACCAGCCGAATTTGCATCAAATAACCTTAGCAATTGGGAGATTGGCAAGCATGGATAAATTTTTTAGTCCCCAGTAATATTTTAGTTATTAGTAATAGAGGCCTTTGGAGTCTGCACGGGTTTTCACATTGACCATGCAGTTGATGGAAGCTCAAGATGAGTTGCGACAAATACAGTCAACTCAATCACCCCGCAAGTATCACGTCAGTTTGTCGCAAACGTTGGAGGTACGCCATCACGCTCCGTAAACAAAGTCCGACTAGAGGCTGTTAGAATACGTCTCGAGTCTACAGACCTTTGCCTTAAGTAAATCTCTGCAGAATGTGGATATACATCTGTGGATACCATGGGACGTGCATTTTGGAAAAACTTCAGTGTTACGCCGGATGAGTATCGAACTAGGTTTGCTTAAGTACAATTCATGAAAGCGACGGTTCTTAAATTATTCATTGATAAGTCAGCCTCCGAGACTGAAGGCCTGACAAATCGCCGATGCGCATTCTCTTTAAACTATAATAATGTTGTTGATAGATATATGTTGGATGAGGCTGGGGATATTTCGTTAGTTACTCACTTTATTTACCAGAACTTCTGGTAAATAAAAGGACCCAATAAAAACTCTGAAAGTTTCCACCGGGCCAAAAGTTCTACACGTTGCTCTGCATAAACTACTCGCTGGAATTAAAGAACCCAAGCAGATGAAGCAAGCTGGTAAACAAATTAAAAATCGACACATAGAGGGTGACTGTTGCCATGATATAATTGGTTTCACCGCCGTGAATCAAGCTACTGGTCTGATAAAGGATCAAAGCTGACATCAGCAATACAAACATCGACGAAACTGCCAATGACAGCATCGGCATTTCAAAGAATATAGCAAAAAGTCCCGCGATAAATGCGACTAGTATTCCAACCATCAAAAAGCCACCCATGAAGCTAAAATCCTTTTGGGATATCAGCGCGTAGGCAGATAGGCTGATAAAGATTGTACCGGTTGCGCCCATAGCCATCATGACAATTTGTCCACCATTGGCCATCGCCAAATAGCTATTAATCATCGGGCCAAGGGTTAGACCCATGAAACCTGTCAACGCAAAGACAAAGACTATTCCAAAACCGCTATCACGAAACTTTGTCGTTAAATACAATAGACCGAGGTAGCCGCCAAGTGTCATTAGTAATCCGGGATGCGGCAGATTAAATGCCATCGAAATGCCTGCGGTGAGGCCACTGAACAAAAGGGTCATCGACAACAGCATATAGGTATTTCGTATTACCTTGCTGGTCGCAATGCTGTCGGTCTGGCCAGCGTATGGCGTGTTTAGTATTGTCTCTTTCATTATATTTCTCTGTTTATTGAAGGATTCATCAAACTATAAAGTTTGGGGAAGCAAAGGTGGCATCTGTGCCGAACGTCTAAGACGGGTGCGCTGTCGACCCAGTTTGCGCACTACAGCTTTCCCCGCGCGAGCAATCGCAAGGTTAATGGCGATGTGAGGTTTTTCTCGAGTGACCTCGATGACAACATCTGGCTTACCAGTCATGATGATCTGCAGATGACATTTTTTATCTGAACCACCCTTCGCTCCATTTACGTCGCTCAACCAAAGTGAAACTTTCATGATTCGTTGATCGAATCGGGTCAGTGCAAGTTCGATACGCCGCTTGACCTGATCAAGCAGCGTTCGGGATAGTGGAACTCGAGTCGCTTGAATCTCAATCTGCATTTAAAACTCCTGTTTCGTTTATCAGACACTGATCCTAAGCGGATTCCATTTTTTATAAAAGTCGAATATATTTCGCTTATAGTTCGTATTTTACGAAGTCTTGTTATGATCAACTAGAAACATCTTCATTATTTCTAGGTCACCGCAAAGTAAGCGGTCATTCTAGACCGTTCTTGATTCCCCTTTGCAAATCTGAACGCATTGGTGATCCTGCAAACCCTTCTTTCCACAACCTAGGTTTAAGCTTTGGATAATGCCAACATGTTCGGCACCAAGTTCCGTCCAGCAAAAATTCCCATTTTTTCGCCCTAAAGGAATAGGCCTTAATGCCCGTTCGATGTGATTGGTATCCATCGGTACGATAGGATCTTCCAAATAAACTTTTAATTCAGTCTCTCGGTTCCGAACATAACCCACCGCTTTCATTAGC
>JBLHIH010000070.1:0-18714 GCA_047616645.1 Flavobacterium sp. | reverse complement strand
ACCTTAGCGCGGCAAGACGATAAATGGCCAGGTAGCTCAGTCGGTAGAGCAGGGGACTGAAAATCCCCGTGTCGGCAGTTCGATTCTGTCCCTGGCCACCATTTATTCTTAATAACTATCAATTACTTACAAGGAATTAGTCTTCCTTTCATTCCATTGAACCAATACGAATTTAGCGCCGGGTAGCATCTGGGTAGCAAACTTTACCTATCAAAAGTTTAGCTTTTCCATAAGTTCGTTCTTGATGACTTCAACAGCCTTATCAGCATCAATCCCAATGCTCGCTAAATCTTCCTGAGTGAACTCGATGTCCTCGCCATCATCTAGCGTGATGACAATCGACTCGTTTTGTTTTTGCAAATTAATGAGCATGTAGCAACCTCCGTAGGTCTCCGTCCATGTGTCAATGGTATCGAGCATTAATTGTCGATATTTAAGACTGTACTAGGTCGATGGAATTACAATACACAAGCTGGGCTTACCGTAAACAATTAGATGACTACGCGATGCGGAGCCCGATGAGCGGCAAAGGTAATTGTTATGACAGCGCGGTTGTAGAACGATTCTATGGTAGTTTGAAGTGCGAATGGCTTGCTAACGTTATTCACCTAACTCGTGACGCAATTATCAATGACGTTAACCAATACATCCGTTACTATAACGGCACAAGGCTCCATGCAACATTAGACTATCAAACTCCAAACGAGTACGAAAACTCTCAAATTAATGTGTGCAACTAAACCAACCTAGTACAGTACCGTGAGTGTACCGGACGGGCGAATGGAGCCGCTGCAATCTCCTTCTCGAAATCACAATTTACTTAACTATCATGAGGAAGAGCCTTACTCAGACTGAGTTGTTGCATTTTACTTATTCGTCTCACCAAAATCACTTACGACGCCTTAACATTGACACCTCTATAGGCGATGGGCGTCTTCCCAGCCCAGCGCCTAAACGCTCGGGAAAAGGCACTCACGTGAGCGTATCCGAGTAAAAATGCGATCTCTGTCAAAGGCAGTACTGAGTTCTCAACATATTGAAACGCGAGCTTTTTCCGAATCTCGTCGGCCATTTCATTATATAAATAACCTTCTGCACTTAATCGTCTCTGAAGTGTTCGTTTGGTCATAAACAAAGAGCTGGCCACTTCTTCGATATTGGGAACACCACTACTCAATGAGGAAACGATACGATTAGAGACAATAGAAACCAGATCATCGTTCTCTGCAATGCTTTCGATAGCTTGGCTCAAGTGTTCTTCCAATAAATCGTATAGTCTCGGTTCTGCTTTAATGATTGGCGTTGCTAAATATTTACTGTCAAAAATAAAATTATTTGACTCCGTATTGAAAAACATTGGTGCTTTAAAGAATCTTTTAAGCTCTGAGGTTTCTTCAGGCTTTGGGTGTTCAAAATTAACTTCATCTAAAACCCAAGTGGAGTTAGAAAGTGTTTCAATTACATGTTTCACCATTGCCATCGTGCATTCAGCTTCCTGAACACGCTCGACTACCGTGGGATCAGTCAGGCTATAGGTGTATGAAAACGTGCATTTTGAACCGGATACATTCAAGTCCATATCGCATCCCCGCGCATACACATGCAGATACCGCACAAAGTTATTAAGCGCGACAGCGACAGTCGGCGAATTAATAATTGCATAACCGAGAACTCCCATTTCTCTTGCATGAACTTTACTGCCTATATGAAGCCCCAAATTCCTGTTATCCGTTTTCTGGGCAGCAAGTTCTAACAGCTTGCAATGCCGAGCCAGAGGTATTTGTACGTCAGGACTTGCAAATACCTCAGACGATATTCCCGCCTCTTGAAGAGAAGGTTCTAAAAGGCTCCTAAATTTTTTATATAAGCCTTCTGAAGCAAAAGACGGACCTTGCACTTTATTTTTTTCTACTTCGCTCATATTTCACGATCTAGAGTGCTTAGGCACTCGTTAACTCGAGACAAATTCTGTAGATGCCGATTATTCATAATAACAAGAGACTCACTAGTTTACTCAGAACTAACATACCCTAACTTCTTAATGAAAGATTAAAACACACTCAAACTAAATCTCCAAAGAACCATTTAATAGGTCATTAATGTTATTGCTAATAGCCTATTTGCTTATTAAAACATAAATAGGGTAATATAATAGGTCAAACATACAATTATTGCTTAAGAGGCTTAAAATGACGATTAAACTGAACACCCCGCTTAGACTTGATCATCTAGCAGTGTGGGTTGCTGACATGGATAAAACGACTGAATTTCTGACTGACATCGTAGGACTAAGAAAGCATCCGATGGAAGTAGTCGTAAGTGCAGACGATCCAACCGTTGGGGGCATGCTGGCCTATTTTGTTGATGGCAACGGCTTATGGCTTGAAATGATTCTGCCGACATCTGAAGGCCCAGGAATGGAAATGCTAAAAGAATTCGGTGATGGCGCTATTGTTGAAGTCAATTTTGAAGCCGTTGGTGAAGACTACATCAACACAATTGATGCTCAAGCAGCAAAGGGCGTTCAAATGCTTGCAATGGACGGGTCTCCGCTGGTCGATGGTGGCCGAATTGATGAGGGTGTAACAGGGAATCATGATTCTCACGAAACTGGCCAACGCATTGCGTACTGGCCAACGGATGTAAGCTGCGGAACGACCATTGAAATATACGAGTTACTTGAGGAAGATGAGACCAACCTACTTAACATTCGCGAAAGCCAATGGTCTGACATAGCTAGAGATACAGATGCCCCACGAATAGACGGGGTAAGCATTCTAACCAGTGATATTGAAAAAACAGCTGGCTTCTACAACAACGTAATGGGGCTAGATCGAGCACCTCAGGTTTTTGAAACAACTCTCGGCGGCGCTACTAGTCAGGAAATGAAAATCACATATATTAAGGCAAGTCATACAGACAACGTCTGGGTAAGGCTGGTACAACCTACCTCACCAGGCCATCTCTCAGACTTGCTGAAAGAAAAAGGCGACGGATACGCAATGGAAGCGATCATTGAAGTAAATGATATTGATGAATTCTATGATCGTATGAAAGCGAAAGGCATCACCATGGTCAATTTTGATGGCAGCGACCTTGCTGCAGGTGAGAAATCATCTACTTTCGCTAACTCAGATGACCGATGCAGTTATTTCCCCTTAGAGGTGAGCCGTGGTTTGCGTATGCAAATTGTTCAACGAGGAAACTCGGCAAGCATACTGAGCGCGCGTGACTCAGCCTAGGAGTATACCTCTCTCCAGGGTTGCCTTTTACAAGTCAGCCCTGGAGCTGTAGCATTACATTAATTTCAAACATTCACATTCCAGATCATAGCGATCGTTACACGCAATCATTCACCTATCGTGGCAAGGCCAAATGAACTCACCTAACAACGTCGCCACCCGTTCTCGTGGACAACGCAAGCGGCAAGAAATAATAGAATCGGCAATCTACTTGATCCAAGAGAATGGCTACCAAGGCGTGACCCTGAGAGAAGTAGCGAAAAGAATCAACATCCGAATAGGAAACCTACAATACTATTTTCGAACTAAACAGGATTTGCTCTTAGCCATTTTTGAACACCAGAGGAGCATTCATTCCGATAACTTTCAACAATCTATTTTGGAGGCATCGAGTAAATCTGCTCAATTGTTAATGCTCATTGATAGGTGCCTTATCTCTATCAAAAATTCTAATGTTCAACTATGGAGATTATTGGTGGCACTCGCCCAACACGATGAAGACGCAGCTAAAGTTCTTAGAAAAGAACAGCAGCACTTGCATTCACAGACCAGCCAAACCTTGATGTTGATCGATGACAGATTCAACCATCAGCATGCAGAGCACCTAGCTCGTTGTCTATGGGTGCTCATAGATGGTCTTACGCTGCAACTTCTAGACACCCAAGATGTCCCCGACGAAGTCAAGGCCATAGAATATGAGGCACGAGTTGTACTTCTAGATATTATCAACAGAGCAATCGAAAAAATTGAATAAGGCCGGCGACAGCAAATCAGATCAAGGCACATTGGATAAAATTGCCAGGCAAGATCGAGGACAACGACGAAGACAGGAAATCATCGACTGCGCTACTCGCCTACTATTGGAAAGTGGCTTCGATGGGGTAGTATTGCGAGATGTTGCAAGTTCAGTAGGAGTCCAACTAAGTAGTCTCCACTACTATTTCCCAACTCGAAGTGATTTGGTGCTCGCAATATTCGATCGTGAGAGCACAGCCTATGAGGAAGAGCTATTAGCTAGCATTAGTCATCGCAAGAGCATCGATGGGAAAGTAGCAGCTATTGTTGATACAGCTTTGAATGTAATTAAGGGCCCCGAGGCTAAACTCTGGCGATTGCTCACCGCGTACGCGCAACACAATCACAACGCAGCAGAACTATTCTTTCGTGAAAACAAACTGTTCCACACCGTAACAGCTAGAGCTCTGCGCAATATCGAACCGACTTTAACGGGCAAGCGATCTATGCACATTGCTCAGTTGTTCTGGGCAATGATAGACGGCTTAGCACTACAAACTACTGACGCCACGAATTTGGACACCGTGTCGCTGGTTGAGACGGAAATCAAAACCACCTTCAACGCGATGATTCATTCAGCCAAAAATATTTAGCTTTTGAGAATACAGTAGAAACTTCGCCACACTATTTTTTTAACAGAAAGCTCACATACTCTTCTCTGAGCTCTTGTTTTAAAACTTTTCCTGTAGCGCCATAGGGCAAGGTAGAACGCACAATGATTGCATCGGAGAGATTCATTTTGGTTAGTTTCTGACTAACATAATTCGCAACATCAATTTTTTCAAAGCCTTTTTTGAGCGTCACAATAAGGAGTGGTCGCTCCCCCCACTTAGGATGATCCGCGGCAATCACTGCAGCTTCCCTAACACCGTCATAACTCTCCACTAGATTCTCAATATCGATAGAGCTAATCCATTCTCCACAAGATTTTATTAGATCCTTCGCACGATCAACGATTTGCATATAGCCATATTGATCAATGGTTGCAATATCACCAGTATCAAACCAACCATCATCCGTAAACGCCGATCTATCATTACTTTTATAGTAAGACTTAGCCACCCATCGGCCCTTAACTTGCAAGTACCCGCGGTTAACTCCGTCAAAAGGCTGGTTTTCTCCTGCATCATTTACAATCCTCATGGTAAGGCCCAGAAGTGGTTTACCCTGCTTTAACTGCAATTGATATTGCTCGTCGCGAGAAAGCTCCATCATTTCAGGGGTCTTGTAGTTAACCGTTCCAACCGGCGAAACTTCGGTCATTCCCCAGCCATGCATGACAAAAACATTATGTTTCTGGTCAAATTCCTTGATCATCGACAGCGGCACAGCAGCACCACCAACAATGGTTCTCTCCACTGTCGCTAGTGTTAGCCTATTTTGGTTTAGATAGTCCAACAAAAGTTGCCATATGGTCGGAACCCCACACATCCCATCTACTTTTTCTTGCGAAATCAACTCATACAACGAAGCGCCGTCAAGCTTTGAACCTGGTAGCACCAATTTACATCCAGCCATGGTGGCAGCGTATGGAATACCCCAGGCTGATGCATGAAACATCGGCACCACCGGCATAACTGAAGAAAATCGGTTCAAGCTCCAACCTTCGCCACCGCCTATAGCTTTTGCATGCTCTATTGTTGAAGCGTGGGAGTACAGAACCCCTTTGGGTTTGCCCGTTGTGCCCGACGTATAGCAAAGACTTGCCGCCGTCTCAGAGTCAAACCGTTGCCAGGAATAATCGCTATCGAAATCATTTATAAGATCTTCGTAACAAAGGATATTATCAATCGTTGAATCAGGAAGATTCGCCTCTGAACAAAGAACAATCACCTTTTCTAAATCTGGCAACTGGTTTTGCAACTTTTCTATGAGTCCTACAAACTCAAGATCGATGAACAACAGCCTATTCTCTGCATGCCCGATGATATATAAAATACTCTCTTCGGAAAGCCTAGGGTTGACTGTGTGAACAATTCCGCCAGAACCAGAAATGCCATAGTACAACTCAAAATGTCGATGGTCGTTCCATGCCAAAGTGGCTACTCTATCGCCCTCTCGCATATCCAAAGATGCCAATGCATTGGCAAGCTTCTTGACGCGACCATACGCTTGCCGATATGAATACCTATGAACAGACCCATCGATTTCACGACTGACTATCTCAGCGCCGCCGTGATACCTAGCCGCATGCTCTAAGGTATCTTGTATGAGCAAGCACTCATCCATCATTTGCCCATACATAACTTAACTCCCTCAGAACACAAGCTTCGTTAGAAAAGCTATCTTACTCAGCTTCGGGAGCTACGAAGATACCATCAGCAAACGCCTGTGTTATCTCGCCGTAAGGCACTGTCACCGACATTTTTAGTGGATTATCTTGAGAACAGTTATAGACCGTCTTAGAGTGTGAATAATTCAAAAATCCTTGCTGTCCACCATGAGCACCAATACCACTGCCGCCAGTCCCACCAAATGGCGCTGTGGGTTCTGCCGCTTGGAAACCAAACACGTTGATCCCAGCGCCTCCAGAAGTGATATTCGTTTTGAACTTCTGAACGTCTTCATCATTGCGTGCCATTGTCACGAGATACGAAGCAAGTGGACGATCACGCTGATTAATATAAGCATAGGCGTCGTCAACTGACTTATAAGTTTTCACTGGTGTCACCGGTCCAAAAGTTTCCTCTCTCATCACTTCCAAATCATCTCCTGGGTTTACTACCAAGTACATTGGCAATTGCCGGCTCGCTCTGTCTGGCTCCGCATTACTTAAGGCAATAACCCGAACACCAGCCGCCTCAGCCTCTTGTACCGAACCTAATATACGGTCGTAATGTCGTTCGTTAATTATCCCTGTCACGTCTGGGTGACCAATGTATTGCGGATAGGTTTCCAACCATACTTTTTGTGCAATCGAAAGCCACTCTTCCAATAGATGTTCTGGCACAAGTGCATAATCAGGCGACGTACAGATTTGTCCACTTTTACAAAACTTAAAACTTAAATATTCTCTAATAAGCTGCTCATCCACCCCATCTTCCAAAAAGATAGTTGGATTCTTTCCACCTAGTTCCAGAGTTATGGGCGTGAGGTTTTTAGCCGCCTCTTGCATAATCATACGACCAACATTACCGTTGCCAGTGTAAGTTAAGTGGTCCCATTTCAGGCTAGAAAAATATTGTGAAAATTCCACGCCACCAACAACAATCGCTAGAACATCTTCAGAAAAGTATTTACCTACGTGCTCGCGTAGTACGCAAGAGGTAGCTGGAGAAAGTTCAGACGCTTTTACTATCACCCGATTGCCTGCTGCAAACATATCGCAAACCATGACCAATGAGCACTCGATTGGAAAATTCCAAGGCGAAATATTGCCCATAACACCCTGTGGCTGAACCATAACTTCACACTCAGAGGATCCATGCACAAGATCAAGCAGAGCGCTTGGCTTCGGCGCCATCCATTCGGCCAACTGCATTTGCGTATTTCGACACCGACCAAGAACACCACCGGTCTCAAACATGTCTGTAATCAATGGCGGGTGGCTGCCAAAATCTTGCTCCATCGCATCGCGCAGAGGTTGTCTTAAATCAACCATCATTTTCTCAAGAGATTGCAACCAACCCAAACGCTCTTCGTAGGACGGATATTGGTTCGCTAGGAACGCCTTTTTTTGATTCACGAACAGTGCATCTAATTCATTATTTGTATTTTCAATCATAATTTCCTCTAGCTGGTGGCAAACCCAAGCATCTAATTACTATGGGTGGTGTAAATTAATTTACTAAAATCCTATTTTGACTGAGCGACATTTCTAGCTAATCGCAAGGTCATCGAAACCGTATTTATCGAGCACCTTCTCCACCTTTGATTCGATTAAATCAATGTGTTTATCCTCATGCGCGAACGACATATAAATGTGGTTTGAGGTGGGTAAAGACAGGAGAACTCCTTCATTAATCATGGCAGTGTAGAAAAGCTCTACCGGAACATAATCCACTCCTCCGGCAGATTCGAAATCAACGGTCGTCGGGTTTATATACAGCTGAAGCATGGATGCGACGCGGTTTGCCTGACAATTTAGGCCTCTAGTTGTAAATGCTGACTCGATAAACTTTTGTAGTCTTTCCGTCCGGTCAAACAAGCGCTCATACTCGCCCTGTTTTTCAAGTTCTGTGTAGACTCGCATGGCTGCAACGCAAGCAGCTAGTGCTGGTGCTCCATCATTAACAGTTCCTGATTGGAATACTCTCGGCGTGCCGGCCGGCGCATTCGGATCAAGCACACTCATCACTTCTCGACTACCAGCGACTATCGCGATTTTTTCACCTGCGCCAAGAGCCTTTGCCATTGTTACAAGATCAGGTGTAACACCAAAATAGGCTTGCGCCCCTCCCGTTCCGAGTCGAAAGCCTGTTATTACTTCATCAAAGATCAGTAAAACGCCATGTTTACTAGTCAGCGCCCTGATCTTCTCTAAAAACTCTTTGCTGCTGCCCCAAAGTCCGCCTGCGTGCATTGCGGGGTCAAGAATAACGGCAGCGACCTCGTCGTCACTTTCTAACGTACTACGTACCGCATCAATATCGTTGTAACGATGTATAAGCGTAGTACTAACCGCATCCCTCGGGACCCCATCCGAAAACATTGCATCCGTTGTATCCATACCAAATAGAAATTGGTCCTGCTGCCCATGATAGTGACCATGAAACTTAATGATCTTG
Organism: Flavobacterium sp.; assembly: GCA_047616645.1. Taxonomy (GTDB): domain Bacteria; phylum Pseudomonadota; class Gammaproteobacteria; order Pseudomonadales; family Azotimanducaceae; genus JAHRVQ01. The sequence continues at coordinate 9,950 of JBLHIH010000070.1, read as the reverse complement.
TCCTTATTCTTAAAACCCCGTGCAATTCTTATAGCCGTCATCACAGCTTCTGTGCCGGTATTCAAAAATCGGACTTGTTCAGCGCAGGGCACGAGCTCCGTTAAGAGCTCTGCGCACTCAATCATTACTTCTGGGTTTAAAGGCAAAGACCCTAACGTCTGTGTAGACGAAATTGCCTCAACCACTTCAGGATGATTGTGACCAAGTAACATAGGCCCGTTAGCACTGAAGCAGTCAATGTAGTCGTTAGCATCGACGTCAGTGACTATGCAACCACTGCCACTACTCATGTACAACGGATAAGGAGGGAAAAATCGCAGGTTACCGGAAACACCACCGGGTAAAACACTATTCGCGCGCGCGTACAATTCCTTAGAAGCAGGCGTCTTCTGTATGAAGTCTCTGTGAATTTGATCCCGAATTCGACTAAGTATTTCCATTGGCTGCGCGTTTAATTTGTGGGGGTTGGTGACATTCAATGCTGCCTCTAAGTTTCTGTCTGAGAGCTTCGTTGCAGTCAATGTTTGATAATTTCTCTATACTTCAATTATGTATCCTGAATGCGAACGCACGCTTACCATCCAATGCCAAGGGTTTATCGAAGTGCGACAGAATAAAAAACCCAGAAAACCTTACGGCTTTCTGGGTCAAGAGAAGTATCGATGCCCAAATCGAGGAGGAGTGAGGCATGGAAGGCTCAGATAGACAAACCTTTCCAATTATCGTTCTATACTCAGGCCAATACTAATTTAGTCGTTGTTATTTCCAAGTTACTCATCTCACACTGAGTTGGTTGTAAATAACCCTATAAACGATCGGGCATTACCAGTTATATCGGAAACTGGCCCCGAACCAACGTTCAACGCCACGAATGTCTTCTTGTGAGCCGAAGAATAGACTGCCGTCGACGGCAAAAGTCCGATACTCTTCATCAGTCAAGTTATTTACAAATACCGCAGCGGTCCAGTTTTCATCGGCGCTTGTAAATGCAAGTCTTGCGTTGAATACAGCGTACGCATCTTCCAGAACTGGCTCACTAACCGCAAGATTGAACTTGTGATCATCTCTCCAGTTAAAATCGGTTTGAACGGCGAGGTTTCCTCCAAAGGCAGCCCATGAATAACGAACTAAACCATTCAAGGTGAACTTAGGCGCTAACGGCGCTTCTTCGGTTCCCGTTGGGAAACTCTGGGCCGCAGCGAACGTTATAGGATCTAATGTATTGAAGTCCAATGGCAAACCAGTGACTTCAGTATCAATATAAGAGGCACCCAGCAATATATCTAGGCCATCCGTAGGGTTCATCACCAGCTCAATTTCAGCGCCTTTATTCTTGGCGTCAGCATTAAACAACAACGTATTAAAAGCTCCGTCAATGTTGTATGCCTGATAATTCTCGTAGTCATAATAATAGACAGAACCATTTAGCCTTGTTTTGTTGCTCAGGGACGATTTAAAGCCAACTTCAAACGAAGTGAGTACTTCGCCTTCGTAAGGAACAGGAACGCCATCAATCGGAGTAAGCGGTAAGTTAAAACCACCGGATTTAACGCCACGGTTAACACCCGCATACCATAGCAATTCATCGCTAGCCTGATAGTCCAATTGGATCTTTCCAGAGAACTCGTCATCATCTATTGATCCAGTAAAGCCAGAAAAGCCGAGGTCTGGCGCGCGCAGGTCGTAATCTTTTTCGTCCTCGGTGTAGCGCAATCCTAGGGTTAGCGCTAATTTTTCACTAAGATCGATTTCAGTTTGTCCAAAAACGGCTAGAGTCTTAGTCGCTTGGGTCGCATTTGTCGGGAATGTTAAGCCAAAAAAGTAGGCGTCTCCTGATTGCTCAACAAGAAATTCTCCATCAACATCAAGATAATAAATACCTGCAACTGATCGATGACTTTCTCCTTCCCAATTTACTCTCAACTCTTGTGAAATCTGTTCAATTTGCACATCTTGAAGATAATTAAAGGCCGACGTTGGAGACACATCGGCATCTTCGGCATAGACCGAGTCTATATCTTGATAATTTGTAACCGACGTTATTTGAAAATTATCTAGAGACCATGTTGCGGTAGCACCGAGCTCAGTAATCTCAGCTATTTGGCGAGACTCAAAGTCTTGTGACACCGTAAATGGATCATCATCAACATCTGTATTACCGAAAAAGTCAGTGGGGCTGAATGACGGCAAACCGAAATTATAACCACCTGGTGAGCCGTCTTCTTCCGCGCGCTGAGCCTTCAGTAACAAACTAAACTTGTCGGATGGTTCAATCAACAACTGCCCTCGAACAGAGAAGTCATCTGCTCGTCGAGTATTTGGACCGATGTCATTTTCGATCAGACCATCGTCCTCATTAGAAATTACAGATAAGCGCCCAGAGGTCGAGCTTGATATCGCGCCACCTATTGCTCCTTCCAATCGTTGACGACCATCCTCACCGATCTGAAGGTCAATGAACCCTTCTGCTTCCTGCGAGGGTTTCCTAGTAACGTAATGTACTAAGCCGCCAGTCGAATTACGTCCGAATAGAGTCCCTTGCGGGCCGCGCAACACCTCCGCTCGCTCTATATCGAACAAACTGAACCGTGTTGCTATATTGGTACTTACATACGCTTCATCAATATAAACTGCGATTGGAGCTTCTTGATTCGGGGCAAAATCATTTTGGCCAACACCGCGAATGCTGAAGGTCTGAATTGCACCACCGCCGAAACCATTGGCTTCTAATCCTGGCGTTTGTGCAATGAGATCTATCGAGTCTGTGAACCCTAAGGCCGTCATCTGGTCACCAGTATAAGCAGTGACTGAAATGCCAACATCTTGTAATGACTGAGATCTCTTTTGAGCCGTAACTACAATCTCTTCAAGTACACTTTGTGCGTTCACACCTACTGAAGTAGCTGCACATCCAAATCCAACTGAAAGCAATATAGCCTTTGTCGCAATCCGTTTGTTACGCAATCTCTTTTCAAAATAACTCATCGTCAATTTCTCCTCATCACTCTAGCTGTTTGTGAATTATCAGCGGCTAACTAAGTTAAAGCCACCACTACTATCATTGTGATTTAATTATTATCTTTCTAGCATAGCTGGCTCTTTTCATTAGATGACAATTGCTTAACAAGTCGTGACAAAAGGCCGCTAAAGTAAACTGCGTGATAGACGGTATTGTTACCTTACATGTTCTAGAAACAGTTGGCTTTTGTTACTTGTAGCACACAGCTGAACGGGCACCTTAACTACAAGCCACACCAATCCAGCGTCACCAACAAGTTTAATACTTCGACCCGCTCAACGCTCTGATCTTTGCGCACTCAAGCAAACAAAAATCATCGATGCGGCTACGGTTATTAGACACATGATCTGCAGAGAATTAGTTGACCCGCCAGACAACATAAACCCAGCTAGTCCTGGGCCAATCATAGAGCCAATTCCAACCGCAGGTACTGATAGCGCGATGTGCTTACCATCGGGATCTACATTAGCTATGATTGCAAACAAATAGGCAAACGCAGCTGCCCAACCAAACATAAATAGGCACGCGCCAGCGGCATAAATATTTAAGTTCTTCGTCAATGCAATAGCCATAATTCCTACAACCAAGATAATACAACTGAGCGCATACGGCCACCGGTTACCAAAGCGGTCACCGATCGCACCTGCCACCAATGACCCGATGACAGAAAAGAACAATGAATAACCTAACAAACGACCGACAGCTTCTGAATCAAACGCGTTGATGGCAGCGATCCTCTCAACAAATGCCCAAACCGCAGCAGAACCGATGAATAAAAAGGTCATGGCAATTAACGCCTTCCATGCATTAATCTTTGACTTATTTTCGAGTGTACTCTCATCTATAGAAGCTAAATCGGTTTGTGTCGCTGGGAGTGGTTTTTTCGTCAAATAGAAGCACACGGGTAGAAGCAATAGGATCATAATAATCATGCCGTATATGAGACCGGCGAAACCATACTCAGGGATTAACGTGACTGGCAGAATAAATAATAAAATCACACCCGCGAGCGCCGCTGCTGCCACTTGTATTCCATACCAACGCGTACAGTTTTTGGCATCACCTGCAATAGTCACACCAATAGAACCCACTGCACCTGAGATGCCGCCAATGGCACCAGCAATTAGCAACTGGTACACAAGGCTACTTGAATAATCTGCAAACCATAAACCTGCGATCATCACCAGTGTTCCCGTAAGTGCAGCTTGAAACGGCGGCACTGTCCTAACCCAATAGTAAGAAGAAAAGCTAGTCACATTAAAGCCAAAAAAGAAAGCGCTAGCAACCAGCCCTATCTGCGAACTGGATAGACCAGTAGCTTCCTGAAGTAACCCCAAATACAATGGCATTACATTATAGAAAATGAACCCAATAGTGGCTGTTGCCACAGAGGCCCATAACAACGATGTCTTTACAGTATTATGCTCCACGCCTTTCTCCTTCAATTGTTAGTAGCCATAATGGCTATGGATAAGTTTGCTCTGGAGGTGGAAAGCTACCGCCCTCTTCCACCTTAAAGATTTCAGCTATTACTGGTAGGTGGCCACGCGTATCAAAGTTTGTGAATTTAACCCCCTGCCAATCTCCACTATTGTAGATTCCAACACCCTTTTCTCTCATATCGACAACCGTCTGACCATAGTCGGCAACATCAAAAACAATGTTGTGAACGCCCTCTCCCTTCACTTGAAGAGTTTGGTAATAGGTACTTTTCTTATCTAATGGTTGCACTAACTCCCAATAGGTATTGCCGATCTTGGTATAGGCAATTCGAATTGCAAAATCCGCCGCCTCTCCTTGTTGAGTCATGCCTTTGACGTTTTTGGAGTCAAGTGTCCATATTTCCCATGGACCAATTCCAAAGGTGTCCCACTGCTTCTTAACAGAGGCATCAAGGTCTTCTACCACCATGATGATTTCCGAAATACCAGTAAACGTTTTTTTAACTTCGACAGGTGCCTCATCTAAAGCTAACGGACTCTCTGCTCCTGCAGTTAAAGTAATCATGAGTAATGCGATTGCCAAAAACGGACCAGAATGACGAACGAACAAAAGAATTAACTTAGCCATACGAATTAGTTTCCAATAGTTAAAATGACATTTGGCTTAGAGACAAAATAATGGTTGTCTAAAGGTTAAATGGAAGCGGTTGCGTGACGCTAGGTTGAAACGAAAACTCATCGTGAACTACGCGCATCTTTGCAGTCACAATCTTGGCTAACGACACATCAAAGCAACTCGACTCATGATCCATTATTACTGTGCGATAATCTTCTTGTTGGAAGAACTGCTCGACTGATTCAACGTCATCGAACCAAAACTCGAAAACCACATCAACGTCCGATAGCTCAATCCCCTCAGGATGAGGTGGAATTAAAGCGTGACTAATTGCGACCTTTCGTAGATACGCTTTAAGCGTAGGCTGCGCGAGAATCAATCTTCCATGCTCAGATGCACCAGCATGAAGCGATTGGTACGAGCTTTCAGCCTTGCCTTTCAATAGGAGATAAACTTTAGTTTTGAGGTTTTCGTCCATATCTATATCGGGCTCATACAGGCGCTCTTCGCGAGTTAACATAAATGCCCCCTCACCTTCTTGCGAGAGAAATCGTTGCTCATCATGATGTATGAGATCTTCATAGATTGGCTGCCCGAACCACTTCTCTAGTTCTTCGAGGCCATCTAACCACAACTCCGAAGCACCTTCATATGACGTCTCCTGGATATAACGATCAGGTAGCTGCTCAAGTGGTCTATTTTGCGCATGCCCACTGTTATATTTTCGAATAAACTGAGCAAACGAAGTGAGGTTCATCACATGTGGCGAATGATGCTTTTGCCAATACAGGTGAAATGCTCGACGTGACATCTTTGGGTTTCTGACAGGAAATTCAATTAACTTGATAATTCCAAGCTGCGATTTCCATACTTCAGCCTCAACTGCTTCGTAATCTACCCATGGACCCGGATTTACTATTGTCATTACTCTACCTTTAATTTGTTTGAGTTTTAAATGAAGTAGGAAAACGAATCACATTATCAGTTGTTTAAAACTTGACCATGATCTTGCCGTTGCTTTTACCATTAAATAGAGCAAGCAAGGCACCGGGCGCAGACTCAATTCCTTCAAACATTTGAACCTTTTGATGCAAGCTACCTTCTGAGCGCCACCGAATCATGTCACGAACAAATTGATTATATGAATCTAGATAGTCCATGAATAAATGGGCCTTTACCGTTAGAAAGTTATCTATAACGTACTCAAAATTGGCTATGTTTTTGACTACACCACCGGTGTCATAAATACCAACCATGCCGGCAATAAGAATCTGTTTACTGAAATTCATCAATGGTAAGCAAGCTGAAAAATGTTCTGGACTCGCATTTTCAAGGACTTGGTCGATTCCGTTAGGGCACCCATCCTTCAAACCCTGGGACATTGAAACCTTCTTGTAATTGAAAGCGTAATCAACTCCCAGTTCATCTTTAAGCCAAGAAACTTTTGCATCTGACCCGGCTGATGCTACAACGCGGAGGCCATGGATCTTTGATATCTGGCACGCCAGCGAGCCAACCGAACCTGCGGCGCTTGAGATAACTATTGTTTCACCCTCTACCAAGGTGGTAGCACACATCAACGCAAAGTAAGCTGTCTGACTTGCGATGCCCAGCAAGCCCAAATAATCAGATTCCGTTAGATCTCCTTTTACTTCCCTTATGGCAAGAGCATCGTTAGCTGAAACATAAGGAACAAAGTCTTCTGCATTAGAGATAAAGTGCTGTTGCCAGCCCGACATGCTTTCAACACAGTCGCCAACTGAGTAGTTGGAATTTCTAGTTTCGATGACTCGACCAATAGACGGGCCGTCTAGGGGGCCATTAATAGGCCAAGGATCAAGGTCTTTCCCATCATCATCCATCGAGCGACGCATGTACGGGTCTATAGACATGTACAGATTTTCTACCAACACTTGACCTTCCTTAAGGGCTGGTAATTCAACATCTACTACAACAAAATCGTCGACTGAAATGTGCTCCGGTCGTCGCACAATATGTACTTGTTTAGTAAGCAAGTTAACTCCTATCGCTTTGTGGGGCTATGTCTGTCATCGCACGCTAAATAATTGAACAGGATGACTGCACACTATGCTTTTCAGTAAGAAAATTTAGTTTCTCTAAACTGAAAAAAACAGTTCGTTCTGACAGGCATGTTTAAGAATCAAGAACGATAGCCCTATGTTGAAAGGACATCTCGTAGCGATCTTCCGTTCAACACGCCCATAGAACAATGCACAAATTTTGGCCAGTAGGCTCTCTGTTAACTAGGCCAGGTAGTCTTTAATAGTTTCACCGTATGGGAGATCCGCGGTCATTCGCATATACTTCGCATCAACAACCTGAATCACTGGAAGGCTTACGTCCGAAACATTGTCCACTTCAAGCGTGGCACTACCGGTATACAACTCATCTTTTCCGTCGGCTCCTTTGTGTGGAACACCTTTAAAAAGAACTGAATTCAGTTGTAAGACGTCTGGGCTTTGCCCATCAACACCAGGAATAACCTTGAGTACGGCGAGTGGCATGTCTTCTAGAATTGACGCTGGCTGATTTACTTCGGGCTTCATCAAACAATGAACGTTTGTAGTTCCTTCGTGAACTTCAACTTTAGCCTCGATCTCACCAGTGCCAAGCTGTTTAACCGAAATATTATGGGCCATTTTTTTACCAAAACCCCATATTTCACGACCTGGCAATAGAGCATTTTCAGTGGTTACATAAACACCATTTGTGTAGCCATACATTTGCCCTTCGTGCATGCACAAAACACCTGTATAAACTTCGCCATAGGGGCCACCACTGGTTGTGAAGTGATTAAACTCAATCACCATAAAAGCCATGGCAGGCTGCACAAGCTCTAGGTCTGAGGGCAGAAGGTCAAGCGCTTTATCCTCGTCTGTTAGATAAGTAATCATCACCACTTCAGTGTCACGGTAATACCATGGTCCTTTTATGTATGCTGGGTTGTGTGCTGGCATCGCATGGCCAAAATTTTCTGGGGTTAACCGCCCAAATTTTTTCTCGTCAGACATCGTATTCTCCTATTTATAGTGTTTGTTAGTGCTCGCAGATCTTCGTTGCCGAGACAACGGGGTTCATCTAAAAGTGTGACTCAAATGTCCCCGCTTCTAAGTATTCTTATTACAAGAATATGAGACATGGAGCGCTTGCGCGTCTTAACTTCGCGTGACAATGCATTTACTGATGATGACAAATGGTTCTTTCTTATCGATCTTCAAAACGTGAATTAAAGAGAATAAGGGTTGCCCGTAACTTTCAACTGACGTCAAAGAAAACCATCTAAGACTAAACAATACCCAATACACTAATGGCTCCGTCCACTGGCAAAACTACTCCATTGATAAATGAACCAGCATCGCTCGCCAGTAGAATCACCGCACCTAAGAGCTCTTCAGGATTACCTAGACGACGTGCAGGCATCCTTTCAACGTAGGCTTTTCCATCGGGAGAGTTGAAATAGAACACAGCTAAAGGGGCCGTGTCTAATGAGATGACTCGCCCCACCTAGCCGATTAGACTAGGTCGTGAGATTAACCACATTGAGGCAAGTCACCATGAGCATTAAAGTATTAGGAATTGATTTAGGCAAGCGTTATTTTCATGTGCATGCGGTTGATAAAAACGGAGTTCTTGTCACACGAAAGAAATTAAAACGTAACGAGCTTCTTTTGTTTTTAAGTAACTTAGAGCCGTGTTTAATTGGTATGGAAGCGTGTGGCGGAGCCCATTATCTTGCGCGTAAAGCTGAAGAATTTGGGCATGAGCCAAAACTAATGGCTCCCAAATTTGTAAAGCCATATTTAAAATCTAACAAGAATGATTTCTTAGATGCAGAAGCGATTTGTGAAGCAGTACAACGTCCCAATATGAGGTTTGTTACACCAAGGTCACCAGAGCAGCAAACCTTAGGCGCTCAAGTTAAATTCAGAGAAAGTTTGGTTCGTCGCCGCAATGCGGCGATAAACCAGATTCATGGGTTTATGCTTGAGTTTGGAATTGAATACCCTAAAGGACGTAAAACAGTATTAAAGCTGAATGACATTATAGGTCAGCATGAAGGTGAATTACCCGCATCTATGATTGTGATGTTGTATCGAATAGCACAAGAATATCGAAGCTTGTGTGAACAAATATCAGATGTTGAAGATGATATGAATGTGCTTGTTAGTAATGACGACAAAGGTCAACGGCTTTTAGAAGTTCAAGGCGTTGGCTTAATCACGGCTGCGTGTTTATTAGCGTGGGTTGGCGATGCGAAACAATTTAAGTCAGGGCGAGATTTAGCAGCGTGGATTGGTTTAGTTCCAAAGCAGTCATCAACGGGTGGTAAAGCAAATCTCCTTGGAATTGGTAAGCGAGGGCATACTCGGTTAAGGTGCAATTTAATACACGGAGCCCGCTCGGCATTACAATGGCATATAGATAAGCCGTCGAGGTGGAGTGCTTGGGCTCAAAAGCTCAAGGCCACAAAGAAACCAAATGTTGTTGCGGTTGCAATGGCAAATAAAATGGCAAGAATGATCTGGGTTGTTCTGGCTAAAAACGAACGATACGAAGCTATCGCGTAGCGATTGCTTTAAAACAAAAACGAATAAATCCCGCCAGGTTTGCAATAACGTTAAATGAGAAAAACAGGTTAAACCACACTGCTGAAATCTGTAAAAGGCAATAGCTCTCGAAGCTGGAAGTCTTGTTAGAACAGTGGTGTGCGAATTATCATTTTGAGCGAGACTGTAATTTGAACTGTGTATCTGCTTAACTCAACTGTTAAGGTAGATACTATGAATAAGAAAGAACTCTCCGCCCTGGTCGACCAGGCCAGCAAGGGCATCACTAATGAGGATGACATGGC
>JBLHIH010000069.1:0-19012 GCA_047616645.1 Flavobacterium sp. | reverse complement strand
AACTAACTATGACTTTAAGCCGCGACTCAGCAATTAATATCGCCAACGTTCTTACCGAGGCTTTACCTTACATTCAAAGATTTACGGGAAAAACCATCGTAATCAAATATGGCGGAAACGCTATGATCGATGAATCCTTAAAGCAAAGTTTTGCTCAAGATATCGTCTTGATGAAACTGGTCGGTTTGAACCCAGTTGTTGTACACGGTGGCGGACCACAGATTGGAAAAGTGCTTGATGACCTGAATATTGAATCCAAGTTTGTTAACGGAATGCGTGTCACTGATAGTAAGACGATGGATGTTGTACAAATGGTTTTAGGAGGCTTGGTCAATCAGGACATAGTGAGTTTAATTAATCAGAGCGGCGGCAAAGCAATTGGCCTAACTGGAAAAGATGCCAGTTTAATCAGTGCTAAAAAAATGAAAATACTTAAACCCTCTCCAGAACATAGTACGCCCGAGATAATAGACATTGGTCATGTTGGGGAGGTGACTGCTATCAATCGTAGTCTGTTAGACATGCTAACTCAAAGTGACATTATTCCGGTTATTGCGCCCATTGGGGTTGGAGATGACGGTACTACTTATAACATCAATGCTGATCTCGTCGCGGGTAAGATTGCCTCTGAACTCAATGCGGAGAAACTAATACTGCTCACGGACGTACCTGGACTTCAGAATAAGGATGGGGAGTTGCTCTCAAACTTAAGTGCGGCTGAGGTAGCAGGCCTCATCAAAGACGGCACAGTAACAGGCGGCATGTTGCCTAAAATTACTTGTGCACTGGATGCGGTCCATCATGGGGTAACAAGTGCACAGATAATCGATGGGCGCGTCGCTCATGCCGTACTATTGGAGCTACTAACAGATGAAGGCGTTGGAACGATGATTTTAGGGGAGCTATGATTCTATAGAGCTATAATTCTAAAGATGAGAGCAAAAAATTTAAGGAACTATAATGAAGAATAAATACAGGTCAGAAGAGTGATGACTGAAAAAGAAGAAATACAACCAAAGGTTTCGAGAAAGCAACAAATCCTCCAAGCCTTAGCTGAAATGTTAGAACAGGCTCCCGGAGGTAGAATAACAACAGCCGGTCTTGCAAAACAAGTCGGCGTTTCTGAGGCGGCGCTATATCGGCATTTCCCGAGTAAGGCGAGAATGTTTGACGATCTTATCGCTTTTATCGAGGAAACAATTTTTTCTCGCATTAACTTAATTTTAACGGACGATAACGCGACAGAAGTTAAATGCGCGCAGGCCTTGCATTTATTGTTAACCTTTTCCGAGCGTAACCCAGGCATCACAAGAATTCTTACGGGAGATCCACTGTCCGGAGAATCAGATAGACTGCGTGTTCGCGTGGGACAATTCTTCGATCGTTTTGAAACTCAACTAAAACAGATTCTCAGAGAAGCAGAAATCAGAGGCGCAAATCAAGCGACAATCGATATCGCCAGCGGCGCAAATCTCATGCTGGCCTGTGTTGAAGGCAAAATCAGTCAGTATGTTAGGAGTGATTTTTCACGATATCCTACTGATGGTTGGGATGATCAATGGAGAGTAATGCAAAAATCTATCTTTGGTTAACAGCCACCTTTTGCTCAACAGGCAGGGCCAGATTAGCCCCCACTACCTGACTTATCATATAGTTCTTTTATACGCTCTAAGTCAGCGGCGCCAGATGCCTTCAGTGTCAACATTTCATCTCGCATTGATGCTATTTCTCTTTCGGTCTGTCTGATCTTGTTATCAATAGTACGAACCTGATTTAATCTTTCAGTGCTAATTGTCCCACCTGCTCGCTCAATATCGGCCAATATTGCTTGAACATCTCTTTTCTGGGGTTTTAGTCGAGATTCACGTCCCTGACTGGTATTGATCGAAAATTCTATGCTCGCAATTTTGTCATCTCTAACACGAATAACATCTTCTGGTGTGCTATAAATCCTGAGCAAATTTTGATCTGCTATTTGCTTTTCTTCTTCCATGAGATTAAGTCGTTTTTCTTCTGCTAGATCTAGATCTCTAAGACGTATCTCTTCGCCTGACAACGCTCTTGGTACCACTTCGAGCACTCGGCCATCTAATCTCAAAAAGTATAACCACCCCTGACGTAACGAGCAGGTAGATAACTATCAAGGACCGTTACGCCATCTTCATTGACATATTTATAAAGTTCGGCAAAGGTAAAGTCCGTATGGGTAAGACAAAACACAGAAACAAGCAAAGCAAACCGGCTTATCAATAAGCTTGAAGGTCGCGTGCTTAGTGTTATGTGTCCAATCATTATTAGCCTACGCCGTAAGCTTGTTGGTATCGTTCTATTGAGGCCAATTCCTTGTCCATGCCCTCTTTAATTCGCAGAAAAGAAGTAATATCCGATAGCTTTACGATGCTAATAACAGAAATACCATAGTCTTTCTCGACTTCTTGAATTGCGGAGAGTTGATCCTTTCCTCTTTCCTGCCTATCTATGGCAACCAAAACAGCCACCGGCAAGGCCTGCGTTCCTTTCATCAACGCCATCACCTCTCTTATCGCGGTGCCAGCGGTGATGACATCGTCAATGATGACAAGGCGACCCTTGAGTTCAGCACCGACTAGATTACCGCCTTCACCATGGGTTTTGGCCTCTTTCCGATTAAATACATAGGGCACATCTCGTCCATATTGGGCGGCCAAGGCTATTGAGGTCGCGGAAACCAAGGGTATACCCTTATAGGCCGGTCCGAACAGCAGGTCAAATTCCGTACCTGAATTTAATAATGCTTCTGCATAAAACTCCCCTAACTTAAGAAGAGAGCGACCAGAGTTAAATCCACCTGCATTAAAAAAATAAGGGCTTTTACGTCCAGATTTCAGTTCAAAGTCGCCAAATTGTAGTACCTTCTGGTCGATCGCAAATTCGATAAAGGCTTGTTGATAGCCCTCTAATTTATGGCGCTCTAATTTATGGCTCTTCAACATCACACCCTTACTCTAAGATAGGTTTTTATAAGCCAAGGCTCGTTTTCTGAATGGCGATTAACGCTTCCACGCCTTTTTCACCCAGCAAGAGCATTTCATTAAGCTCATTGCGACTAAAAGCCTCTCCTTCAGCCGTTCCCTGAACCTCTATAAAATTGCCATCCTCGGCCATGATAATATTCATATCGGTATCAGCATTTGAATCTTCTACATACTCAAAATCGAGCAAGGCCTGACTGTCAATAATACCAACGGATATAGCCGCTACAAATTGTTTGAACGCTGCTGTGCGATTAATACTCCGGACCGCATCGTACAGGGCCACACACGCCCCCGTAATAGACGCGGTTCTTGTTCCGCCATCAGCTTGAATGACGTCACAGTCTAATCGAATCGTGTATTCTCCTAGCTGCTTCATATCAACACAATTTCTGAGAGAGCGACCTATCAAACGCTGTATCTCAACAGTTCGGCCACCCTGCTTACCTCTGGCCGCCTCTCTATCCATACGGGAGTTAGTCGAGCGAGGCAACATGCCGTACTCAGATGTAATCCATCCTTGCCCGCTACCTCTTAAAAAAGAAGGTACACCCTTATCAACACTTGCGGTACAAATGACTTTCGTATTCCCACAGGAAATCAACACAGAACCTTCTGCGTGAATGGTAAAACCCCGCTCTATAGTTACCTTGCGCATTTCATTCAAAGCACGCCCATTGGTTCTCTTAAAAGTCATTAACTGTCCTTATGTGTAAATATAGAGTCTAAAAAATGATGAGTCAGTAAAATGAAAACATTATACTTGGCTTCTCCAGATAATGTTAAGGGTGTTAGATCATAAAAGTTATGATGATAAAACAAGGAGATGACAGAAAGGTATGACAAACCAAAGTAATGAATAGATAATCGGTTTTTGAGGAGCACTATTACAAAAGGTATGGCGACAAAAAGTATGGCGACAAAAAGTATGACCGCCTTTGCGCGGGTTCAATCTGGGAATATCACGTGGGAAATCAGATCAGTCAACCATCGCTACTTAGATGGCACCTTCAAGATGCCGGAAGGTTATCGGGGGATCGAGCCAAAATTGAGAAATTGGCTTCGAGCAGAACTCGATAGAGGTAAAATAGATTGCCTCCTCCGAGTTGATGAAGGTATAGATGAGGGACATAACATCGTCATAAACGACATTCAGCTGAGGCAATTGAAAGCTGCCATCGAGACCACAACCGAGCTTTTTGATAATTTGGCTCCGCCAAATGTCCTAGATGTATTAAATTGGCCGGGAATATTAAGTCCAGCAAACTTTGATCAAAGCCAGGTAGAAAAAGCCTTAGCTGAGTGTTTCCAAGCGGCATTGACACAATTATTAGAAATGAGATCAAGAGAGGGCGCTGAATTGCAGCGCATTATTTTGGAAAAGCTATGCGAACTTCAAAGCATTGTTGATGACGTGAGGCAAGAAGCACCTATCATCAGCGAACGACAACACGAAAAACTTGCTAAGCGATTAGATGAGTTGAATCAGGCTGTTGACAAAAGCCGCTTGGAACAAGAGTTAGTTTATCTAGCGCAAAAGAGCGATATTGCAGAAGAGCTGGACCGTTTAGACACCCATGTGGAAGAAGTGAAAACCACCTTGGCTAAATCTGGACCTGTCGGAAGACGACTGGACTTTCTGATGCAAGAACTTAACAGAGAAGCCAATACCCTTTCATCTAAAGCACAAGCCGCCAATACTTCTATCCAAGCAGTGGAACTAAAGGTCATCATCGAACAGATGCGCGAACAAGTGCAGAATATAGAATAATGGAAACAGGCCGTTTATTTGTGGTAGCCGCACCTTCAGGTGCGGGTAAAACCAGTCTGGTTAAAGCCTTGACAGAAAGAAACACAGACGTCTCGGTGTCAATTTCCCATACAACAAGAAAAAGGCGGCCAGACGAAAAGAATGGTGTGAACTATTATTTCGTTTCACAAAATGCATTTTCCGAAATCCAGCGTTCCGGCGGATTTATTGAATCTGCCGATGTTTTTGGCAATGCTTATGGCACGAGCAAAAAAGAAGCAGATCGTATACTAAGCAGTGGCAAACATCTTATTCTTGAAATAGATTGGCAAGGTGCAGAACAAATTCGTTTAAGGTTGCCTGAAGCAGAATCCATTTACATTTTACCACCTTCGATATCAGCGTTAAGAGAGAGGCTGCTAGGTAGAGGACAAGATGACAACGAAACCATTCAAAAAAGAATGGATGAAGCGATAAGTGAAGTATCTCACTACAGTGAATTCGACCACCTCATCATCAACGAAAAATTCGACCTGGCGTTGCAACAATTTGAAGAAATTACCTTGAAAAACTCTAAGGAATATCAATTGGCACGACAAAGTGCAAAGTACTCTGACCTTTTGGCGAATTTATTGAGATCAAAACCAGTATAATCTTGGCTTAGGGCACATTTTTCTGTAAACTTCGCGGCCGGATAGGAAGGTCTCAAGATTTTCCTATCGATTCCAAATCGCCGTCATAATATTGGAGCGCCAACATGGCTCGAGTCACAGTTGAAGATTGTTTAGAAAATGTAGAGAACCGCTTTGAATTAGTGATGGTCAGCAGTAAGCGCGCGCGCCAACTCGCGACCGGCGGAAAGGAGGCATTAGTCCCAATCGAAAACGATAAGCATACTGTTGTGGCCCTCCGAGAGATTGCTGAAGGCTTTATAAATGCAAGCATCCTAGACGACACGATTCGCCACATTGATCCAGAGGAAATGATCATTGAGGCAACGAAAGAGGGACTTATACAATCCAACCCAGAATTCTAAAACGAGAAAACAAATCCTCACTTGACCATAACAGGCGGTATTGTGCTAAGTAAAGGTGCCTATACCGTCGATATCTTAGCGCTTGAGCTCAAAGAATATCTTGCTGACGCTCACATTGAACAAGTAAAAAACGCCTATTATTTTGCTGAATCAGCACACAGTGAACAAAAACGCCAATCTGGCGAACCTTATATAACCCATCCCCTGGCAGTAGCCGGCATCCTTGCAGAAATGCATATGGATCACCAATGTCTAATGGCAGCATTACTGCATGACGTAATAGAAGATACAGGTACACCAAAACATACACTCGCGGTTAAATTTGGCGAGGACGTCGCTGATTTAGTGGATGGCGTTAGCAAATTGAAATATATGTTTCACTCTAGAGCTGAAGCACAGGCCGAAAACTTTCAAAAAATGACGCTCGCGATGGCGAAAGACATCAGGGTTATTCTGGTTAAAATTGCCGATCGACTTCACAACATGCGTACATTAGGTCATCTTTCCCCAGATAAAAGACGTCGTATCGCTAAAGAAACACTCGAGATATACGCGCCAATAGCTAATCGTCTTGGCATGAACAATATTCGAGTCGAATTTGAGGAGCTTGGCTTTAAAGCTGCCCATCCACTCAGATCCTCAATGATAAGCAAAGCCGTTTTAAGGGCCAGGGGAAATCGTAAGGAAGTGGTCAGCAAAGTGCTTTCCTCAATAGAGGCTTGCCTCGAAAGAGAAAAACTAGCCGCCGAGGTTTTCGGACGAGAAAAACACTTATTTAGCATCTATGACAAGATGCGCAGCAAGCGAAAATCCTTCGCTGAAATCATGGACGTTTATGCATTTCGTATCGTTGTTGACTCAGTAGATGCTTGTTATCGCGTACTCGGCGCCGTCCACAATTTGTATAAACCTGTTGCCGGTCGATTCAAAGACTATATTGCTATCCCAAAAGCGAACGGATATCAAAGTTTACACACCACCCTTTTTGGTATGCATGGCATTCCCATTGAAATTCAAATCAGAACATTTGAAATGGAAATGGTGGCAAATAACGGAATTGCAGGGCATTGGCTCTATAAATCGAATGATGAATCTACATCGGGTAGTCACGAACGCGCCAGGGAATGGATGAAAGGACTCTTACAAATACAGCAGAGTGCAGGTAACTCTCTGGAGTTTATCGAAAATGTTAAAATCGACTTGTTCCCTGATGAAGTGTACGTCTTCTCACCTAAGGGACACATCTACGATTTACCCCAAGGGGCAACCCCCGTTGATTTTGCCTATGCCGTGCATACAGATATTGGAAATTCCTGCGTAGCTTGCCGAATCGAACGGCGACTAGCACCCTTGAGTGCGATACTCGAGAGCGGACAAACTGTAGAAATTATTACAGCACCGGCGTCCCAACCGAATCCCGCTTGGCTAAGCTCAGTAATAACAGGTAAAGCAAGAACCAGTATCCGCCATGCATTAAAGCATCAACAATCAAGTGAATCGATAATCCTCGGAAGACGCTTACTCGAAAGAATGTTGGAGCTTGAAAATAGGAATATTGAGGATCTAGACCCAGAGCAACTAGCACTCGTGCTTAAAGAGAGAAAATTTGAAAACCTCGACGAACTTCTCGAAGCCATTGGTCTAGGTAATCAAATGGCCTATGTGGTTACACGCGCTTTACTAGCAACTAAAGATGCACTTGATCATGAAAGTTTAAGTAACAATCCATTTCCTATTATGGGAACCGAAGGACTGCTTGTCACCTACGCAAAATGTTGTAAACCCATTCCTGGAGATCCCATCATCGGACATATTAGCGCCGGTAAAGGGATCGTCGTCCACATCGAGTCATGCCCAAACCTCTATGATCTCAGAGATAAGCCAGAGGAAACAATGGCCGTTCGCTGGGACCCCGATGTCAACCAAGATTATTCAGTTGAACTTAGAATTGAGCTAGAAAATATAAAAGGTATTATTGCAACACTTGCAGCCACAATTACAAATGCAGATGCGAATGTTGAGCGCATCAACATGACCGAGAAAGATGCTAAACTTGCGACAATCAACATTGTTTTTACGGTTCACGATCGAGTACATTTAGCACACGTTATTAAAAAATTACGCGCTATCAGGTCGGTCAAAAAAATAACAAGAACTAAGAGTTAACATTCAGCGTTAGGGATAATCAGATGAAAGAAATTATTGAAACAGATAACGCACCTTCTGCAATAGGTACCTACTCCCAAGCGGTAAAACACGGAAATACACTTTATATCAGCGGCCAGATTCCTTTAGATCCAAAGTCTATGGAGATCGTTAGCGATGACATCAAAATTCAAATTGAACAAGTATTTCTCAACTTAAGCGCTATCTGTAAAGCAGCTAATGTTTCTTTAAATGACACCCTTAAGTTTAATGTCTACCTTACCGATCTTACTCACTTCCCTATTGTTAACGAATGCATGGAAAAGATACTTGATGTGCCCTATCCAGCAAGAGCAGCAATTGAAGTCAGCGCACTACCCAAGGGCGTAAAGGTAGAAGTTGATGCGATAGTCGCACTTTCTTAGGGAGCCCTCAGTTAATAAAGAGCCCTCAGCTAATAAAGAGCCCTCAGCTAATAAAGAGCCCTCAGCTAATAAAGAGCCCTCAGCTAATAAAGAGCCTTCTATCAATAAAAGCTTAGATAAACAACCAGTCCAAAGTCTCAAAGGCGTTGGGCCCGCATTCGCCGCGAAACTTGAAAAGGTTGGCATCAATACCTTACAAGATGTGTTGTTTCATTTGCCACTTCGATACGAAGATAGAACATCAATTACCCAGATAAAGAATGTGCAGCTCGCAAACTATGTTGTCTTAGAGGGTAATGTCACATCTTGTAAAGTCACCTTTGGACGAAGAAGGAGTCTAGTCGTCGATATTGAAGATGAAACTGGCATAATCACTTTACGCTTTTTCCATTTTTCGAAAATCCAACAACAAGGCCTTCAAGCTGCTGGTTTTCTTCGCTGCTTTGGCGAAGTCAAACGAGGCGCTGCAGGGCTCGAAATATATCATCCTGAATACTCAACAAAGAAGACTGCCCTAGCAGATACATTAACGCCCATCTATCCGCTAACAGAAGGAATCACCCAAAATCGTATTAGAAGCCTCGTTAAGCAAGTCCTTGATCTGATGGAAAAAGGCAGGATCCTACCCATTCTTGGCGCGCAATTTCCTGAACTGAGTAACCCTGATTTAAATCAGGCTATTACCCTCGTGCACAACCCACCAAAAGAGGTGGCCTTGAGTCAATTGGAAGAAGGCATTCATCCCGCTCAACAAAGGCTCGCCTTTGAAGAAATGTTAGCTCATCACATTAGCATGCGACTTATTCGCAAAGAGATGCTTAGTCTGCAGTCTGTTGCTCATCAATCACCTGCGGAACAATATAAAAAACTAAAACAACAATTTGGTTTTCAATTGACCAAGGCTCAAACTAAGGTTGCAAGGGAAATTGAAGCAGACATGGCGAAATCTGTACCGATGTTACGTCTTGTACAAGGAGATGTCGGATCAGGTAAAACGGTTATCGCCGCCCTTGCCGCCATTCACGCGGCAGAGAACAATCAACAAAGCGCTATTATGGCGCCAACCGAAATACTAGCGGAGCAACATCTTTTCAATTTTCATCATTGGCTTGAACCCCTCGGTCTTAAAACCGCATGGCTATCAGGGAAAGTAAAAGGAAAAAAACGTGAGGAGCAACTCGCTTTAATAGCCAGTGGAGAAGCAGACATTGTCATCGGCACCCATGCACTATTTCAGAAAGATGTTCACTTTAAACAATTAGGCCTTGTTATCATCGACGAACAACACAAGTTTGGTGTCCACCAACGTCTCGCATTAAGAGAAAAGGGTGAACGCCAAGGTTTAATGCCACATCAACTCGTCATGACTGCAACCCCTATACCCCGGACATTGACGATGAGCCTGTACGCTGACATGGACAACTCCATCATCGACGAACTCCCCCCAGGCCGAACACCCATTACTACAACGGTTATTATAGACAATCGTCGCGACGAAATTATTAAACACGTAGAATCAGCCTGCAAAAATGGTGCTCAAGCTTATTGGGTCTGTACCTTGATCGATGAATCAGAAACCCTACAATGTCAGGCCGCGGAATCAACCGCTGAACAACTTACGCTCCTATTGCCAAATATCTCCATTACATTAATTCACGGAAAAATGACGGCAAAAGAAAAGTCTACAAAGATGAGTGAATTTAAAAACGGTACAATTCAATTGCTAGTCGCAACAACCGTTATCGAAGTTGGCGTTGACGTGCCGAATGCAAACCTCATGGTCATCGAAAACTCTGAAAGACTGGGACTGGCTCAACTACATCAACTTCGTGGACGAATAGGTCGAGGTAGCGCTAAGAGCTTTTGTGTTTTGCTCTACCACGCGCCCTTAGGAGACGTATCTCGGCAGCGATTGGCCGTCATGAGAGAAAGCCAGGATGGATTTTTTATTGCAGAAAAGGATTTAGAAATTAGAGGTCCGGGTGAGTTGTTTGGCGCCCGTCAATCTGGCGCTATACAGTTTAGAATTGCGGATCTTCTGCGAGACAAGCATATGTTGACCCGTATTCGTTCTCTTGCTGACGAATTATTGATTCAAGATGAGCACACAGCGCAGCTCATCTTAAATCGTTGGTTAAGTAGCTCAGAAAAACTAGCCCAAGTCTAATTTCCCGCCTTATCAAAAACTTCCTGATCAAACTTGCCTTCGCTACGAGCAACAATTAGCGATACAGTTGCATCCCCTGTCACATTTACAGCCGTTCTCAACATATCAAGTAAACGATCGACGCCAATAATCAAAGCAATCCCTTCCACAGGCAAGCCCACTTGTTGTAAGACCATGGCAAGGGTAATTAACCCGACCCCTGGTACACCTGCTGTACCAACCGAGGCCAATGTCGCCGTCAGAATTACCATCAAATATCCGCTAAGGCCAATGTCTACATTAAATGCCTGGGCGATAAAAACGGTCGCAACGCCTTGCATAATCGCCGTGCCATCCATGTTAATCGTAGCACCAAGCGGCACAGTAAAAGAGGCTACTTCATTTTTAACCCCGAGTTTGTGCTCCACAGTTTCTAGTGTGATGGGCAAAGTGGCGTTACTTGAGGAGGTGCTAAAGGCATAAGCCAATACTGGGCTATATCTCTTAATAACATCGATTGGATTTAATCTCGCGCCAAAGCGAATCAGCACGGCCAGTGTGATCGAAAAATGCAGGAACAAGACGATAACAACGGTAATAAAATAATTAAATAAATCAGCGATGGCTGTAAAACCCATATTCGAAAACAGGCTAATCAACAAACAAAATACACCAATCGGGGCCACTGACATCAACATCAGTACCATTTTCATAATGAGTGAGTTCCAATCAGTCATGTGTGCTTTGACTCGTTGCCCAGCATCACCACCTTTAGTGATTGCCACTCCGACTAGAATGGCAAATACAATGACCTGAAGCATGTTACCTTCTGCCATTGCATCAATCGGATTGTCGGGAAAAATATTCAGAATGACACTTTTCAATGATGGACTGTCGCGGGCTATAAACTCACTTGTATTAGCAAGATTAATTCCCTCGCCCGGATTGACAAAAGTAGCGACCAACAACGCCAATGAGATAGCCGCGGCTGTTGTAAATAAATAGAGGACAATCGTCTTGAGGCCAATCCGACCCATGCTCGAACCACCCCCTAAATTACTTGCACCACAAACTAAGGAAACAAAGACCAAAGGAACGACGAGCAATTTTAAGCTGATGACAAAAATATCGCCCCCAAGATCAAACAAACCATCAATCAAAAAAACCTTGATGGGATTATCTAGCGCCAACTCCATGCTATAAAATAACGAGCCTAGTACGACTCCCAATACCATCCCTATTAGGATATTTCTTGTCAGGTTTTTTGCTTCCATCTATCCGTCTACCTTTGATGATTATTGTAATTATGACTCAGGTCTTCATCGGGGTTTCTTGCTATCACTTATTTCAAGCTAAACGCTTACAATTCTTCCATCTCAAAATCTTCTTTACCAATACCGCACTCAGGACAAACCCAATCATCTGGAATGTCATCCCATTTTGTACCGGGAGCAATACCTTCAGATTCAAGCCCAGCTTCTTCGTCGTAGATAAACCCACAGATAATACATTGCCACTTTTTCATATCTTTCCAATTTCTTTGTTAAGAAACGTATAATAACTGATTTGCTAGATACGGGGTAGAAATGCTCAAAGGCCTAATCAATGAAATCCGCATCGGCGCCAAGGGGTTTTCCGGACAGTTCTATGCCGCCTATCCTAAAACGCCGCATATCATCGCGCTCGCGCGATTGGATAAACCCATTGGCATTTATCTTCTATTATGGCCAACGCTTTGGGGTCTGTGGTTTGCGGCGGAAGGTTTTCCCAGCTGGCACCTGTTGCTAGTATTCACCCTTGGTACCGTCATTACGCGATCAGCAGGTTGCATCATAAATGATATTGCCGATAGGGATATCGATCGAAAAGTGAAGAGAACCGTGGACAGGCCGCTAGCGCGAGACCGGCTTAGCCTTAAAGAAGCGACTATTTTTCTGTGCATACTATTAGTTTTTGCACTTTTACTGGTGCTTACGACGAATGTACTCACTCTGTTTCTTGCCATCGCGGCCGTTATATTCGCGGGGATTTATCCTTTGATGAAGCGGTATACCTATCTACCTCAAGTCGTGCTGGGCATCGCCTTCTCATTTGGCATCCCTATGGCCTTCGCAGCGACGATGAATGAGGTTCCAAACATCGCCTGGTTACTCTTCACCGCTAATGTTGTTTGGACGGTGTCATACGATACCGCCTACGCAATGATTGATCGAGACGACGACATAAAATTAGGTCTAAAATCTACTGCAATATTATTTGCCGAGCTCGACACTATTATGATTGGTGTATTGCAGGTAATGTTCCTTGGCTTTATGGCAATGGCTTATCGCCTCACTGACTTAGGCTGGCCATATCTACTGGGGCTTGGCGCAGCAGCTGTACTTTTTATCTATCAACAATATTTACTGAAGGATCGTCTGCGCGCCAATTGCTTGGAGGCATTTCTTAACAACCACTGGGTCGGGCTCGTGATCTTTCTAGGGGTTATTGTACAGTTTGGAATGTGAGACAGAACAGTACAGGCGCTAGCTTAAGGCTTGCTCAAGATCACCTATCAAGTCTTCAACATCTTCGATACCCACACTGAGTCGAATGAGTCCATCCGATATGCCCAATTGCTCTCGAACTTCTTCAGGTAAACTGGCGTGAGTCATTACTGCAGGGTGCTCAATAAGAGATTCGACGCCGCCGAGGCTTTCTGCTAAGCAAAAAAGGTTAACCTTTTTCAACATTCGATTAGCATCAGCAAGGTCACCATCTATATAAAAGGAAACTATGCCGGAGAATCCACCCATTTGTCTTTTTGCTAAGGCGTGTTGCGGATGAGACTCAAGTCCAGGATAGATTACTTTCTTAATACGTTTATGTTGTTCCAAGTATTTCGCAATTTTTAAGGCACTTTTTTGATGCTGGGCCATTCTTATGGCTAAGGTTTTAATGCCTCGATGCACCATATAAGCATCAAAAGGTCCTTGAACCGCGCCTGCAGCAAATTGAATAAAGCCAACCCGCTCGGCAACATCCTCATTGCTTGTAATAACTGCGCCGCCAATGACGTCACTGTGCCCATTCAGAAATTTAGTGACTGAGTGAATAACCACGTCTGCCCCCAGCTCGAGAGGCCTTTGAAATACAGGCGTCGCAAAAGTATTATCCACTGCAACCAAAATTGACAGGGGTTTTGCCAATTTACAAATAGCTTCAATATCAATAATTTTTAATAGTGGGTTGGTGGGTGTTTCTATCCAAATTAACTTTGTATTGGGTTTAACTTCTCGATCGAAGGCTCCGGCTTGCGTTAAATCCGCAAAGGTAAATTCTATTTGTTGGTTCTTTAATATTCGTTCAAATAATCGAAAAGTGCCACCGTAGACATCATCGCAGCAAATAACATGATCACCAGGACTCAAGGTACGTACGACTGCGTCAATGGCAGCAAGACCCGAGGAAAACGCAAAGGCATCAGTGCCGTTTTCCAAAGCAGCTAATGCGGTTTCGTAACGTTGCCGTGTTGGATTTCCTGCCCGTGAGTAATCAAAGCCCTTATGCACACCAGGAGATGATTGAGAGAAAGTACTGGATAGGTGCAAAGGGGGAATCACATCTCCAAAGCTGGGATCAGGCTCTTGGCCAGCATGAATAGCGATAGTAGATATCCCATATTTTTTTTCGTTTTCGCCCTTCATTGGTCTTACCGCCTTTGACTCAAGTAACTCAATAGATCAATCTTAGTGAGTACCGCACGAGGCTCGCCCGTAACGGAATCCATGACCAGAGGTGTTTTACCCCCAGAAACTAATGCCGATATTTTTTCTATCGTGTCGTCTCCAGAAACAAATTCGACTGAAGTATCCATTAATGAGCTAATTTCATCTCCCGATTGAATCTCGCCTTCATACAAAGCGCTTAGTATCGATGACTCTGTCACTAAGCCTTTTATATAGCCTTTCTCATCCGATGCCGGTAACTGGCTAATGCCCTTTTCTTTCATCATATCGATGACATTCGATACTTTTTCAGTTGTTGACGCTGTGAGCACCGACTTTGAGCCCAATTGTAATGAGATGATTAAATCATCCACAGTGCCCATGGATGGCTCTTCAATAAAGCCCGCCTCCCTCATCCACGCATCATCGTAAACTTTAGTCAGATATCGATTACCGCTATCAGGCAGCATGATTAAAATTTTCTTGCCTGATAGTCGCGTACCCTGCTCTTTAATCCATCGAATAGCACCTACTACAGCAGACCCTGAGGATACGCCCGAATAAATACCCTCTTTGACTAACAACTCGCGAGTCATCAAGAAAGATTCTTTGTCCTCAACCTGAACCATGTCATCTATAACATCGAAGTCGTAATTTTTGGGAATAAAGTCTTCGCCTATTCCCTCAATTTTATAAGTATGAGCAGGGACATCGTTTCCTGTCTTAAACTTGTCATAAACAATTGAGCCAATAGGATCGATAGCAACAACTTCTACACTGGGTTTATTTTCTTTGAAGTAGCGGCCATTGCCACATATCGTACCGCCGGTCCCGATTCCTGCAATAAAAACATCAATATCGGGCATCTGAGAAAGTATCTCCGGACCGGTATTGTTAAAGTGGCAATCACGGTTCGCGAGATTATTGTACTGATCGATATAAAAAGAGTTTGGCGTGTCTTGAGCCAGCCTTCGCGAAACAGAATAATAACTCTTCGGATCATCCGGCTCCACAGCAGTTGGGGTTACCACTACCTTTGCGCCAAAAGCCCGTAAGCTCTTGATTTTCTCATCCGACATTTTATCAGGTAGAACAAAAATACATTGATAGCCCTTTATCGCAGCCGCGATGGCCAAGCCAACGCCAGTATTACCACTAGTACCCTCAATAATGGTACCTCCTGGTTTTAGGACGCCTCGTTTTTCAGCGTCTTCAATCAACCAATATCCAATCCTATCTTTTATGGACCCGCCAGGGTTCATAAACTCCAATTTGACGTAAATTTCTGCATCAAGACCGCTCGTGACACGGTTCAGCCTGACGATGGGTGTATTACCAATCGCACCTAATATATTTGAATAGATCATGGTGGCGAATATGGACTAATCCCTTTCCTGAATCAAGAAAGATTAAGGCTTTTGTGCAGTTTGGATTATTAGAGAAAAATTGAGTGCAAATAACGTAGAGCTTGATAGTAACTACCTAAGTAGTTATATACAATTACCAATCAAAATTTATCAGCGACCAGAAGATGAAACAAGAAAAGGCAACAAACTTACTTCAGCAACTGGGCTTTAGCAGCTATGAATCCAAGGCCTATCTCGGTCTACTGACCTGTCATCCTGCTACAGCTTATGAGGTGGCAAAAGCCTCCGGTGTGCCGACATCAAAAATTTATGAAACGCTAGGAAAGCTTACGACCAAAGGTATTGTGCAACCGAGCGAGCCTCACGACAAGCTTGCACAACTCTATGTTGCACTTAAGCCTGAAGACTTTTTACAGCAGATCAAGGAGAGCACAATAAGCCGTGCAAATGCCTTATTACCCCTCTTAGAAGCAGTGAATGAAGGTCCGGAGAACGACTATATTTGGCACCTACCTTCCTTCGATGCTTTAGTCAGTAAGGTCGTTTCTATCCTCAGTCAGGCGCAACACTCTATTCTAATTTCTTGTTGGGCAGAGGAATTAAACTGGATGAAACTAGACTTACTAAAAGCCGAGGCACGGGGTTTGAACATCGCTTTTGTGCACTTTGGTATTACAACAGAAAAAATTGGTGCGACTTATTGTCACCCGGTCGAAAAAACACTCTATCAGGAGAAAGGAGGTCGAGGGCTTACGCTTGTCGTCGACAATCACATTGTTTTGATCGGTAATTTCAAAGAGAACGGTCTCCTAGACGCGTCTTGGTCAAAAAACCACACCTTTGTCACTGTTGCTGAGGACTACATCAAACACGATGTCTATATTACCAAAGTAACACGCTTCTTAAATCAAGAAATGCTGGCGCGCTTCGGCAAGGATTACGAACAACTCAGAAACATTTTTGACGCAGAAGCTTAAGGAGTAATAACCATGCTTGCCTGTTTGATAGACGGAAAAATTGTGAGCGGTAGCGATGCCAGCATATCAGTTATGGACCACGGCTTACTTTACGGCGATGGTGTTTTTGAAGGCTTACGCTTTTACCAAGGACGTCTATTTTGTTTGGATGAACACTTGGATCGTTTGTCTCGCTCAGCCAAAGCTATCGGCTTGATCACTCCCATGTCCCACGAAAGAATCACTCAAGATTTACAAATAGCGATTAAAGCGTCAAAAATACAAGAGGGCTACATTCGCTTGATCATCACCAGAGGTGTCGGCGCACTGGGTATCAACCCCCTTACCTGTCGCGATGGAAAAACCATCATTATCGTCGATCGCTTGCAGATTGTTTCTGCATCAGCAGCGAAGCAGGGAGCACGACTCATCATCGCGTCCACTCGAAGATTTGCAGCTGATCAACTTGACCCAAGAATCAAAAGTTTAAACTATTTGAATCAAATCATGGCAAAACGAGAAGCGCTTTCCGCCGGAGCAGATGAGGCCATTATGCTAAATCAAAATGGTAATGTTGCAGAAGGCAGTGCTGACAATGTATTTATTGTAGAAAATGGTGCGCTTCGGACTCCACCTTCTAGCGATGGTGCCCTAGAAGGTATTACACGAAATATTGTGATAAAAATTGCAAAGAAACTTGGCATTGCCTGTTTCGAATCGAGCCTTAGTCCTTATGACCTTAGCGCTGCGGATGAATGTTTTTTAAGCGGAACGGGTGCAGAGTTAATTCCCGTTTCATCCATCGGTGACTGTGATCTTCCAACAATAAGAAGCGTATTCGACAAAATTCAGGCTGAGTTTGTTAAGCTCACATATGGCCAAAATCGAATCTAGGAAAAACCAAAGGAATGCTTATGCAATTGTTCACCCAAAGTCTGTCGCCGAACGGACTTCGTGTCGCTGTTTTCATGAAGGAGAAGGGTATAGAAATAGATACCACGGAAATTGACTTGCGCGCAGCTGAGAACCTTAGTGACGACCACCTTTCAAAAAATGCTTTTGGTCGTGTTCCCGTTCTTCAGTTGGACAACGGCGAATTTCTGTCTGAGAGCCAAGCTATTTGTAAATACCTGGAAGGGCGCTACCCTGAACCAAACTTATTTGGCGCTAATGCAGAAGAATTGGCCATGATAGAAATGTGGAGTAGACGTGTGGAATTAAATGTTCTCATTCCTGTCGCCCAAGCCTTTAGAAATATCACCGGTTTCTTCAAGGATAGGGAAAAAGTCGTTCCAGAATGGGGGGAAGTTTCTGCAGAAATCGCAGTGGATTCTGTGAAACTGTTTAGTGATCATTTAAGTAAGCATACCTATTTACTAGGGGATCGTTATTGTATTGCAGATATGACATTAGCAATCACTTTAGATTTTGCTAAAGCTGTTGGTCAAAACCTTATTGTCGATGAGCATCTTGTCAGGTGGCACGAAGACGTAAAATCAAGACCGGCCTTTTCTTGAGCTAATGTCAGATACGCTATCCAAAAGCCAATGTGACGACTTGGCTTCCGATTTGAAACTTCTTCAAGAAGAATTTGAAAGTCTGCTTTCATTGACGGAATCAAGTGCACAACCGGTCAAGCTAAAAGATAATGCAGGTAGGCTGAGCCGGATGGATGAAATGCACAATCAGAGTATTCTTCTCGCCAACAGGAACTTGACAAAGCGTCGATTAAAACAAACTTTGATTGCACTTGAGAAAATTAAGCTGGGCTCCTATGGCGATTGTAGTATGTGCGATGAGCCCATATCGTTTAATCGACTAAAGGCCTATCCGGAAGCCACAATGTGTATTCAATGTAAAAGTGCTGCCGAAACTTAACACCTCGGGCAACCTTCAATTTCGATTTTTCATGCATAAACTGAGAAGAAAGCAGCGGTCAAGTAGAGCCCATGATAATATCTGACGAAACTATATAGGCATCATGGGTTGGTATCGGCTATTTGGATAAATTAATATACATCTTAGAAACCTTTATTGAGACCACAGGACGAGTCCTTGCTCCTTTAACTTTTGTGATGATGGTTTTAACTTGCGCCATTGTAGTCGCGCGTTATGTATTTAATATAGGCGCTATTCCAATTCAGGAATCTATTGTCTATCTACATGGTGCGGTTTTTATGTTGGGTATTGCCTATACGCTTAAACAATCTGGCCACGTCAGAGTAGACATAGTTTATCAACGCTGTTCCGAAGATGTTCAAACCCTAATTGATTTGTTCGGGACAATTATATTCCTTTTTCCCGTGGGCATATTTCTTCTTTGGACCAGTATAGATTTTGTATCATTTTCTTGGTCCTTAAAAGAAAGCTCTCCCGAGCCTGGGGGCTTACCTTTTGTCTATTTACTAAAAACCCTTCTCCCAATAATGGCCATCTTACTTCTGATACAAGGTTTCGCTGAGTTCTTGA
>JBLHIH010000068.1:0-19123 GCA_047616645.1 Flavobacterium sp. | reverse complement strand
TAAAACCAGCAACACAAGGGAGTACGCTTGGTATAACACTGGTCTCAGATGCAAACTGTTTACATAATGCCATCATAAGCGCACTAGAATTTGACAACAAAGTACTCATCGAAGAACGGATATTTGGCAGGGAAATTACAGTGGGTGTTTTAGAAACTGACGAGGGTCCAATCGCCTTTCCCGTAATTGATATTGTCACGCCTGACGATGTTTTTTATGACTTCAAACGCAAATACACTGAAGGCTTGAGTAGACATATAGTACCTGCGGAAATGACACCAGAACAGACAAAAAGACTAAAGCGCATGGCAATAGATGCGCATACCGCCTTAGGCTGCCGCGATCTAAGTCGAGCAGATTTTATCGTTCCGAATGCTGATGAAGAAGTCTTATTAGAAGTTAATACATTACCAGGCATGACGCCAACGAGCCTGTACCCTGATGGTGCTAAAGCTTATGGTCTATCGTTTGAGGCACTGATGTTACATCTGGTAGAGCGTGTATTGGCGAGAAAAGAAAACTAGACCGATCTATATTCATAGTCGATCTATATTCATAGTCGATTTATATTCATAGATCGTAACCGCGTTCATTATGCTGATTAATATCCAAGCCTTCTGTCTCCTCATCTGCAGATACTCTTAGACCTATTAAGAAATCAACCAACTTGAGAATGCAATAAGTGACTAAGGCAGTATAGATACCTACAGATATTACGCCTGTAATCTGGACAATTAATTGAGAGCTCATCGTCATACCTTCGTTATAGCCTTGACCGCTAAATATCCCAAGGTTTGCACTAACAAAAATTGCAGCCAAAATAGTACCTAAAGCACCTCCGACACCGTGGACGGGAAATACGTCTAAGCTGTCGTCAATTTTCAGTCTCTGTTTCAATAAATTAGTCGCATGGAAGCAAAGTAATCCACCCGCTATACCAATGATCAAACCGCCAGCGGGTCCAACAAACCCGGATGCTGGGGTAATCGTTCCTAAGCCTGCAACCATGCCAGTGACGGCACCCAGCGCGGACGGTTTACCAAACTTAACCCATTCACATACCATCCACGTTAAAGCACCAGCAGATGCAGACATGTGCGTCACCAACATGGCCATACCCGCATCACCATTTGCGGCTAGGGCACTACCCGCATTAAATCCAAACCAACCTACCCATAACATGCCTGCGCCAGTAATTGTCATCGTCAAATTATGTGGCGGCATAGGGGTATGGTTAAACCCTTTTCGCTGACCGAGAACGACTGCACAAACCAAAGCTGCGACCCCAGCCGTGACATGAACCACCAATCCACCAGCAAAATCTAATACACCCATTTCTCCTAACCAACCGCCTCCCCATACCCAGTGCGTAACCGGGCCATAAACCAGTACTAACCAAATTGCCGAAAATAGCAGCATTGAAGAAAATCGCATTCTTTCCGCAAAACCGCCAACAATTAAGGCTGGCGTAATAATGGCAAAGGTCATTTGAAACATGGCAAAAACACTTTCAGGAATCGTTCCGTTAACACTACCTTCCATTAGATTTGCCATAAAAAGATATTCGGTCCCGCCGACGAAACTATTACCTTCACTGAAAGCCATTGAATATACGCCAACTAACCAAAGTACAGAGACCAAACAGGTGATAGCAAAACATTGCAGGAGAATGCTGAGGACATTTTTTACTCTAACAAGGCCGCCATAGAACAAGGACAAACCCGGTATTGTCATGAATAATACGAGGGCGGTAGATGTGAGTATCCAAGCTGTATCACCAGAATTTATTTCGGCACCATATACGGATTCACCAATGAACATTAGACTAGCCATAGTTAAGCTTTGAAATAGTCGGTTTTTCATTTTACGTCCCTTTTATGCGTCTTTTCTTGTGGAAGAGTCTACCTATTCGATAATTTCCCTACAATAAATCAAGCCCAAGAAAATCGCTCCAATTTGGTGCGGAGCATTATTCCATTACCAAATAAAAACGACCGACTTAAGATCGATTTGTTCATATACATGTGTATCTATATAGGTTAAAAAGGTTGCTTGTTTCTTGCGGATTCTCTGGCGGAAACGAAAAAAATGCTATCGAACGAGGAGTTTTTTACTGCATGAGAAGACAAAAAAGAGATAAGAGCGACCGCGCTTTCACCCGCGGATATCAAATGGGTGTTCACGGAAAATCAAAGGAACTATGCCCATACCATACTAACGATTCGCGTCTCTCTTGGATGAGCGGTTGGAGAACCGGTCGCGAAGACAATTGGGACGGTTATGTCGGCACTGCAGGAATTGGACGCGCACCTGCATAAGTGAAACACGATGCTGCCTAGCATATCTGGTAAAAATAGGTCCAGATCTGGGTTCTTCTATACCATTTAAGGTGTAGATATCGCGCACAATGTAAACCTATGATCTAGATCTATTTTCTAGCTGCTTATAAAGAATTCCTTATAAAGAGCTAAGACCGCCATGCCTGAATAGCCTGAGCTGATTGATGTATTAAGTCAGGTCCCTTGTATATAAAGCCCGTATAAACTTGTACGAGATCAGCTCCAAGTTTTACTTTGTTCAAAGCATCCTCTGGCTTGAGAATTCCGCCGACACCAATTATTGCCATCTTTTTATCCGCAGACGAAACCGCAGACGAAACCAAAGCAGACACAATAGAAAGCACATGATCACTTTGTACTTTTAAAGGTTCTCCACTAAGCCCTCCAATTTCACTAGCATGTTTTTCACCTACCACAGCACTTCGAGAAACCGTAGTGTTGCTTACAACTATTCCATCTAACTCAAATTCAAGTAACTTGTTTGTAAGCGTCGTAATTTCTTCATCATTCATGTCAGGCGCAATTTTCACTAACAAGGGAGTATGTTTCTGATGTTTTATTGCCAATGTTGTCTGTTCTTTCTTAAGCCCATCCAATAGTTTCGAAAGTTCATCTCCGTGCTGAAGAGATCGTAAACCTTGAGTATTTGGGGAGGAAATATTGACGACTATATATGAAGCAAATTTGTACACTTTACGTAAACAATATTCGTAATCTCCAAGTGCATCTTCGATCGCTGTTGAGGCATTTTTGCCAATATTAATTCCAAGAACACCTGCAAAGTTGGAGCGACGTATCCTCTTAATCATCGCGTCAACTCCCTCATTATTAAATCCCATCCGATTAATCAGTGCATTTGTAGATTTTAATCGAAATAGGCGCGGCTTCGGATTACCCTGTTGAGCTTGAGGGGTCACGGTACCGACTTCGAGAAAACCAAAGCCCAATGCAGACATTCCGTCAATACAATGGGCATCCTTATCCAAACCGGCTGCCAAGCCCACACGATTCGGAAATCGTATACCCATTAACTCAAGAGGGTCGATCACCGGATCATTTGCGACAAGTGAGGAAAGGTTTAGTTGTTCCATCAATGCAATTGATTGCAGTGATAGATGATGGGACGTTTCTGTCGGCAATAGAAACAATAGCTTCTGCAGCAAGTCATATTTCATATATGTAATTGTTCGCTCAAGTAGTGGTGATTCACAATCTTACTATTTCGACAAACTTATTGCTCTTATCGCAATATAATTCAAAAGATCCTCTCACGCCATCTGACGAAACAAATGGTTGTAAAACGGTAACTGGAAATCGCACTGATTCACCTGTCCTAGCAACAGCCTTAACCTGGCGTATGTAATCTTGGTAGACACGCAGGTATTCCTCCCTAGTGATGCGTATATCAATAATCAAGGACCTCATAGCGAGTTAGTTCCCGTCCAGAGGTAGGTGTTTTTAGATAAAATTTGAAAAATTAAAAATAAGTTAGGTAGCATATTCATGTACTTACGATGGAAGTCTTGGGAACTCCTAGTTCTACGTTTTGATTTCTGGATGTACACTAGTTAGTTTTCTAAATCAAAATTCATTGGGGTTACTTCCTTTGTAAGCACATAATTTTATTAATGTAGGGTACTGAACCAATCCGGTCTTCAATCAAAACCATCGACTTACTGGGTAGGAACTAACTAAAAGCGTTTCCCTACCCCAGAACTCGATTGTGCTAAATCCAGTAGCTCACGAATCCCAACAGTAAACACAGCGGGATCAAGAACAGTAGAGGCTTTCATTCCAGCATGTAACGCCAACCAACGGTTTACCTGCGCTTGATGTTTTTCAGTCCATTTTTGAATTGTCGTATCAATTGATTTGGACTTTGAAGATTCACTAACAACACCCACGGTTAGGGCCACTTGTTGCCAGTTCAAGTCGTCTTGTAATGATTCTCGCGCTAAGGCTTGCCATTGAGTGTCTGCCTGATACTCGTGAATTTGCATACTAAACCAATTTAATTCTAGAGATTCACCTAGCGCGAAATAAACCTGTGCTATTCGCTCGGCACTTTGACCCGTTCGGGAGGAAGCCTCTACAATACCCATAACGGCGTACAGATGATGAGTCGCTGCAATAAACCCTGCAAGAGATCCCGGCACACCAGCATCTTGAAAGTAATTTTTCTTACGATTCCATCTGTCTAATTCTTTACCTGTCAGTAAGTCTTGCCATTGACCAAAAAGTTTTTGATAAACATGTTGAAAAACCGGAATCTCAGTTTTGAGATCTAAACCCCGTCTTCTATTTCGTAATAACCAGCGGGTTATCCTGCGAACGAGGCGACGTAAATCCATCATCATTTCTTTTTGTATTTTATGATCCACTTTATAATCTAGATCACTTATTTCTCGCCATCTATCCTCTAGGGCAAAGACATCTCGTGCAACGATATAAGATTTTGCCACCTCAGCTGTGCTCGCTCCGGTAGATTCCTTCATACGCGTGACAAAAATCATACCTATATAATCGATCATGCCATTGGCAAGCTGAGTGGCGACTAACTCTCTTTTTAATCTGTGTTCGGATAGTGCATTGGGGTATTTCTTTGTCAAAATCTGCGGAAAGGCATCCCTCATTTCTTTCGCGATATATTCGTTCTCTACAAGATCTGTATTTGTTAAATCCTGCTTTAGGATTCCTTTAACATAGCTCGCTAAAATAGCTAATTCAGGGGCAGTCAGGCTTTCGCCTCGCGCACCCCTTTCTTGTAATTCCTCTTCATTAGGTAAGAATTCTAGTCGCCGATTTAACTTACCCTGTTCTTCCAAGCTACGCATTAGCTGCGCGTATTCTTGGCCCCTACGTTTGGATTGATAGTTCATCAAATTTATCGCTTGAGCTTGGCGATAGTTATTATCTAAAACCAACTTAGAAACAGCTCCCGTCATTTGGCGTAACAAGGTATTTCGTGATTTTGAATTAAGATCTCCACTCTCCAATAACTGATTAAGCAATATTTTAATATTAACTTCGATATCAGAGCAGTTTACGCCACCGGCATTGTCGATAAAATCTGTAAAACAAACCCCCTTATTAAGGGAATATTCAATCCTTGCCAACTGGGTAATGCCTAAGTTTCCACCTTCACCAATGACTTTACAGCGAAGTTCACTACCATCAATTCTAATATTGTCATTGGCTTTATCCGAAACATCTAAATGTGACTCAACTCGACTTTTAACATAAGTGCCTATGCCGCCATTCCATAAAAGATCAACCTCTGCCTTCAAAATATAAGTCATTAGCTCATTTGGAGATAAGACAGACTCTACAATATCAAAACAGGATTGCATTTCCTTGCTGATTTTTATTGTCTTTGCCGTACGACTAAAAACCCCACCACCTTTAGATATCAACTTTTCGTTATAGTCAGACCAAGAAGAGCGAGGTAGTTGAAACAAACGTTCTCTCTCTTTAAAACTTCGTTCCGCATTTGGGTTTGGATCTACAAAAATATGCATGTGATTAAATGCAGCACTTAAGCAAATATGTTCTGATAACAACATGCCATTACCAAATACATCTCCAGACATATCACCAATACCGACGACTGAAAAATCGTCTTTTTGAATATTCTTACCCATATCTCTAAAGTGCTGTTGAACTGATTTCCATGCACCCTTTGCAGTAATGCCCATAGCCTTATGGTCATAACCAATACTTCCGCCAGAGGCAAAAGCATCACCTAGCCAGAAACCATTGGATTCAGCTAAGTCGTTAGCAATATCTGAAAATGTCGCAGTTCCCTTATCAGCTGCGACAACAAGGTAGTAGTCATCTTCGTCATAACACACCATATCAATAGGTTTTACTACTTCTCCAAGTACTAAATTATCTGTCAGATCTAACAAACCTTGAATAAATATCTTATAACAAGCTATGCCTTCGGCCATGATTTCATCGCGGTTACCATTTTCTGGCAACCACTTGGGGAGAAACCCACCTTTTGCGCCAACCGGAACAATAATTGAATTTTTTACCTGCTGAGCTTTCACTAGTCCCAAGACCTCCGTTCTATAATCCTCGGTTCTATCAGACCAACGTAATCCACCGCGCGCTATCTTACCTCCTCTCAAATGCACGCCTTCAACGCGGGGGGAATAAACAAAAATTTCATATGCGGGTTTTGGTTCAGGCATTTCGGAGATTTGTCCCGGCAAAAACTTTAAGGCCACATAATCCTTTGGTTGATCATTGCCATCTTTCTGGAAATAATTTGTCCGTTGAGTAGCCAGTATCAACTCAACAAAACCACGCAAGACGCGATCGTCTCCTAAATTAACAACATCTTCAGCAACACGATCGAGAATTTTTTGATGGGCCATACGACGCTTCGCGCCTGACTCAGTGGATAGTGGATTAAAACGGCGCTCAAACAGATCAAAGAGTTTTAATGTGATTGTAGAATAGCGGCTAACACAATCTGCGATAAACTGCTGGCTACTACCACTTTGTAATTGGCCAAAGTATCTAGCATACGCTCTAATCAAACCAACTTGCCTGATATTCATGGCCGCAGTTGTGACAAGTCTATTGAAAGAATCGTTTTCTTTTCCGTGGCGCCAAATTTCACTAAAGGCCTCTTCGAAAATTGCCTGTAGCGCGCCAAAACCACCACCCGGTGTCACGATAAGTTCAAGCAAAAAGTCGTGAATCCACACTTCTTCACCCTGCCGGCTTAACTCATATGGATGTTCCTCTATTGTCTTCGCCCCAAGATTCTCCAATATCGGTATGACATCGGAAAGCGGCAAGGCGCCACCCCAGTGATAAAGTTTAAATCGGATGCTCTGTTTCCCACCTTCCTCAACTTCATAAAATTTTAGGGCCAGTGGATAGTCCTCGGATAGTTGTTCAATATAGTGCAGATCACCATAAGCACTACCGATTGAGAAATCTGCCCGGTACCCAGGAGAAAAAACATTTCGGTAGATTTGAAATAACCTCTCCGCTTCAATCGATTCGTGTTGTGCAAACAAAATCTGTTGTAGATCATCAGACCAAGACCGCGTTAATTGAAGGATTTTTTGCTCCAATAGGTTCAAGTCAATCTTTTTAGGGCCACTGATTCTGAGGGTGAAATGGATACGGATTAGCGCAGACTCAGAAAAGTATGTTGCGAACTCTAATTCAGAAGCATCAAATGTTGATGCTAATTCATCCTGGATTTGAATTCTCAATTCAGTGTCATAGGTATCTTTTGGCACATATATAATGCAATTTGCAAAATAGTTATCTTGTCTCAGCAGTACTCGAACTAAGCGACGTTCTTGCATGGCAAATATCTTCGTGACCAATTGTTGCAAGTCATCACTATCCGCAAAAAATAATTCTTCTCGAGGCAGAACCTCAATAATTCGACTGATTTCCCTGCCCTTGTGGCTTGACGGAATAACATCTGACTCGGAAAAAATATTCGCTATTTTCTGTCTAACCAAAGGAATTTTGATGGGATTGTAGTTGTATACAGTAGACGTAAATAAGCCAACGAAGCGGCAAATACGCATTATTTTTTTGCCTTTTCGTTCACATATTGTGATTGAATCCAGATAAGCGGGTCTATGTACTCGACTCTTAATCGGTAACTTTTCAATATTTAACACACCCTCAGGTACAGTCAGTGACATACCATCGGCAGACATTCCCGACCGAGAAAGGCCCATTCTTGATCTTGGTAATAATCTTAACTTGCCGTTTTTGTCCCTTTTATGTTCTTCATACCCGAGAAATGTAAAGTTGTTTGCATAAAACCATCTAAGCAGTTCGTATGTTTCCCCCTGATTGACTTTAAATGTCGAATCATCACTCCATAACAATAGCTGCTTTCGCATCGGAGCAAAGTCTTCAACTACTTGCCTTACAATTTCGATTACTTCTGCAATGCAATCGCCTAAATTTGCCGGTGCGCCACTCGATTCAATTTCCAACCTGATGAGACTTTCATTAATCTCAACGGCGTCACTTATCATTACCTTACGACTACTTCGTACAACCCCCATCAAACATTGCTGTACATCGTCGAGTATTAAGTTTAAGCGCTTTAGTTCTAGTCGAATGGAATCAAGAAGAAAAGGAAGATTAACACTGGCAATTTCAATGACCAGTAGGTTTCCTTCACTCGGCACTATCCTAATTTGTGATTTCGCACCACGAAACCCTTTATAGAATTTCCAGCTAGAACGCAGGCTAGCCAGCACATCCTCCCATTCTCGTTGGTTAATGTCCGAGATTGACAAATCTGCAAAGAAATACTTCGCGAAGTCTTTTATTGAACCCCCAGATTTAGTGTTTAGTCGCCTGCTTATTCCGGTTTGGAAAGCGGCTTTATCATCAACCTTGATTCTGGTCATCGAATATTCCTTGTATTATCTACACTGCCTTTTGAGAGAAACTTTAAGCCTCTGACCTCACTCCTCATTTTAGCAAATCCTCTATCTTGATATCATCCCATAATTCAAATCAATACAAGTATTTTGTTTTTATTTTTCTCTTCTTGAAATGTTTGAAATCAAGGCGAATAAAAACAAAGCGGATAAATGTGCTTGAAACTGGATATCGATCTACTTTCAGTTTAGTCTACGCTGCGCTTTTATGTACTTGATTAAAGACCAATAATGTCTGAATTTGTATGTAGAAATAGAATATTAGGTGGAACTAATTTTTGAGGTTGAGGTCAGAAATGCGAGAACAATTTAGCCCCATGCTAATTCTGAGAAAGCAGTAACGAATGCCAGCCGTAGGCTGTAACATATCAATCACAAATCAAGGGAAGATTATAACGACCTATGCAAGACTCTAGTCAAAACCGTGAAGAAATATTAACACTAGAAAAATGGCTTTCTAATCAAATCATTGGCCAAGAAAAACTTGTCAATAGGCTTTTAGTTGCCCTGCTCGCTGACGGTCACCTTTTAGTCGAAGGCGCACCTGGACTTGCCAAAACCAAAGCCATCAAAATTTTGGCAGATGGTATTGAAGGAGATTTTCACAGAATTCAATTCACTCCTGATTTGCTGCCTTCTGATATTACAGGCACTGAAATTTATCGTGCACAAGAAGGTACTTTTGAATTTCAAAAAGGCCCAATCTTTCACAACCTTGTATTGGCTGACGAGATTAATCGTGCACCGGCGAAAGTACAATCGGCACTGCTAGAAGCAATGGCAGAACGCCAAGTGAGTGTCGGACGACAATCATACACACTAAACGAATTATTCTTAGTCATGGCCACTCAAAACCCAATAGAGCAAGAAGGTACTTATCCGCTACCCGAAGCACAGCTTGACCGATTTCTTATGCAGGTAAATATTGATTATCCCGATGCCGTTTCAGAACGAAGTATTTTACAACTCGTAAGAAATGAAAGTTTATCTGATAAAACTTACGAAACTAATCCGCCAAAGATTACGCAAGACACCATATTTGCGGCGCGTAAAGAAATACTATCCATGCATATGTCTCCCGTCGTAGAGGAATATATAGTTCAGCTAACCATGGCAACACGTAATCCTGGGGCCTACGGTGATGATCTAGCAAATTGGTTGGACTACGGCGCCTCGCCCCGTGGAACCATTTCCCTAGACATCTGCGCGCGCGCTAACGCCTTCTTACTTGGAAAGGACTTTGTCAGTCCAGACGATGTTCAAGCTGTTGTCCATGATGTATTTAGACATCGACTTATTGTCAGTTTTGAGGCAGAGGCAACAGGAATCGACTCTGATCAAATCATCGATACCCTTGTCGAAAGAGTGGCGACAACTTAAATCTGATGAGCCGTAATATTCCCCATCATCATTTTCTCGCTAAGGGAGGTGCCTACACCGACATTAACGACTTAATTCGGTTTCGACATGCTGCCAAAGAAATTGAATCCGTTACCATTAACAAATCCAGCAATCCGATGGCCGGCATGCTCTCCTCAAATTTCCGTGGTAGGGGAATTGATTTTGCAGAAGTGCGTAAATACGAACCTGGGGACGATGTTCGAACTATCGATTGGAAGGTCACTGCTAGAACCCAAATCGCCCATACCAAATTATTTCAGGAAGAAAAAGAGCGACCGGTTCTAGTATTAGTCGACCAATCACAATCTATGTTTTTTGGATCTCAAAAGGCATTTAAGTCTGTTATAGCTGCTCAACTTGCTTCATTAGTCGCTTGGATATCTCTAGACAATGGAGACCGCGTTGGTGGCATCGTTTTTTCAGACAATAAACATCGTGAAGTTCGCCCTCGCAGAAATAAACACGCAGTCTTACGTTTACTTCATGAAATTGCCGATTTTAATCAAGCATTGAGTAAGTCAGGAAACGTACACGATACAAATTATCTCTCAGAAGCACTGAAGAATGTAAGGCGTGTATCAAAACATGGTAGTACCGTCATCATCATAAGTGATTTCAAGTATCTACATTCAGATGCCTTACTACACTTGAGACAACTGAGCCGACACAACGACTTAATTGGCCTTCATATCTCTGATCAAATGGAGAGAGATCTACCTCAACCCGACCTCTACACCATTAGCAACGGAGAACAACGTCTACAAATAAACACCGCTGACCGCAGCGGACGTAACGAATACCATGCTAGTTATTTAGATAGGCTGAGTGTGATTAAAACGGAATTTAGTAAGCTTAAGTCACCCCTCTTCGAGCTAAGTACAACGGATGACTTGATATCAACGCTAGCCTCAGCTTACCGCGCCCACAATGGAGTAAAGCGATAATGGCCGTCGCACAACCACAAATGGCTGATCCCGCCCAGACTGACCCACTTGCCCAGCTTAGGGATTTACATCTGCCCGGTGCAATTGAGAATTGGCCACCTGCACCTGGTTGGTGGATTCTCGCTTTACTTTGCTTTGCGCTCATATCCTATTTGTTTGTTCTTCTTTATCGCTTTTGGAAGAAGAATCAATATCGGCGCGAAGGATTACGCGCCCTCGAAAAATTAAAAGTAGACTACGAACAAGCACCTGATTCCATTGACTACCTAGAACAATATAGCCAATTATTAAAACGCATCTGCTTTTCATGCTTCTCTCGAAACGAAGTTGCGAGTCTGACTGGAGAGAGTTGGGTTGCCTTCCTTGACCACAGCGGCAATACAAAAGAATTTAGTATGGGATGCGGGCAAGTTCTCATCGAGGGTAATTATTCGCAGACAGTTGAATTTGATTATTTAGGCTTACACGACATTGGTAGTCAATGGATAAAGGTTCATAGCAGGCAAAACCAATGATAGAATTTCTATGGCCACTTGCTGCACTCATGTTACCTATTCCTCTGATGATCTATTTCATTGTACCCAGAACAAAGAAACAGGAGGCCGCGCTTAGAGTACCTTTTTTTCAATCCGCAAGCGCCTTCGACAGTAATACCAGCGCAAGAAACTCCCGGCACTTGCTACGCCGACTGCTTCTCGTTTTATGTTGGGTCGCGCTTGTCTTAGCTTTAAGTCGACCTCAGTGGATTGGTGAACCTATTCAACTCCCCTCAAATGGTCGCGATTTGCTTCTTGCTGTTGATATATCAGGTTCCATGGGCACAGAAGATATGGTTCTACATCGTCAAAAAGTAACCAGACTAGACATTGTAAAACAGGTTATTGGAGATTTTGTCGAAAGGCGAAAGGGAGACAGACTTGGTTTGATCCTTTTCGGGACGGAAGCCTATTTACAGACACCTTTAACATTTGATCGTAAAACTGTGAGATCACTTTTGGAAGAGACTCCCCTCGGAATTGCGGGTGGCAAAACTGCGATTGGAGATGCTATTGGATTAGCGGTTAAAAGGCTTCACGAGAGACCTGCAGATAGTCGCGTTGTTATATTGCTCACTGACGGCAGAAATAACGTAGGCGAAATCGAACCAATAAAGGCAGCGCAAATTGCGGCAAAAGAAGGCGTAAAAATCTACACGATAGGATTTGGCGCTGATGAATTAGTGATTCAGGGCATGTTATTTAATCGAACAATTAACCCATCGTCAGAACTTGATGAAAAAGTACTTACCCTAATCGCGGAGACAACGGGCGGCATCTATCAACGCGCTCGTGATAGCAGCGAGTTGTCCGAGATATATGAAGCGCTGGATAAACTCGAACCCATTGAACAGGATACAGAAACCTATAGGCCGATAAAGTCTTTGTTCTATTGGCCTCTGGCATTTGCCCTGCTAGCAAGTTTTATTGTGGTGCTCAGTCATCCTCAGGTGACAACTTGGTTTCGCAATCAACTGTCTAGAACGAATAGAGAGCCTAAAAGCGCACGTTCAGATAGGCAAGGCGCATGAGTGAGTTTGATTTCCCAGCCTTGTTAGCACAATTTCATTTCCTTAGGCCCGAGTGGTTTTATGCACTCATACCTGCCATTTTGCTCTTTACGATCATAAAATTTCGTCAAGGAATGGGATCGAATTGGGAAAAAACAATAGACCCTGACCTTTTGCCCCACTTAATAGAAGATGTAACGTCTACCGTTACCAAAAACCCCTTGTACCTCATTCTCTTGGCTTGGTGCTTAGCCATTATTTCATTGGCAGGACCTGTTTGGGAGAAAACACCCCAGCCCGTACACGAACGAGAAGACGCACTGGTCATTATATTCGACCTTACTCGCTCAATGTACGCAACTGATGTTAAACCTAACCGCCTTGTTAGAGCGCGCAGAAAATTACTTGATTTGTTAGATCAACGAACTGAGGGTGTTACAGCATTAATAGTTTATGCGGGGGATGCGCATACTGTCACGCCGCTCACCGATGACACAAGAACAATAGCTGAAATGATTCCTGTGATCACGCCAGAGATAATGCCCGCACCGGGTAGCAAATTAGCCCCGGCATTAAAATCTGCTGAGTCTCTTTTCATAAATGCTGGAGTGATGAGCGGTCGTATATTAATCATCACAGACGAAATCCGAGACGCCGCTCAAGCTCAGAGCTTTGCTCGAGGCATTAGAAACGCATATCCCGTTTCTGTTCTCGCCGTCGGTACCCGAGATGGAGGCACTATTCCTTCGGAAACCTTCGAAATTGATGGCGCACTAGAACGAGATGGTGACGGTAAGGTAATCAGACCACGCGTTAATTTTGCAGCACTCGAAGATTTCGCGACCGTTGCTGGCGGTAGATTTGCCAAAATGCGACTAGATGATAATGACCTTACTTACTTGTTAGCAGAACAAGCCTTGTTAGAGGATGTAGCATTTCGTGAAATAGAGAGAGACTTTGATATTTGGTTTGAAGAAGGTCCATGGATACTCATCATCTTGTTACCATTAGCTGCCTTTAGTTTTAGGCGCGGGTGGATATGGTCAATCTTTTTTGTGTGTTTTTTACCTAGCCCACCGGCCGAAGCCTCACTTTGGGACGATTTATGGAAAACAAAAAACCAGCAGGCCGCAGAAGCATTGAGAATGGGCGATGCTGAAACTGCAGCGTCTCTATTTGAGAATCCGCAATGGAAGGGAACGGCACATTACAAGCATGAGAGCTTTGATGCAGCGCAAGCAGAATTTAATCAATCTAATACCAGTGACGGTCATTTCAATCTCGGCAACGCCTTAGCAAAACAAGGTAGCTACCAGGAATCAATTGAAGCCTATGAACAAGCGCTTGCTTTGGATCCAAATAACGAAGACGCTAGTTTTAATAAACAACTCATCGAGAAATTATTAGAATCTCAAGAGAGTGAACAAAGCGAGCAGAACGACGAAGCGTCGGAGGAAAACGAAGAAAGCAAAGACGATCAGGAAAATAAAAACCAAGATAAACAAAATCAAGATCAAGAATCAGACGATCAGCAGCAAGGCCAAGAGGAAAACGAAGACGCTAAGGACAAGGAAGCTGAGAAACAAAAAGATTCTGAGGAAAGCGAAGAAGAAGAAAAGCAGGAACAAGAGGCTAAAGACCAACAGGCTTCAGATGCAGAACCGGAACCCTTGAACGAGGAAGAAGAGCAAGCACTACAACAATGGTTGAGACGGGTACCCGACGATCCAGGCGGATTGTTACGGCGTAAATTCAAAATGCAATATGACAGCAAGAATGATGGAAAACACAAAGATGAATCGTCCAATTGGTAGAATATTAATTTGTCTGATCTTTTGCCTCGCGGCGTCGAGCGTGGCAATCGCCAAACTCGTTGTAACTGTTGATCGTACTCAGCTCAGTGATGCAGACGTACTCAAATTAGTGATCAAGATTGAAAACGAAACGGTAACAGGCCAACCTGACTTAGGCGTATTGAGTAAGGACTTCGAAGTTTTACGGGTGAACGGACCAAACTCAGAAAGAAGAATGTCAATCACCAACGGTCAACGGGTTAATCTATCCAGTACAACATGGGAGTTACTGCTAAGACCCCGTCGTCTAGGAACTATTAACATCCCTGGATTCGCCTATGGTACTGAACAATCTAACCCGATAGTGATTAC
Organism: Flavobacterium sp.; assembly: GCA_047616645.1. Taxonomy (GTDB): domain Bacteria; phylum Pseudomonadota; class Gammaproteobacteria; order Pseudomonadales; family Azotimanducaceae; genus JAHRVQ01. The sequence continues at coordinate 4,288 of JBLHIH010000068.1, read as the reverse complement.
TGTGGTTCCACAGACTGAGGAAATGAAGCGCCGCATGGATCAGTATGTTCTCTTGGAGACTTCGGTTAGTTCAGATGAAGTCTATGTTCAAGGTCAAATTTTATATACTGTTAAACTGCTTTATGTCGAAAATATTAGTGGTAATTTCCCTGCACCACCCGTTTTCGAAAATGCAATTGTTGAAACCCTCGAAGATGAGCGACGCTACGATACGGTTGATAATGGTCGTCGTTTCTATGTCTTAGAAAAAAGATATGCGATCTTTCCACAAAGAAGCGGGGGATTTACGATTCCTCGACAATCATTTACCGGCGTTCGTAGTGGCAATGGCTTTTTCTCAAACAGAGAACAAGTTGGCACAAGCTCCAGTTCTCACGAAATAAATGTAAAACCAAAACCAGAAGTCTTTGCGGGAGGAGATTGGTTACCCGCAAAATCCTTACAACTCTTTGAATCTTGGGATAGTGAGCAACCATCATTCACCATAGGTGAACCCATAAATCGAACACTGACTTTAAAAGTGACGGGACTCGCCGTTACACTAATCCCACCCATAAGCGGTATTGAAATTGAAGGGGCAAAGACCTACCAAGACCCTCCCCTTGAAACCCAAGAAATTACTAACAGCGGCATTAGCTCTACTAAGGTAATGACAATAGGTATTGTTCCCACTCAACCTGGCACCATGGTCATCCCAGAAATTAGATTGCCTTGGTGGAATACAGATACAAATAAGATGGAAGTTGCCATTGTTCCTGAGGGTCGTTACGAAGTCAGCGGGCTTGTACAAAATAATGTTCAACAATCTCAACAGACACAGTTACTACAGGTCAATCAAGAGCATATTGCAAACGCCAAGGAATCCGCCTCATCTTCTCCATTCTGGAAAATGGTCGCCGCTTTGATGTCCGTTTTATGGCTAGGCACATTATTACTTTGGTGGCACAAACCTCGAGTGGCTAAGAAACAAGATGAACCCGCTCAAGCGCCTCAAACCAATCAGTCCGCATTGTTCAAAGAATTATTACGCAAGTGCCGGAATAATGAAAGTGAACACATCCTAAATAGTTTGTTCATCTGGGGTAAGACAAAATACCCGAAAATTGAATCAACATCCCACTTACTTAAAATCGTTAACAACAGTAATTTCAGTGAAGAGATCAAGCACTTAGAAAGATCACTCTATTCTGAAACGACTAGCACTTCTTGGAAGGGAAGTAATTTAGTTAAGTTGTTAGTCGAAGTAGACAACATACAACTACAACAGACCAAGTCTGCCGCCTTAGCGGCAAGTCTCAATCCGGTCTGAATTTATTTAGCACTACACGCTCTTGCTAGCAATCTCAAATACATCGGGAGATAAATTTTCACTTGCTAGAATTCGCTCAAGCTGCTCTTTCATCAAACCCTGGCGATCCGCATCATATTTTCGCCATCTGGTTAGCGGTGATAAAACTCTTGCTGCCATTTGTGGATTAATACCGTTAAGTTCAATCACACTGTCAGCAAGAAATTCGTATCCTGAGCCATCCTTATTGTGAAACCCCACATGGTTCAAGAAAGAAAACGAGACGACCAGGGCCCGCATTCGATTAGGGTTTTTCATGGTAAATGCGTCATGATTCATGAGTTTTTTTACCCTATCAATCGCTCCCGGTAATGTACAGCTGGCTTGAATGGCAAACCACTGATCAATGACGAGCGCGTCGTCACTCCAACGATTATAAAAGGTCTCAAGTGCCTTATCTTGTTCTGCAACTGCCTCTTTTGAAGAGGAATTTACCAATGCTCTGATGGCAGCACTTGTATCAGTCATATTATTAGATGAGGCTAATTGCGAGAGGCACAATTGAAGGTATTCTGTTTCATCACCCAACATTAAATAAGATAGGCAGACATTCTTTATTGCCCTTTGGGCAATATCTTGCGCAATTGGCTCATATGTTTTTTGTGAGCTATTTAGTTTATAAACACTCAACAATTTTCCCTTTAAGCTATCAGCAATTTTTTGCCTCACTATTTCTCGCCCTTGATGAATCGCATCTATATCCGCAATGTCCATAAGCTCTGCTAAGTAATTTTCCATTGGCATAATCAACATGCTGGCGAGCATTTCCTTATCGATTTTCTCCTTTTTAGGAGAATCACCTTGATCATCTTCAATGACTTGATCTAATACATTGCTACACACTTTGATGAGACGATCATCAACTGAAGCCTCTGTATTGTTCTGAATTTGTTCTATCACATCCTGAATAACATCAACTGCCAATCTCTGCCCAGCTTCCCATCGATTAAAACCATCCGAATCAAAACTGCTTAAAAAAAGAAGCTCGTCACGTGTATATTCGTATTTTAATTTTACCGGTGCGGAAAAACCCCGTAGCAAAGAGGGAATGGGCTTGGTTTTGATGTTATTGAAAATGAAGCTTTGTTCTCTTTCGTTCAAATTCAATATTACTGTTAATTGATTATCATCAAGAATACCTGCAATATTTTTTTTCGCCTCGACCACGCTAGTATTATCTATTTTCATGTCATCACCGTTCGCATCAAGCAAAGCGACAGCCAAGGGCATATGTAATGGCGCTTTTTCTTGATCGCCTTCACGGGCGCTAGGGCTGCTGTATTGGTGGACATTAAGTCTAAATGACTGTGCTTGTTCATCAAACTCACTCGTGACAGTAAGCGTGGGGGTACCCGCCTGACTGTACCAACGACGAAATTGCGTTAAGTCAATACCAGAGGCATCCTCCATCGCCTTTACAAAGTCTTCGGTAGTCGCGGCATCTCCATCATGTCGATCAAAGTAGAGGTCGGTGCCTTTACGAAATTCAATTGGATTGAGCAAAGTACGAATCATTCGTACTACTTCAGCTCCTTTTTCATATACCGTGGCTGTATAGAAATTATTAATCTCAATATAAGAATCTGGGCGAATGGGATGCGCCATAGGGCCTGCATCTTCTGGAAATTGGGCGCTTCGTAAAACGGCTACATCTTGAACTCTACAAACAGGTGCAGAACCCATATCCGATGAAAACTGTTGATCACGCAGTACCGTAAAGCCTTCTTTTAAACTCAATTGAAACCAATCGCGACAAGTCACACGATTACCAGACCAATTGTGAAAGTATTCGTGAGCAACGACAGATTCAACACGTTGATAGGCCGCATCGGTCGTCGTATCTGGGCGAGCTAGGACACAAGACGTATTAAATATATTGAGCCCTTTGTTTTCCATCGCGCCCATATTGAAACTCTCAACCGCAACAATCATAAAAATATCAAGATCATACTCACGACCATAAACTGCTTCATCCCATGCCATTGAATTTTTCAAGGATGTCATTGCATGATCTAATTTATCTATATTGTGCGCTTCGGTGAATATTTGTAATGTAACCTCACGCCCACTTTTCGTCGTAAAGCTATCTTCGATATGTTCTAAATCTCCTGCTACCAAAGCAAATAGGTAGGATGGCTTTTTAAAGGGGTCTTCCCAACTCACTTCTTGCTTATCCCCATCAACTTTCCGTGCAATCTCATTCCCGTTTGAAAGCAGTATGGGAAACTTGCTCTTATCTGCTCTAATCGTCGTGGTATATTTCGACATCACATCAGGTCGATCCATAAACCAAGTAATATTTCTAAAACCTTCTGCTTCACATTGGGTGCAGAACATATCGCCAGATTGGTATAAACCTTCTAAGGCTGTATTGTCTTGAGGTTTAATTTTCACTTGCGTTTTAAGTTCAAAGGCATCCGGCAGAGAAAATAACGTCAAGTCGTCGGACGTGATCGCATACTCATTTGAGAGCAACTCTCGTCCATCAATGCTTATTAATTTTGTCTCAAGACCGGGGCCACCATTTAACAACAAATCTGAACGGGTGGTAGTTGAGGCAGGGTTCTTCACCATTTTTAGGTGAGCGGTGACTATTGTAGCTTCGTCATCAATATCGAAATGAAGATGGGTAGTTTCTATTAAATAACCAGGTACTTCATAGTCTCTTAGTTCAATAGATTTTGGTTGGCCATCTTTCATATTTTTGCTCACACAGTTTTCGGTATTGGAACGCGATTGTACTCGCATAGATAGCGACCTGCTACTCATCTATTCATACACTAGTCCATACATAAGCGCATACATAATGTTAGACTTGGCCTATGCGCGGATTAATAAAAAAGATGACCACTACACTGAATGAACCGGTTGATTATTACCTTCCTTTAGGGGAAACCGAAGTTCATCTCAATCCTTATATTGGAAAAAGCTTTCAGCTTG
>JBLHIH010000067.1:0-19197 GCA_047616645.1 Flavobacterium sp. | reverse complement strand
TATCAGGCGCGTCGTCAGCATTAACCAGATGGCAAGTACAAGATGAAAAGCGTGCCAGCTAACAACAGGATCAAGCCAAGGTGCTTTACGTATAAACAGCAGGTTGGCAAGAAATATTCCATACACGGCAGCAGGTCCAAGCTGTTGCCAACTATTTTTTTCTTCCAGTAAAAACACACTGAGTATGCCGATCAGTGACAGAATGATCACAAATATCGGCGAAAACCCTGGCAGTACAAAGGCAGTAATAGTAAAGAGTGCAGTTGCAAGCCCTATAATTCCTGGGACTGGCTTGTTCAAAGGCCCAAGGCTTGAGAGACGAAAAAAACAAATAGCGAACAAACCCAAGCCAATTATTCCTCCGAATTGCGATATAGTTTGATGGAAGGTAGCCAGTTGCGTCACAGCACCCGTGGCAAAACGCCAGGTTCCAATCGCTGCTGCAAGACCAAACAAAAAGGCAGCAACCGCAGCGGTAAACTGAGACTTGCGACATAGTTTGATAGTTGCCCAGCAGGCAATAGCTAACAACACCGCTTCACTTACTGCGTAGTTAGTACCCATCATAGAGCGGGCTTACTAAGGAGTTCAGCATCCATCATCAAAGCTTGAGCTTTAAGTTCATCAGATGACATTCGTGAACCATCGTGACTCCAACCCGGCGGCGCTAACAAATACAGTAGGCGCGACTTCAAAGAAATATTACTCGTCTTAAAGTCATTGAAAATTGAAATATATTCATGGAAAGCAATTCTCAAAGGATTATAAGTATTGATATTGGTGACCAATCCATATTCTGGCCGATCATCTATGTCTTCTTCTACCAAAGTGCCAAAAATCCTGTCCCATATAATGAAAGTCCCACCGTAATTAGCATCAAGATATTTAGGGTTTCGACCATGATGGACACGGTGATGCGAGGGCGTATTAAAAATGGTTTCAAACCAAGTGGGCATTTTTTGTATTACTTCCGTATGGATCCAAAATTGATAGAAGCCAATCAAAAATCCACAAAAGATAACAAGAATAGGATCAAACCCTATCAAGACCAAAGGCACCTTTAGCACGATGATGCCTTTGAAATGTTTAGTCCAGGCTTGCCTGAAAGCGACAGAAAGAGAATATCGCTGACTGGAATGATGCACTACATGCATAGCCCAAAACCAACGGCATCGATGTGCAAAGCGGTGGTGCCAGTAGTATCGAAAATCATCGAGAATAAAACACAGAACGATGGCACCGATACTTAAGGGGATTTGGTATATCTGAAATTGCGCTACCCAAAACAATAAGCCCAGTGAAATGAAAGCCGCAGTTCCATTAATAAACGCACTGGATATCCCCATGAACAAGCAGGTCAAGCTGTCCTTAAGATCATTCTCAGCCGTGGTAACAAGATAACGAACTGCCACAGCTTCTAGCAAAATGAGTGAAAAAAATAATGGCAGTGCGATTTCAGTTGCATTTATCTTGATAAATTCTTCGAGGGGCATCTTGATCGTCCTGTTGTCTATGAAATAGAGAAAACAAACTGTTAACACCTATTTGACCCATATAAACTAATGAAAACAATTGATTAATAAGATCTTATTTGTTACAAAATGGAACATGTCTATTAATCTGCGTCTTTTAAAACATTTTCAAGCTGTGTGCCGCTATCGGAGTTTTTCGAAAGCCGCCGACGAGCTCGGGCTAACCCATTCAGCAATCACAAAGAGCGTTAAGAAACTTGAGAGCGACTGGAACATCAAATTGCTGGACAGAACTACAAAACATGTCGCACCAACGGAAGCCGGTCGACGTCTTTACGTTAAGGCGGAAGACCTATTGGGTTTTGCCGAAAATGTTAAGGCAGAAACGATTCAAGGAGAGAGGGAAATCAGGTTGGTCTGTGGTCCAGCCGTGATCGATACCGTGATTCAACCAGCGCTTGTCTTGTTTCGAAAAACTTTTCCAAATACGAGGGTGACAGTACAGACGATGCCGCCAGCTCTGGCTGTCGAAGAACTGGTGCAACGTCGAATTCATCTGCTGGTGTTTCATGACCGTACAATCGAAGGTCTTGTACATCAGAATCGACTCAAAGTTAAACTGGTCTATGAAGAACCTTACAAAATTATAATCCGCGCCGGGCATCCTGTCCTCAAAACAGCAAGGACACTCGAAGACATGTTGGAATTTGATTGGGTAGTCGCAGGATTTGATACGGCCTTTGAATCCAGCTTATCTAAGGATCAACAGACCGTTCTCGCAGAGCGGAATTTCCCCAAGTACAAACTACTGAGTCAAACAGCTTGCATAGAAATGGTGCTTGACTCAGACATGATCACAACCGCACCTGAATCAGCAGTAGCCCACAATATAGAGTCAGGCGCGCTATGTTCAATCGATCACCCGATGACAATGGAGTTTTCCATTAGCGCAGCCATGTTGGCAGACACCTCCTCCGAACCAACACTCATACATTTTATTGAGTGCATGACAAGGTAGATGACAGAGTATATTGGTTAACATTTTGTTAACAATATTTTACTTGTGCCTTAGTTGTTTTCATCATAATTTGAATCGGTTAATTAGATAGGGATATGATATGAACCACCTCAAACTTACCGTAATTTGTTTGACCATAGTCTTTTCATACCCGAACTATTAACTGCCGCAACTTGGCCGCCAACAGAAAGTGGTGACACCTATATCCTCAGGTATGACGCTATTCACCATCCTACTCAAGCAAAGAGTGGAATGGTCGTCACGCAAAACAATCAGATCAAAAAGGATGAACTGCACCTATTATTTGGGTACGAGATATCACCCTCAAAGTGTCCGCTTCTGTCCGATTCTTGCCAGATTCCAAGTAAGAATCAATGGCAGCTATGGGCACTCTTTTGACAAGTCAGTTCACTACCCGTAGCGGACTCTCATAAGGTTTGGTTCCAGCAAATCGATAACGGTTTTAGAGCTTCTTTCGCTTCAGCAATCGTCAGCCATTCAAAAGATTCATGCTCATCACTTAATTGGATCGGATCAGGCAAAGTCGCGTAGACTTTGAAGATCAGGACAATTAGGTTTTTGCCTTTCGGTTGATAAGCCTTATATAGATGCCAACCGACAATATCCCTAATTTCAATATCGACTATACCGGGGAGCGCTTCTGAGAGCTCCCTGTTCAAACCTGTAATGGGTGTCTCACCCGCCTCAATTCTACCGCCTGGTAGGTCAGGAGTGTTTTTTGATCGCAGCACTAACACCTCGGCACCACGAGTCATTACTGCTTTAGCACTGACATGGTAGTCACTGATCATTCCATACCGCCTTAAAGTCAGCCCATTGCAGGAGTCTAATGTGTTCAATACCTGCTTCATCAGGAAGATGGTCATTAAACCAAACCGGCGTCATTTGAGCTGCATGAGAACCGACTACGTCAGCTTCCCACTTGTCACCAACATACCAAACCTCCTCAGGCTCCAATTTTAGAGTCTGCAATGCGAATTCGAATATTCTAGGATCGGGTTTTCTGATGCCGAGGTCAGCGCTGGACAGAACAAATTCGAAATAGTCGCCCAATCCGTGCTTTCTGAGTTCATATTTCATGCAAGACGAGCTGAATATCGCGTTGCTGATCGCTGCAATCCGGATATCATTTTCCAACAGAAATTCAAGAACTGATCGGACGCCATTTATTGGTACTAGGGAAACTGTATTTTTCCATAGTATTAATTCCACCTCTTCTGCGGCACAAGAAACACCATCTTCTGCCAGATGTTCGTCAAGCCATTGTAAAAGCTGGAACTCACTCGTATTTGATTGAAAAGTCTCAGAAGCCTTTTTCATATTCTTGAATGTTACATTTGAGGCTAAATGTTTGGAAATTGCTTCGAAGCCTTGAACCAGATTGTAAGCTTGCTCTTCCAACACCGTGTCACCTAAATCAAACAGAATGGCTTTTGGCATTGTTTCCTCAAAGATTCCAACACGGAGGAATAGTATCACCATACTCACGCAGACAACCACTTCGACTATAGGATCGGCAACAATGCCAACGTCTCCTTCTGCTGATCGGAGACATGGTCTCAACTGTCACGAATGTCAACAAAAGGCACACTCTTGTCAAGTCCGCTCGCTACTCTTACCTGCCATTTAGTTTTCAAGTTACATTGAATACTATCGACCCGAACCTGTCCAAATTAGTATTGCCAACAAATCTTATCAATAGTAAAAAATAGCTATATAAATAGGAGGTTTTCGTCTTTTTTCCGCCCGAAACGGGCGTGCCTGAAGCAATTGACGTTTAACTGTTGACAAAGATTGGCAGAAAACAGAAGACATTCATGTGCGAGCTTCACGCGCATCCTCGTCGATTCTCCTCAGCTGAATCTACCGTAAGCGGAAAAGGGAAACCGTTCTCCAAGCAAAATCTTTAGTCTAATGACTCGGGTGTATCGCTGGGGCATGAAATACCTAAGAAACGGGGGCTGAGATGACACAAAACCGACGATTCAAAAAGCGCGTTCGCGCAAGCATGACCCAGACGGCCGAATCCTATTCTGTTGCTTATCAACTCCTCCGAAATTCTACTATGGAGGAAACATCAATGGCTGACAATTTTCAGACAGTTACTAATCACGATTTTGGATTTTCACTGCAACTTCCTGCGAGTTGGCGGGATGTAGGTCCAGATATTTACAATAGTGCGTTCGAGGTCTCACGATTCCTCAGGACTTCCGGGAAAATTAACGACGGTATTGTCAACGTCTTTTGGGATGTCCCCGGTGAATCACTTCAATCCTCCTCGCAACACAAAACAGACATTGAATGATGGCTGATTAATAGTTGATCAATCCGTCCTCTACCTCCTCATAGCTGCCACTCATGGTCTAAGACAATAATGGCCACTACCGACCCAAGGCTGACAGGTAAAATCTTATCGACTAACTCAAAAACCGAATTACAAAATAATCTACCTGTTTTACAGATGTTGCTTATAGTTATCGGACGTCTAGGCAGTGCTTTATATTTAATCGCAAGAATAGCCGCGCGACATATTGAACGATTTTAATGGGAAACCGGTACTGTTTGTACGTTTTAGAATTATTAATATGGCAATAATCAATAATTGCTGCTTAATTTGGTAGCACCTGGCAAAACAGTAAGTCTAATTGGGATTGAATTTTCTCTTGAGAACACTGCGCCAATGAAGGTTTCACCCCATGTATATTTCTCTTGCATCAGTGCATTAACCTTCATTTTAACGTTGACATCTGCGCTAGCAGTGAAGCTGGCTGTCGTTTCACCGCGGGTTAATTTAATGTATGAGTTTTCCTGCAAGTCTTGAAACCAATTTGACCTTGGGTCACCTGCACGTATGTACGAATAGCCATCATAATCTACTATCCAAAGGCGGGTCACATTTTCTTCACCCGCTGAGTTTATTGTATACAACTCTACTACTTCTACTCGTTCTGCAGCAGCTGTTTGCAATCCAAGATAAGCCAGCGAAATTAACATGAGGGCGCAAATAGCCCATAGGATAGTTTTCATTAATTGATCTCCATTTTTTATATCAACGCTCTTTTTCTACCAAGTTTTGTCTGTTCAGCGTTTAGTTTGACTATTGTTAAATGTTAAATCATTATAATCGGAAATTGTTTAGTTCTAGCTTAAGCGAGTAATTAATGCGATCTAGTTCATTGTTACTAAGTTCAGGTGTTAATGTAATAAACCATCCCAATCTCTGCTAGCGGGTTGCCATTACGACACATAGCAGTCAAATTTGATATTCCTTAACTATCATGGGTGATTCATATGACTATCAGCGCGCTGGGTATCGATCTTGCGAAAAATACTTACCAACTTCATCGCGTAGACGGTGCAGGTAAAGCCGCACTCAAAAAACGACTATCACGAAATGAACTTGCTACATACATTGCGGGGCTAACTGCCTGTCGCATTGTCATGGAAGCCTGTGGTGGTGCCAACTATTGGGCGCGAGTATTTCAGCGAAGTGGTCATCAGGTAAAGCTAATTAATTCCTGTCCATCCAACCACCACAAACAGACAAATCTAGCTGGATATTGCGCCAACTATCGATATATAACCTCTTATTGGACATCTAATGGAAAACACAAATCAATTTAATTCAGAAAAAATGTCTCAATTTATCGATCAGTTTTGGGAACAAAACATCGTATCTAGCTTGAGCACCTATATAGAAATCCCAAACAAGTCTCCCTCGTTCGATAAAGATTGGCACGAGAATGGCTTTATGGCAGAAGCAATGCAGCACGTCATTGCCTGGGTAAAATCTCAGGATGTCGAAGGCCTCAGTATTGACCTGCACGAAATGGAAGGCAGGACACCTACCCTTCTACTGGAGTATCCAGGCGAGATACATGAAACAATACTGATCTATGGTCATCTAGATAAACAACCGGAATTCGAAGGTTGGATAGATGGACTTGAACCGTGGAAAGCGATACGCCGAGAGGACAAACTCTACGGACGAGGGGGAGCCGATGATGGTTACGCTATCTACTCAGCTATCGCCATCATTAAATCCCTGCTAGATCAAAACTTACCTATGCCAAGAATCGTTATCTTAATCGAGTCCTCAGAAGAAAGTGGTAGTCCTGATTTACCTCATTACATGGATAGTTTATCTGAGCAAATCGGCGAGCCTGGTTTAGTTATCGCCTTGGATTCAACTTGCGGCAATTACGATCAACTTTGGATAACAACATCACTACGGGGCATGCTGATAGGAGAGTTAAAAGTGCAAGTTCTTGAGCAAGGCGCTCATTCTGGTGCCGCCGGCGGCATCGTAGGCTCTAGCTTTAGAATATTAAGGCAATTGCTCTCGCGTGTAGAAAACGAGCATACCGGCGCTATTCTACCCTCCTTCCTCAACGAACAAGTACCAGATTCGCGGCGCGCACAAGCCATTGAAGCAGGTAAAGTCTTGCATGAAGATTTTAACTCTATGTATACCTTTGCTGCCAACAGTGGACCTATTTCAGATAATCCCACTGAACTTGTTCTTAACAATACATGGCAAGCAACAATGGAAGTGACTGGCATGGCCGGCATTCCAAATCTAGATGACGCGGGGAATGTACTTAGACCCTATACAACCGCAAAGTTTGCCCTAAGGTTACCTCCCACCACAGATGCGGAGAAGGCAAAAAGAGAACTAACACAACTCCTTACTGAGGATTCACCCTATGGTACGGCAATAACCTTTAGCCAAGATGCCGCAGCACCGGGATGGCATGCGCCAGAAACGCTCCCTTCACTGGAAAAATCATTTCAAGACGCGTCTGAAATGTTTTTTGATGCACCAGCAATATCGATGGGCTGCGGTGGCAGTATCCCTTTTATGGAGTTCCTTGCCAATAAACTGCCCAATGCTCAATTTATGGTTACTGGTGTCCTAGGACCACATTCTAATGCACATGGACCGAATGAGTTTCTTCACATTCCCACTGCGAAGAAGCTCACCGCTTGCGTCAGTAAGATTGTATACGATTGGGGGAAAAACGCGTAAGACTAAAGCTCAGAATAATAAGCAGCGAGGTTTTCGATGTCCTCATCGCTAAGTGCTTTCACCATCGGCGCCATCATGATATCAACACGACCACCATCTCTAAACGCTTTGATCTGCTTGACCAAATAACCACGTTTTTGACCCGCAAGATTAGGCCACATGTCATTATTTGATATACCACTTACACCATGGCATGCCATACAGATTCCAGATTTCGCTTTGCCTGCAGCGGCATCAGCGAATACTGATTCAAAACTGCTTATTGTTAGTGTTACGAGGACAACTAACTGTAAAAACGTTTTCATAATGCTCCCTTTTTACTATGCGCTCATATAGCCAATATAAATGTTTGGCTGTATCAAATGTGAGGTATTTCTTTGAAAATCTCGCGGGGATAAATTTTTCAACTTCATTGAGTATAACATTAACCTGTGGCCAGATTGACTCAGGCCAGAGAGTTAACTGATCAATTTTTATCACTAGAAACAAGGAACATGTAAAAAAAAGGCACTGAATATTCAGCGCCTTTTTATGTCCTAATCCAACTCCGATGAGTCAGTGGAATTGAACCATTAGATATTGAGTAAATATCTCATGTAGTAAATTCGACCTCTTGGATCATGAGTGAATGCATCAAACGCACCATCAGTATTGACGAGTGGTGGTTCTTTGTTAGCCACATTCTTAACACCGAGTGTTACTACAGATCCTTCCGCTTGGATACCAAATTCTGGCATATCAAAAGTATACTGCACATCAACGGTGGTGAAACTATCGATGGTAGGCGCAAGCCCAATGAAACTCCCTCTTAAAGCACTCTGTGGAAGATCATCGATATAATCGTCTATGTAGTGAGCAGTAAGAGATGCAGCATGAGCACCATTCGCCCAACCCAACATAAAGTTAGCTTTGAACTCTGGAAGCGGATGACCAACACTGTTACCCGCATTTCTACTACCTACGCCATCAATTTTAACGCCAGCATCGGTAACCAAATCATAATCAAGGGTATAACTGATACCAAACTTAGTTCTGAAATCACCCAAATTACTTGTTGTGAAATCATAACCAACCGTTAAATCGATACCCGAAGTTTCTAGGGTCGGCGCATTAAAGTAAGATGACTGCGTTCTCAACAAACTGCCATCAGGTGCGCGTATAACCTTGGCTGGAAGACCAACGCCAACGCTATAGACTTCAGAAAGACCGTCTCCATTTTGGTCAGAAACACCACAGAGAGCACCTGCTGTTGGATCACTATTTAAGCCGTTAGGACATCTAAGTGCGTTATCAAGATTAATCAAATCTTGGTGCCCTTCACGTGAAATCAAATCAGAATAGTCATAGCTATAATAATCGATGTTCACATTTAGACCTTCAAGTGTGCCCTCAGGAATCCAAGTTAGCCCAATGTTAAACGCATCTGCTTCTTCTGGGTCTAAGTTAGGATTACCATCGGTAAGCGTAGCTCTAAATGCCAATCCGCCTGTACCAGAAAATGCATCAGTTGAGTTCAATAAGGTTGTTGCTCTACCACCAGACTGAAGTAAGGATGCGACCCGGAAGGAGCTTCCGAATGATGCCCGAATGGTAACGGTATCATTTGGACGAATCATCAGGGTAGCTTTTGGATCAAAAGTACTGGTACCTATTTGATCAAAGTCTTCATATCGGCCGGCGATTGTCAATTCAGCCCAATCTGTTAGTGGAATATAAATTTCGGCAAAAACTGAAGTCGAACTTAGTGCGTTCTCCCAATCCTGGGCACCAAAAACGAACTTAAAGTTGTTGTTATTTAGATTAGTATCCTGATCAACAGTTATCTCTTCTCGTCGATACTGAGCACCAACTGCCAAACCCACAGTACCAGCACCGATGTCCATGAGGTCACCTGCAAATACCAAATCAAGAACGAACTGCTCATTCACAGTCTGTGTACCAATATCACCCTTTATCCACTGTAGTAGTGACGCTGGATTTTGGTATCTAAGTGCTGCCTGAGCAACTGTTAAACTCGGGTCACCCGCCCATGCACTTGAATCTGCTGTATTCCATCTTGCACCCGTTACAGGATCAAAAACACTCGTTTGGAAGCTGTTGTAATAGAAACAATCCCCTGATCCTTGGTTGCCTGAGCCTGCTACACCACTTTGTTGGTTACACAAAGGGCCGCCCAATCCAACGTAAGCTGCATTGGTATTATTGGTCAGCGTATCAGAAGGCGTGCTTGCAACTAGTTCTCGTTGTGAATAGGTACTAGAGAAATCCATTGACCACTCATTGCCACGGAAATCGAAGTCCCAAGTAACACCTGTGTTTATTCGATAAACCGTCCTATCGTAGGAAGAACTCGTATTTATAGGTCGATCTTCGACACTTGAACCTGCATGACCACCTAAGAGGCGTTGTAAGGCTAAATAAGGCACTGGCGCAATACCGCGTCGTTGAGCATCAAGCTGCAAACCAAAGTGGCTCGACGGGATAATCGCAAACGTCACGTCAGGAAAGAGAGAATTACCTCGACTAGACGAATTATCTGAAAAACTAGCAGAAGCATAAACTTCTACGTTATCGGCAAGATCAAAGCTTGAATCTAAATGAATCTTCGTCTGAGTCTCTTCCATCACTAAATTAAAGAAGCTAGAAAAATCATAAAGACAGAGACTACCTAAAGAACCTTGCGTACCCTGAGGACCATCATCCGCTGCAACTAAATCACAATCAGGATCGGCTCCGGAACCAAAGGCGTCAGATCCTCCAGAGAAGGCGCTCGGCGTATTTGTAATCCCGCCTAGCGCAACATAACGCCCAGGCTGTCCGAAAGTAGAAATACCGGATCGGCCAAAGGTATCGTAACGATCAGCAATCTGCAATCCACCACGATTTAAGTAGCTAGCTGATAATGCCATGTGACCGTTTTCACCTTCGATACCCAAGATCATAGAGATCAGATTATCAGTCTGTTCACCAGATTCATCATCTACCGAATAATCGGCTTGAATTTCGAAACCTTCAAAATTTTCTCGAGTGATAAAGTTGACAACCCCAGCAATCGCATCCGCGCCATATAGCGCTGATGATCCGTCTTTAACAACCTCGACTCTTTGAAGGGCGATATTAGGAATGAGGCCTTGTAGGTCGACATATCCACTTCCGATATTGTCAAAATTGGTCGTGACCGTTCGCTTACCGTTGATAAGTACTAAGGTCGCACCATTCCCTAAATTACGCAGATTAACACTCGCATTACCCGTCGAACTATCCCCACCTGAAAATGCGTTAGACGCACCACCAATTGAGCCAGAGTTAAAGGTAAGGTTTCTTACTACATCCTTGATGTCGGTTGCACCGATTGCATCAAGATCAGATTTATTCAATACGGAAAGTGGTGATGGTGAATCTTCGGGACTGCGCTTTAAATACGAGCCAGTCACGACGACTTCTTCAATTTCTTCTTCTGCAGTTGCATTAAACGAAAGCGTTGGTATTACCAAGCTTAAGGCCAATGCCGTTTTTGTAAAATATCTCACTAATAATCTCCAGACAGTTAATACGATGACGTAATACAGTTTCTGGTCGTAGTTGCCGCGTAGCACTTCGCCATGTAGCAGTTACTTTTGCAATAACAAATTAGTGTGGTTTCTTAAAATCCATATTATCCACACTAACGAAAAGTATCACGTAGTTTGTAATAAACGAATAAAGTAAATGTTTTGAGAGCGACAAACTTGAAGACCGAATAATCATCCTTGGCTTTGCTCGGGCTCTCCCCCTATTATTTTCTCCACTTCCGTTTGTTTCGAGCTGATACTCAATAACGAGTGTCGCAAAAAAGTGAATCTGTCAGATAGGTCTTGTAAACGTGATTTTTGATCTCGCTCTTCAAGGCCAAGAAACTAAAAGCAATTGCATTTAGGCTCCCCCCAGACATACCTCATAAATAATACGCACATTGTCGGGAAAGCCCATATCCTATATGCATCAAAATGGTGCGTTTTTAACTTGTTAATGATCAAATTTGGTCACAACTCCATAAAAAAACATCGTTCTGTTGAGAAACTGTCTAATAAGCGAAGTTCACTAGTTATGCTGCACAGAAGATCTTAATCACTCATGAAGCTCGCATGTGCCAGAAATCAATGAGGGATTGCATTGAAAGAAATCGGAACCAAAGAACTTAACTTCGTACGAGGTGCCATGCCGATCATCCATTTTGTAATAATCAGTAGAAATAATTTGTGCGCCGCTTTTAATAGCGGACCGTAAGCGGCGAGTATCACCATTTCTAGATTCAACGGTCTCCGCGTCAGCTCTGGTTCTAACAATAAAACCTCGTTGGACCAACCCCTTAATGTATTCGAGGTTTTCAATAGGATCGTTTACAACTCGAAAAGAGGACATACTAGACTGCTCTGGAAAATTAACAAACATGACACGCCCTCCAAGTTCTGGGTGACCAACAACATACTCCTGGTTTTTTATCGTAGGAGCATCAAGTACAAACAATACTTTCCCTCGAAGTGAGTTCACACTTGGCCAACCCGCAAGAATACTTTCTTTTAGCGTTTTATAAAATCCGCGGATGTCATCGGGAATAATTAAATGTTTAGCCAGTGTGTCTAGAAATTCAACATCAAGACTATTCCAAGCGCCTGCATCAAACGCCATTGGTGGATCAAATCCGTCTTGAGGAATGATGTCATCTTTGGGATTTACCGTAATAACGAGTGGCAAGTGTTGCGGATTTCCAGAAGACCATTTTTTAATTTGTTCTAGACATATTTTAAGTGTTAGGCAATGACTTCTATAATCGATGTCTTGGACATGCAGCACCTTAAACCCTGGGTATTTCATGACCTCGCCCTCATCATATGCAGAGGAAAACGGTCCCAACTTACTACCAAAAGGTGCACTATAGTGCCCACCGACAGGATCATAATAGACATCCAATTCTAAAGACCGAAGCCCTAGATCTAGTTGCTCTACCAGAGTAAGGTGCTCATAATCTAAACTTGTCGATATTTTGCTATCAAAAATCTTCAGCATAAATAGAAGCACCGAATCTATCTTTTTCTTATAGCTATTGTGGCTGCCTACAAGCTGGATTTCATTTAACCGTAGATCTCTGTCAATTTTGGATACAGCACTTAATGGAGCAAAGAGCAGAATCAAAGCCAAGGACAAGCACTGTTTTAAGGTTGTTTTTTTCAACATAGTTTATTAGCACTTTCCGCTTATTCATCTGATCACGTAAAGTATTCTATCACTGTTAATTAGCAATATATGAGCTAGATCAAAAAAGTGTTAGTCTGCATAAAACCCTACGTAGGTGAGATTAATCCGTATGAACAATTTCTTGGTCATTATTATGTCCCTTCTTATAAGTGCATCTAGTTATGCCAAAACACAGTTAGAAATTTTAGGGGCAGAAGAAAACAAGCAAAACAACTTACCATTTTCTGAAGCGGTCGCCTTTGGTGACTTACTTTTTCTATCAGGCCAAATTGGCATGAGACCTGGGGAATCAGCCTTAGTGAAAGGTGGCGTTCAAGCTGAAACAAGGCAGACAATGTTAAACATCAAAAGGACATTGGAAAAATACGGTTCAAGCATGAATCGGATTATTAAATGTACAATATTCTTGGGGGATATGCGTCAGTGGGCTGATATGAACATCGCCTATCTTGAAGCCCTAGGCGATCATCGGCCCGCAAGAAGCGCTTTAGGCGCAAATGGTCTCGCGCTTAATGCAAGCGTAGAAATTGAGTGTATAGCTTCACGATAGATCTCGATGCCACAAGGCTTTCAACACTTCGTTCAACACCTACAGTTTAAGTACTTGATTAGCAATAATATTATGTTGCACTTCACTTGAGCCACCAGCGATGGTATATCCTCTATGATGAAACAGGCCACTTGCCACCATGTCAGCATAGTCGGGCCCAATAGGTATATCTTGGCGCATGCCGGAATCGAGGGGTAAACCGTAATATCCAACCGCTTCCATAAGCAAACAATCAATATCTTGTACCAATTGACTACCTTTTAATTTTAACATTGAGGGTTCTGCGCCAATAGTAGTTCCGGCGTCAAATTCAGATAGCAATCTTACTGCAGTTGCATCAAGGGCTTGGAGGCGAATATCCAACATCGCAAACTTTTGCGCGGCAAGAGAAGAAAAAGCATCGTTAGCTAAGCCTTCGGCCTGCAGCACTTCTGCTAATCTCCCTAATAATCTTCGATTTTCTGCAACACGGGAAACCATGAGTCGTTCATTTCCCAACAAGTTTTTCGCAACAGACCAACCTTTATTTTCCCCTCCTAGGCAATGACCTTTTGGTACCCTCACATCGTCGAAAAATACTTGGTTCCATAAGCGCCTTCCATTAAATGCAACCAGGGGCTCAACCGTAATTCCGGGTGATTTCATATCAATAAGTAAAAAACTGATACCTAATTGTGGTTTAACCTGCATGTCAGTTTTGACTAATACAAAAATCATATCTGCCTGTTCCGCTGCACTTGTCCATATTTTGGAACCGTTAATAATATAATCATCACCATCAGCTACAGCTTGGGTTCTTAGAGAGGCAAGATCTGACCCCGCTTGTGGTTCTGAATAGCCTTGGCACCAGGAATGTGTGGCATCAAGTATTTTTGGTAAGTAAGTTGCTTTTTGATCTTCTGTACCATATTTGGCAATGGCAGGACCAACCATGTTAAATCCAAAACCTTGCAATGCCGGAGCATGGGCTCGGCGCATTTCAATATCAAAAACATGCCGTCTTATCATTGTCCAGTCCTGGCCTCCTAGCTCCGAGGGCCAATGAGGCGCTGCCCAACCTTTATCATTTAACTTTCTAGTCCAATTATTTACTTCCACTTTAGTCAGGTAATAACCCAACTTCACCTTCTCAGCCACCTTGGTATCAAGGTTAATCTCAATAAATGCTTGAATCTCATTTCTGAAATCTAGATCTTTTGTACTCAACTCAATCTGCATCTGATTCTCACTCGTCAAATAATAGCTAGCTAATAAACTATGCTTAGGTGGGAAGCTTACTTCATGCGCTATTATCTATAAACCTTTTACAAAAACGACAATTAAGTTTGAGTACACTATCCAGAAAAAGGATCAGCTATCTCCACCTCATCGCACACTTACTTTTAGTAGGAGGAATACTAATGGCCATATGGATAATCTCGGCGTTGTCCTATGGATACCACACTCAAACTTGTCCTAAAACTAAGGCATTGATCTATGAATCCTCAATGACAAAAAATAGTGTTAATCAAGAATCTAAAAACAACACTTACCAAGTACTATTACGTTATAAATACCAAGTAAGGAATGTAAACTACAGTAACAAGCAAATCTACCTAACAGATATACCCTTGCTCACCGAAGAGCAAGCATCAGACTTGGTCAAATATTACTCAGTCGGTACTATTCATGATGTTTATTTTGATAACACTAGTCCCAGTAATTCTGTCTTGAAAACCGGCGTCTCAAGTGTTCTGATACTATTTGCAGCGCCCACCTTACTATTTTTAGGCATTGGCCTGAGCGCTAGACGAAGATAGCATTTGTTGGATACAATACGACATGAAGCAAATAGCAGCCTCAATCATTTTGATAGTACTGGGCTTCTTTCTAGGTTATGTCGTTAATAGCCAAATAACCAGCTCAACAACTCACTCAAATACGCCATTTGAAAACAACCATATCTCATCTTATCTAAAACCTGATTTTGGTGTAGAAGAGAAAACAGTAGCATTTCATTATAATAGCATCCTCACTCAAACTTCTGTTTTCGGGCAAATTCTTTTTACGTATCAACTCGCTAACGCAGCAGGTACAGATCGATTAGAAACTGACTTAATCAAGAGTGTCCAGTCCCGAGATCCGTTCTATAATTACAATATCACGAGTATTTTCTTTGAAGCCTACGCAGCATTAGATCCTTTATCAGCGATGAAATTCGTAAATTCAAATTTACCTCCGAAATTTTTATCCCCCATATCGTCACAAGTTGGGTAAGAGATGATCCCGAAGCGGCACTAAACTATTTTATTAGCCTCAAAGACACCCGATTAATTCAGGTCTTAGGATCACGGCTTCTCCAAGATCCGCTTCTAGCAAAAACTGGCATGTTCGTAGAAATCGCTGAGAAAATGGGACCGAGACCAGAGCAAACACTCGAAAATGCAAGGCTCAGTGGCTTAGATCCAGAGGAAGCCTTCAGAGAGGCACAATATTTGTGAGGCACCACTCGCTTACAACAATTACGTCGTTCCGTATTCAGGTGGATGAGAGTCAACCCTGAGGAAGCACTAAGCCAAATTGACCAACTCGAAAACGCACAAGATAAGTCATCGTTGTTGGCGCTTGCCTATCAACAATATGCTTCTCAAGATTCTCTAGTAGCCCTTGAACATTTTCGACAAAACCATGCAGGCAACGAAAACCTAGAACAAAACGTGCTCTCTCTATATGCACAACAAGATATAGAGGGGGCACTACCTTTGAT
This sequence comes from Flavobacterium sp., assembly GCA_047616645.1. Taxonomy (GTDB): domain Bacteria; phylum Pseudomonadota; class Gammaproteobacteria; order Pseudomonadales; family Azotimanducaceae; genus JAHRVQ01. The sequence continues at coordinate 3,126 of JBLHIH010000067.1, read as the reverse complement.
AGAAGAGTTTGTTCAAAGAACGGGAAAAATCAATGCCCTTAGCTCATTAATCTCAAAGTGGGTACAAATTGTTCACATCGCTAGCATTGCTTATGCCGAAACCTTAGATGAATCCCACAAACAAACCGTTTTCCAATCTTTGTTTCAATCCTTTCAACAAGTCGACCCTGATGCGGGGCTTGAGTGGGCACTCAATTTAGATTCAAAGTACCGGCATATAACCGAAATGGCCGTTAGAAGCATTCAATCTCATAATGTAGACGCGGCAGAAAGAATGCTACTGAGTGTCGAAGACACGCAATTAAAACAACTCATGTTATCCGGGATCGCCCAACACCGCGCACAAGGAGACCCTCAATCAGCTTTGAAGTGGTTAGATCAATATGAAGACGACCCATCTTACGACGCTGCCCTTCAAAGCGTATTTCAATTTGGTCCTATCGTAACCCTAAGGAAGCCGCTCTGGCTTTAAGCAGTTTGCAAAACACAGAGCTCGATAAAATATTATTTCTCAAATCAGTCAAAATTGGTATCAAACAAAACCTGATGAAGCGCTTGATTGGGTATTGTCTCAAGCGCCTGGGGGAGGCAAAAACAATGCGCTAAGCGCTCTTTCTTCAAATATCGCTCTGACGGAGCTCGACAAAGCGCTCACACTGATAAAGGATTTGCCACCCAATATTCTTCTATGAGCAGAAACCCCATGGAAGCGGAAAACTTAATCGAAAGGCTAGACTTAAACGAAGAAACAGCAAAGCAAACGCGCAACTGGGCGAATAATAGACTGTCAAATACCGGACACTGAAACGCCAAGCTTCAATAAGGTCTTCGCGATATCTTCAGCAGAACTTGCCGGTTTTATTTGGCGATCAATTGCCATAATTCGCCCATCTACATCAATGTAAAAAGTATGTCTAAGCGCGTAACCTTGGCCACTCAAGACTTCATAATTTCTAGCAGTCTGCTTGCTCGGATCACTCAAAAGAGGAAAATTAGCTGTTTGCTGTTGAGCAAAGCCTACATTATCTTCAATAGAATCAACACTCGCCATGAAATAGCGCGTCTTAAATTTCCTAATCAGATGACCTTTTTCTGCAAGAGATTTACACTCTATCGTACAACCCCGCGTGTAAGCTTTGGGAAACCATGCCAGCACAACAACATCCTTTCCCCGATGATCGGACAATCGATGAACTTGGCCATCCGTTCCTTGAAGTGAAAAATCCGGTGCTATATCACCCACTTCCAGGGCAAAAAGAGGACCCGCGAATATAAGACAAACTATGGCAACAAGCATTTTCATATAGAGATCCCCTTCTTTCTAGATAGGCCTTAGAAATTTCCTAAAAAACGATTGTACTGAAATGGATCACTGCGTATACAATATTTGTTCACATACTGAATCTTTATCTCATGTTTGATGCGGCGATTAGAAAAAAGATTGATAGGCCCTTGAATCACCTCGCAAGAATATTAGTCGACAAGGACATAAGTGCAAATCAGATTACAATTGCTGGGTTTGGATTAGGGCTACTGACGCTCCCTTTACTTGCCTTCCATTATTATTCATTAGCCTTCTTGTTCATCATACTAAATCGTTTTTTTGATGGCTTAGATGGCGCAGTTGCAAGACAAACAGAAGTCTCAGACGTCGGTGCCTATTTAGATATTGTATTGGATTTTATTTTTTATTCAGGTGTTGTCATGGGGTTTGCATTAGCCCAACCGGAAAATGCGATATATGCCGCCTTGTTAATATTTAGCTTTATCGGAACTGGGTCTAGCTTCTTAGCTTTTGCCATATTTGCAGAAAAACTGAAGCTGAGCACAACAGACCAAGGAAAGAAATCTTTCTATTACTTAGAAGGTTTAGCAGAGGGAGCTGAAACCATTATTTGTTTAAGTCTTATGTGCCTCTACCCAATTTACTTTTGGGTATTAGCGCTAGGCTTCTCTATTATTTGTTTTGTAGCAACGATTTTAAGGATTGCAAGAAGTACCCGACTACTCGCATCAAACAAAAGCGCTTAGATAACTTTCTTTTTTTCGAGACGTTGAATTAAATCTGACAACGTTTTTTCCATGGTCGACTTACCAAAAGATTCATTTAGGATATTAGTGATTTCCTTGTTCATCGAGGTATTATTTGACTTGGCGGCTCTCTTAATTTTTCGGTGCAAACTGGGGGGCAATCGTAATACAAATTTAACTTGCTCTACATCAGCCACAATATTTCTCCATTCCATTGAGTGCAGTGTTCTTGATCGAAGTATACTGCTATTAGGCCTATAAACTTGTATTAAAATACTTACATTAGTATTGGTTTTGTATCTTTCGACAGCATATCAATCTTATTTTGCCCAACATTCTTCGGAGAAGTCTTTAAGCTTATTCCTAACATGACAAAAATTAATAGATATCAAATTTTTCTGATTGCATGGCCAATTATACTCTCTAATATATCAACGCCCCTCTTAGGAATTGTCGACACAGCTGTTATAGGAAATTTGGGAGATCCTGCATTAATTGGAGCTATTGCTTTGGGCGGAATTATATTTAGCTTTTTATTCTGGGGTTTTGGTTTCCTCAGGATGGGAACGACAGGCATGGTTGCCCAAGCCATGGGCGCGTCTGATCCGGTGGAAGCGAAATTATCGCTTTACAGGGCTGCGATGGCGGGTATTGGCATAGGAATAGTACTACTCTGCTTACAAGTACCCTTGTCCTTTCTTTCATTTGAGCTCTTTGAAGCCAGTCAAGAAGTCGAAGAACATGCGAAAACCTATTTTAGTATTAGGATCTGGTCTGCTCCTATAACCCTATGTCACTTAGCAATAATTGGTTACTTATTAGGCATTCAAGATACACGCTCTGTTCTTCTAATTCAGCTAGTCCTAAACGGTATGAATATACTATTGGATATATTATTCGTTACCATTTTTGATTGGGCGGTTCCCGGTGTTGCGTTCGCAACAGTATTATCAGAAATACTTGCCTTTGGATTAGGCCTCTTTATAGTTTCAAGAAAACTTAATTTTTTATTTTCTCTCGATGGACTATTAGATGTAGAAAAATTGAAGCGCATGATACTCGTGAATAGAGACATCATGATTAGAACCTTATGCC
>JBLHIH010000066.1:0-19744 GCA_047616645.1 Flavobacterium sp. | reverse complement strand
ATTAAATGTCATCACGTAGGCGAATTATCCTTGTTGCAAAATGAATGAAATGTTTTTCTTCTATTCTTAAGGGTGGACAGTAGGCAAAATCTGATATGAATAATAAAAATGATCACCCACACTTTGATGTGGTTATCGTCGGGAGTGGTTTCTCGGGTTTGTTGTGTGCAATAGAATTAAAAAATTCGGGTATGACTAATGTACGCATCTTTGAGATGACCCCCTCTGTTGGTGGTGTTTGGAGTAATGGAGGCGTAGGGTCTTATCCCGGCGCTGCCTGTGACGTGCCTGCCTATACCTATCTACCATTGTTAGATAGAACTGGTTTCATCCCCTCTAGAAAGTATGTTAGTCAACCAGAAATAGCCTCTTATGCAGAAATGCTGATTGAGAAAGAAGGCATAGCGGACAATATTCAATTTTCTCGAAAGGTTGTGAAGCTAAAATTTATTGGACAAGAGCAAAAGGTCTGGCAGGTAAACACCATACATCCCGAAACAGGCGAGCCTGCAGAAACGGTGACATGTCAACACATGGTCACAGCAAACGGGCCATTGTCGAGCCCAAGGCTACCCGAGATACCGGGAATGGAAGCATTTAAGGGTGAAAGTTTTCATACAGCAAAATGGGATTCTTCAGCAACGCTTGAAGGCAAGCACGTTGGTATTGTGGGAACCGGTGCCTCAGCTGCTCAAGTCATCACTTCAATTGCTGATCAAGTAGAGACCCTAACGGTATTCCAACGTACATCAACCTGGTGTTTACTGCGAGATGATGAGCCAACACCTCCTGAGCTGACTGAAAAGTTTGAGGCGGGTGGTTACAGTGAATCACTTCGGTTTATCGACTGGAAAGAGGAAGGTTTGCCAAGTGAAGAAGGTGCAGTTAACTTTGATGAACTGCATGATGAAGAGAAAAATGCGGCTGTTTGTCATGAGATCGCACAGCGGATTCAGTCAGAAGTTGATGATCCGGAATTAATAAAACTGCTCACGCCGGACTATCCTTTTTTTTGTAAAAGAGCCTTATTTATCGATGACTATTACACAACCTTCAACAAGAAAAACGTCAATTTGGTTGCGGACGATAAGGGAGTAGTACGTATTAATGAATCCGGTCTTGAGATTGCTCGTGGTGAGAAATTTGAATTAGATGTCATTATTTATGCCACAGGATTTGATAGTAATCACCTCCCATTTCCTATTGAAGGTAAAAACGGTGTCACGCTAGCGGATAAATTTGGTGCGAAAGAAGCTAACAATTTTCAAATGACCAAACCACATTCCTTATGGGGCATTCATGTAGATGATATGCCCAATTTATATATGATGATTGGACCCCAAAGTCTAAACCCTGTGACAAATGTGACGCTACTGTGTGAAGAACAGGCCAAATATATAAGCAACCTTGTTGTGAAAATGAAAAAATCTAATCACATACAAGTCGAACCTACGCGGCATGGCGTGAAAAATTGGACTGGAATGTGTGAATCCTCGTCCAAGGGCAAAGTCTGGTTAAAGTGTAATAACTGGTATATGAAAACCACAAAGACAGATGCTGCAGCGGGTAGAGAGCGCTCTACCGGTATGTGGATGGGATCTTATATTGACTACCTTAAACATCTCTTGGGAGAGGAGGGGGGCAGTCAGGATGAGCTACTCAATTTTGAATAACGCGAAAGCTTTGATAGTGTTCATTTCCTCTAATGCGGGATAGGATAGTGGCAGAAACAGTCAGAAAACTAGCCCATTTGAGCGCAATTGAGGTAATAAGTTATGTGTGATGAAGATACTGTAAATGACCTTGAAAAATTTGAGAAAAAATCCAGTCATTTGTCACGAAGGCAATTTAATACATTGACCGCTGGTGCGGCGATAGCGGCAATGTTACCGGCAGTTGCTAATGCAATGCCAGTAAGTGAAAGTGATGTTGTGATAACAACGCCTGATGGTGAAGCTGATTGTTACTTTGTACATCCAGCAAATGGTAAACATCCGGCCGTTTTGATCTGGCCAGATATTCTTGGTCTTCGACCCGCCTTTCGTCAGATGGGTAAGCGTCTTGCCGAATCAGGGTATGCCGTCTTGGTCGTAAATCCTTATTATCGAGGCGCCAAGTCTCCGGTAGTAAAAGAAGGAGATAGCTTTCAAGATCCAGAAGTTCGAAATTCAGTTATGCCTTATTACCGAGCACTCTCAGCCAAGACAACGACGACAGATGCCGTTGCAATGGTGAATTTCCTCGATGGACAGCGTGTTGTAGATACAGTTAAGAAAATTGGGACGACTGGCTATTGTATGGGCGGTCCAATGACCTTGTTAACCGCTGCTGCTATTCCTCATCGGATAGGCGCTGTGGGGTCTTTTCATGGTGGTGGGCTTGTAACAGGTGAGTCAAGTAGTCCTCATCTTCTGATCCCAAATATGGATGCGCATTTTCTCATCGCGATTGCAGATAACGACGATACGAAATATCCTGAAGTGAAGGGTGTGCTCAGAAAAGCCTATGACTCAGCAGGGTTAAAAGCAGAAATTGAAGTATACGAAGGGGCTCTGCATGGCTGGTGTCCACCTGATTCTCGTGCCTATCACGCAGTACAAGCCGAGCGAGCATGGTCAAGGTTGCTCGCTGTATTTGGTGATGCGCTTGTTTAGGTTGAGGACTCTTTATTCAGGTTGAGGACTCTTTATTCAGGCTGAGGACTCTTTATTCAAGTTGAGGACTCTGTATTCAAGTTGAGGACTCTGTATTCAAGTTGAGGACTCTGTATTCAAGTTGAGGACTCTTTCAGCAACTCTGGTCCGCCAAGTGAGCCTCCATCAATTTGTCTGACGGCATGAGCAGGTGTAACACACTCGGGGTGTTCGCCAGGACTTCCCGGAGCAGTATAGTAGCCTAAAGCGTACTGCCCCATTGTGTAGCCCAACATATCTTGCATTTCTTTAGAGAAATGTTTGGCTACTTCTGGTGGGCAGGAAAGGTATTGGTTCTCCTCTTGCCTCAGCCAACCTAAAGTGTAAGTGAGATTGACCCCAATACGATCTTGCTGGGAGCGATTTTCACCACCGCCATGAAATACACTCCCAGTATATAAAAGTACTGATCCAGCAGACATAACAGCTTGGCAAATTTCCTCAGGAAGTGCGACTCGTTTATTTGGCCAGTCTACACTTCCAGGCACCACTTGGGTGGCACCGTTTTCCTCAGTAAAATCACTTAGCGCCCATATCGTACTAAATTGAGGTTCGACACCTTTTAGATATTGTCCCCAGGCCCAGCGATCCCGATGAATCGATTGTTTGCCTTGCCCAGGCTTTAATCGGATAATTTGAGAGAGATGCAATTGAATTCGTTTGCAATAAGGTGCTAAAAATTGATTGGCCGCGTCTAATATCTTTGGGTTCATAACCATTTCTCGCGTTTTCGCCGATCGTGCGATAAGCGCCCCGGTTCGCGTGGTGGCGCTTCCGGAAAAGTCATCTCTGCCTACCTCTGTTGCATCCATAAAGGGGTCAAGTTCCTTTCGGAATTGTTTTATATCTTCTTCACTTAGCGCGCCCTCTAAGATAAGTGCACCATCTTTATGCATACATGCCAACAATTCTTCTGTGTCAGTTGAAATTGAGAAAGTCTGTAGTTGCATGTCTAGGGATCTCGAGATTGAATTGTGATGTAAAGCATTCTGTATCTTGATCGTTCTGCTGTCAAGAAAGGGCAGGTTAGAGGGTCGTTACCTATTGCAAACTTCGCTCTTTTATCAAGATGGCAATTTTCTATTCGCGTTCTCTACAACCTTGTCCTTCGAAACTGATTGAATAAGATTAAGATTATTCCTGAGGCTAGCATCAACGAAATGGGGTTGCTAAGGATTACCCATAAAAACTCACTCACATCATTTTGAACCGAAAGCGCAGCTCTTCGGTAGGAGACATCTATTAATGGGCCAAGGATGATGCCAAGAATGATGGGTGCAACTTGATAGCCATACATTTTAAAAAAATATCCCAATATGCCACAGGCAAACATCCAGTAAATGTCCGTGACGCTGTTTTGTATGGCATAGGTTCCCACAACTGATAATACGATGATAAGAGGAAGAAGAATGCCTTTGGGGCATTGCACTATTTTACTAAAGAGTTTAATTCCGGTTAAGCCAAATATCAGAATAAACATATTCGCGAGTGTTAAATTACCAACAGTAAACCAAAATAGATGTGGTGTTTCCGTTAGCATGAGAGGCCCAGGTTGAATGCCGTGTATAAACAAAGCACCAATCATGACTGCAGTAACAGCATCCCCTGGCATACCAAGTGTTAACATAGGTATATATGCACCCCCAACTGCCGCGTTGTTAGCCGATTCCGCTGCAATAAGCCCCTCATAAGCACCCTCGCCAAATGGCACGGATGGCTCCTTTGTGACACGTTTGGCATGGTCGTAAGCGAGCAGTGATGCGATATCGCCACCTGTACCAGGCAGTGCGCCGATAATGACGCCGATGCCAGAAGTCTGTAGAGAGAGTGGTAAATATTTTTTTACGAGTTTCATGGAGGGTAATATTTTTTCCAAATCTTGTCGAACGGGTTTGATATCAAGTTGATGTAGTTGAACAAAAACCTCTGCAATGCCAAAAAAACCTATCATGGCTGCGATATATGGAATGCCGCTAGTCAGCTCAAGACTACCAAAGGTAAAGCGTTCTTCCGCAGTGAGAGGATCTAGTCCAATCATGCCAAGGCTCACACCTAGCGCCGCACAAAATAGTCCTTTTGCTAGAGACTCTCCTGAGAGGGCGCCGACCAACAATAGTCCAAGTACTGCAAGCAAGAAGTAATCTCTTGGTGCAAACATCAAGGTGAATTCAGAGATAATGGGTGCAGCTACCATCAGTACCAATATCCCCACAAGACCTCCGATAAAAGACATGACGGTCGAGAGGCCAATTGCGCGACCCGCTTCACCTTTTTTTGCTAATGGATAACCATCGAGCGCGGTAACCATGGCACTGGGTGCACCAGGAATGTTTAATAAAATAGCCGTCCGAGAACCGCCATAGACACCTCCCATGAATATCCCCGCCATTAACGCGAGGGCCTCATTCACATCCCAAGAGAAGGTAAAGGAGATCAGGATTGAAACCGCCATTGTGACCGAGAGTCCAGGAATGGCACCCACATAAATTCCAGCAAAAGTACCCAATGCCGTGAGAAAAAAGAGATAGGGGTCTACCCATCCCATTGAAAAATATTCGAAAGCTTGTCTCATTTTCTTACTCCCACAAACTGGCCTCAGGTAGTATGACCTTAAAAACTACTCGAAAAACCACATAGATGACGGCGAGTGCATTTACGCTAATGAGTATAGCCAATAGAGGTCCCTGACGATGGAGTACTAGTATGCTGAAAAATAGGAACAGTATCGAGGAAGCAAGGAAGCCGAGTTGATTAATAATTAGGATATAACCGAGGGTAATCGATGCAAAAAATATGAGTATTCGTGGCGTGATGAGATCAGAAAAGGCAGCGGAGTTTGTTGACATCTGTGATGTTTTAATCAATGTAGTGAGCGATGAGAACAACAAAAATAAAGCCGCCAACATAGGGATACTGCCGGTAGAGCTCATTGAAGAAAGATCCGATATATTAAATGCAAAATAAGATATGGTGAGGCTAACTAGGAAAAGAAGGAGGGTAAAAGTGAGTTCCCCTGGTTTTCTTGGTCTACCTGGTTTTTCTATATTTTCTGTTGTATTCATATACGGTTTTCTCGGTTTATGGCCTTGGAATTGAGAATTCTGTCGGCGAACGTTTTGTTGCTCCAGCATCATGTAGTAGCCATGTTGTCACAGACTGCCATTTATTAAGGAACGCCTCTGCTTCTTTTCCTGAGACATTCATGGGAATAGCGCCAAAATCATTCACAAACTTATTGAATTTTGGGTCGGACGCGCCAAGATGAAAAGCCTCCGTAAGGGTATGTTTTACGTGTTCTGGTGCTTGTTTATTGATAAATACGCCGTAAAAGGGACCCCAGGGTAAAAACTTTCCAAAAGCAGGGTAATCCTGAGTTATTGGTGGAACACCAGGTAATAGTGCGATTTCCTCGTCATTTACCACTGCTAAAGCAATTAAGCGTCCTGATTTAATATGCTCTGCGGTTGCTGTAAATCCAGAAGGAAGAAAGTCCACGTGTCCTCCTAGCAAAGCTGTGATAGCGGGTCCATCGCCATCAAAGGGAACAGGAACCACGTCGAAGGCACCTTGACTGCCAAGCATTGCGCCAACCACATAGGGTAGGCCTCCTGGACCTGTGGAACCCATCTTTACTTCTAATGGTCGTGCTTTTACATCCTCCATGAGATCCTTCAAGCTGCGCCAGGGCCTATCTGGGTGGGAAACAATGACCGATATCCCGCGAGCCAATAAATTAACCGCATAAAACTCTCCATAATCAATTTCTGAAAGCCCTAGGACACCATGTAGTTGGGGGTTTTCTGCGCCATATAGCAGCGTATAACCATCTGATTTTTTATTGTGGACATATTTCGTCGATATGGCACCGGCCCCCCCCGAGCGGTTTATCAAAATGACTTCTTTTCCTAGCAAAGGTTCAACATAGGGTGTGATGGCTCTACTCATGGTATCAGTGGCGCCGCCTGCACCCCACATAATGATCCCTTGAATATTTCTTGCAGGATAGCCTTTGGTGGGCGCATCTGCCGTGAAGTGGACAAAAAGAGCACAGCAGGATGATATAACCGTCGCTATTAACCAGAGTTGTAATTTACCTTTGGTCATTGAGTTATTGCTCATAGAAACGGTTCCACATGTTTTTGAAGTGCTTCGTTCTCATCCAAATAAGGGAAGATATGCTTAACTATGGTTTTATTACACAATAAATTCAAGCGCTTGTGGTAGAAGTACGAGAGGACACCCTGTCCGAAGCTCATCGTTTCTGGGCTGGCGCGGGTGATGAAATTGTGGCGTAAAGCTTTAATCATTGATGTTTTTCACCTGTCGAGCTTTTACAGAAACATAAAGATGTTCACATGCTAAACAATTTAGTAATATACTCCATAACGAAGTCAGATCACTAGTCTGATCCGCTTAAGAAAACATAAGGGTTGCTTAAATGTAACCTAAGCTCAACTAACAATAATAAAGGTCGTTATGTCAATTCAAAATCTCTTTTCAGAAGGGCTGCTTCAAGTAGCAGAGCAACCTAAAAATAACCAGCTGGATTTATCAACGATTGGTGATGTTAAAGTACTATTTTTCCCGATAGATCATGATTACCCGGGCGGGTCAGCTGCCATGCATAATGCCGTGTTCGATCGTTACGATCTACCCTATAGAAGTTGTTTTGTGGTCGGTGATCCAGAAAACGTCGGTGCTATATTCGCGGCGCTAAAAGCTGATGATAACTACATGGGTGGTGGAGCCGGTTCTGGATTTAAAGATAAGGTTGCGCCTCATTTAGATGGCTTGGATCAATCTGCTGAAGCTATCGGTAGTGTTAATGTGATAGCAAGAGAAGACGGTAAGTTGATAGGTTACAACACTGATGGTGTTGGCTTCGTCAATGGATTATTGGGCGAATATGCAGATTGTATCCGTGGAAAGAAAATTGTGATTTTGGGTGCAGGTGGTACCGCATTACCGATTGCATATGAAATGGCACAAAACTCCCCCTCTGAAATTGTTATTTGTAATCGTACAGTGAGTAAAGCTGAGCACATTGCGGAATTAATTAGTCCATTTTGTTCGGCCCGCGGAGTCGGTGAAGATTGCATCGATGAAGAACTCGCAACGGCAGGCGTTGTAGTGAATACTTCCAACAAAGGTGCTCAGCCCAATGAAGCCTACTCTGCCTTTGCTGCAATGACCGGTGATCCGGCAAATGATATGGCGCAATCCAAAGCTAATCTTGCTCGCCTACCCGTTGATGCGATTGTCGCGGACATTCTTCTTGAGCCGGAGACCACAACATTAAATATGGCCCAAGAACATGGAAATCGAACTCATAGTGGGCAGCACATGAATTTGCATCAAGCGGTTCCAGCATTCAAAATGATCACGAAACTTGATAAACCTGATGATGAATTGAAAGAAACCATGAGCTCGGCGATTTAATTAGCCTTATTATTCATGGATTTACCACGAGACGAAATGGCATTTCGTAAGACTTACGAAATGCTTGTAGTTGAACAACGACTGACGACCATCTTTCGGCCGGGTAATCGTTTATATCCCCATTATCGTGGATATAAAGATCAAGAAATCGTCATGGCACGTATTATCGAAAAACCTGGGTGTGATAAGAGAGAAATTGCACCCGTATTTTCGGACATCAAAATCCCTGTAAAAATAAATGATATACGCACTTTTGATATATCTGACCTTACAACGGCAGATTTTCTGGGCAGTTCACCTGACGTTCAGAACCTTGAGCAATTGCTCATACACCTTGAAGAGATCTATGATCGTCCGATTGAGTCATATGAAAATATGGTTACGCGTATTCAAATTCAGTACCTAGCCGAAAGTGCTTATTCAGCGCTAGATCCCACGTCGCTCATGGCCTAAATCCTATGTTTAAAATTGCTTCACTAGTCTTGATGACCTTTTCACTCTACGCGTGCGAACCAGCAGATAGAACGCCGGGTATGTGGTTGTCTGGCGAACTTGAAGCGTCGGCAATAGATGATTGGACATTTAGCAATGAGTATATGGAGGTGCAATTAGAAACTCTGCCCTGGTATGGCATACCATTTTCAGTAACGGTTGTAGTGGCGACGACGGGTGAAAAGCTTTTCGTACCATCAATCTATAGTGAAGTAGCTGAATTTCCCGGACCTAAGTATTGGAATGGGGTCATCGATAAAAACCCAGAAGTAAAGATCAGAATTGGTGATAAGCTATATCCAAGAACTGCCCGTCTAATAAGTGGTGAGGCAGACTTTGAAGAAGCTTTCCAAGCACTTGCGGATAAGTACGATTATTGGCGAGCCGTTAAGGAGGGTACAGCGGAACGTCCTCCCTTTGTTCTTATTCAACTGGCCGATTAAATCTAAAAACATCAAACAATTTGCCTAAAGAGCAAACTTTTTCATGCTTGCGTTGGCATCGGCATATACTGAAATTGCACCTTTAATAAATAAAATTGATATGCCGAACCCTACAATAATGTCAGGCCAATGACTGGCACTGAGATAAACGCCTAAACCTGCTAGGAGAACAGCGACATTAGCAATAATATCGTTTCTAGAGCAAAGCCAAACTGATCGCATATTGACGTCGTCCTCTTTGTGTCTTGTTAGCAAGAACAAACACGCACTATTGGCCATAAGCGCAATGATTCCGACAATACCAATGACTTCGAAATCAGGTAGCTCTGGGTGCAGCAATCTTGAAATGGCTTGAATTAGAACAACTATGCCGAACAAAAACATGATGAGAGATTTTGCATAAGCTGCTTTCGCCTTCCATTCATCATTTTTTGTAACAACATACAAACTAAAGCCATAGACGAATGCATCTCCAAGCATATCTAGAGAATCCGCCATTAAGGCGATTGATGAGGCGATGACACCTGCGGAAAATTCAATGAGAAACATTAGGGCGTTAATGATCAATATGATAATGAGAATTCTAGACTGATTCTCACGTAATTTTGTTATCTCGCACCCAGCTTCTTCACAACAGTTACTCATATCCTATACTCTTCTAAGAACTATTCTTACTTTCTATTTAAGATTTCCATTTAGGATGTGTATTTTCAGCTTCTTAGCTTACTCATCATTATGTGATGATAACGTCTTCTTTAATCATTTGTAGAAATACTGAACGCAAAGTAATATAGGGAATCTCAGCCCTCCTTCCTGCAGCGTATAAATTGGTTGACCATTATGATCGTTGTTTTAGTCTTAGTCTGTACGATCTTACTGCTGTGTTTGGCAGCGGGCGTTGTACTAAGCGTCGTCAAGATCGCTGATCGAGCCCATTTGTGGGTGATACCTAGCTTAACCATGTGTCTTATGATCGCCGAACGATCTACCACCTTGTACAAGGTCATAAGCCAAGGAGTAACTGTCTCTAGTGTAGCGCTTTTACTCCCCCTACTCGTTGCAGCAGGGCTGCTGACTGTTTTGTATATTCTTCGGGTTATTGTCTCAGACTTAAAACGCTCCGAGGCAAGTTATGAAAGCATGCTTAAAACATCTGTAGATACTTACTATACGACGGACGAGCAGGGCAAAGTCGTTAATATGTCCAACTCTGTTGAAACAGAACTGGGTTATGCACCCTCGGAGCTTGTTGGGAAGAGCATCGCAGACATTTATGTCAATGAACTTGATCGGGATAAGTTTTTGGAAGCGCTCATTGAGGGCGGAGACCTGGTGAAAGGCATTCAGGCTTATCTTTGGCACAAGGATGGGCATACTGTTCTGGTTGAAAGCAATGCACGACTAACCCGTGGACCAGATGGCGGAATTACAGGCGTTCAAGGTATTGCTCGAAATATTACTGATAGGATTAACACCGAGGATCAAAATTCAAAACTGGGGAAGATAGTCGAAGCTGCTGCGATAGAAATATATGTTTTTAATGGCGGTAGTCGTTTTTTCTCACTTGTTAATAATCGAGCCAGAACTAACCTGGGTTACAGTATGAAGGAGCTTTCTGAACTAAAGGTTGAAGATGTTTGCCCCAACTTTTATGACCTTAATGCTGGGGGAAATTTAGAGCGCTTAGTTAATGAAGCTCATAAGATATTAGAATTTGAAACGGTGATTCAGCGAAAAGATCAATCACAATATCCGGTCGAAGTTCAATTGCAATATATAGATTCGGGACTTGAATCTGTCTACTTTGCCGTTGTAAATGACGTCACGCTAAAACGCCAAATACAATTAGAGTTAGATCGGTCTCAAAGATTGCAATCTATTGGCCAACTTACAGGCGGAATTGCTCACGATTTTAATAACATGCTGCAGGCTCTCCAGCTAAATATAGAGTCAATTGATCCTTCAGAATCTAACAATATCTATCAAAAAGATGCTTTGAAAGTAGTCGAGCGCGCATCTCAACTTACGCATCGATTATTGGCGTTTTCGCGCGGTCAGACATTGAAACCTTCACTTATTAAAGTAAATAAGGTGCTTTCAAATACAATAAAATTGTTAGAAAGAACCTTAGGAAAAACAGTCGACATTCAAGTAAGCCTATGTGATGAAGACCCTTCTATTCTAGTGGATGGAGGGCAGCTTGAGAATGCCATATTAAACCTAGCTATTAATGCTCGTGATGCAATGGCAGATGGTGGAAGTCTTAAAATTGAATCCAAGATAACGATTCCGGATAAAAAATTAATAAGTTCTCCTCTTAATAAATCAGGCAATAGTGTCGTGATCATTGTTTCCGATACAGGGGTGGGCATCCCTCCTGAAGATATGGACAAAGTTTACGAACCTTTTTTTACAACAAAGGATGTGGGTTTAGGTACCGGCCTAGGTTTGAGTATGATCTATGGTTTTATGAAGCAATCTGATGGGGATATCAGTATCGAAAGCACGCTCAATGAAGGTACACAGGTTAAGCTGTTCTTTAAAGAATCTGCATCTGCTAAAGACCTTGAAGATGTTATGCGTCAGCAAAAGCTAAACAGGGGCAAAGAGCATATTTTATTGATTGAAGACGAAGAACAAATTCGAAAAATTACAGAGGAAGTTTTAACGCGCTTAGGCTATAAGATTACTTCTGTTAGCAATGGGAAAGATGCGCTAATACAATTTGAACTACTCAAAAACGATCTCGATCTTATTCTATCTGATGTGATGCTTGCGGGAGGCTTATCCGGGCCAGAGGTTATTGTATCCATTCAATCACAATTGAAGGATACTAAAGTCATTTTTATGACTGGATATCTTAAGCAAGAGTTGCCAGACAAGCTTTCTGAATACCCCCTATTACATAAGCCTTTTAGTCTTGATCAATTGGCTGCACAAATTAGAAAGGTGATTGACTAAATCCCGATCGATATCTCACTATCTCTATGAGCGCCTTATGAAACTATTTTTGTTGAAGCTAGTTGAGATTGAATCGTGACAAAGGTACACCAATTGCTGGCATTTATTGTCTCTCTTATTTGGGGGACAAATTTTGTATTCATTAAATATGGTCTTGATGAGTTGCCGCCTTTTTTGTTCGCAGCTATCAGGTTCTTGTTAGTTGCTATTCCTGTTGTATTTTTTCTTTCGAAACCCAAGGTAGGTTGGCGTCAAATTGCCGCTTACGGTTTACTGATAGGCTTTGGGCAATTTGGAATCTTGTTTTATGCAATGCAAAGTGACATATCTCCAGGGCTTGCCTCCCTTGTTGTGCAGATGCAGGTTTTCTTTAGTATTTTTTTGGCTACATTCATCTTAAAGGAATCCCTTGGTCGCGCACAATTGGCGGCATTTTTCATCGCTTTTTGCGGCATTATACTCATCGCGATCGAGGTTGAGGGCCAAACGACTCGCTTAGGATTAATACTGGTGCTCATTGCGGCCATGAGTTGGGCGGTGGGAAATTTGATTGTAAAAAAAGCCGGGCATATTGACATCATTGCCTTTCTAGCCTATTCATCTTTGTTTTCGGTTCCAGTTTTGTTTGCTATGTCGTTTTACTTTGAAGGTTGGGACCTTATCAACATCAGTCTTAGAAATGCTTCTATGACGAGTGTTTATGTCATTCTTTGGCAAAGTATTGGAAACACATTATTAGGGTATGGTTTATGGAATTATTTGCTGCATCGATATGATGCGGCAACCGTGACACCTTGGGCGCTACTTGTTCCGGTTTTTGGCATGCTTGCATCGAACATGATGCTGGCTGAACCGATGCAAATTTGGAAAATAATAGCTGCGATGCTCGTTGTTTCTGGGCTAGTTGTGAATGTTTATGCCTCAGCTAAGAAGTAGTTTTTAAATAATTATCAATTTTTTGCACATTTGCTAAACTGAGCAAGTTGATAATTCTGGGTACAAAACATTGGATTTGGTTGTGACATTGATCAGACATGGCGACTATCACCAGCCAGAAGCCGTGCCGAGTGCTCTGCTCCCCTACGCTTTAACGCGAGAAGGCGAACAGCAGGCAAGAATGGCGGTAGAACCCGTTTTAGAATTTTCCAAAAAATACGACCTTGACTGTCTTAATACGATCGATTGTTCAATGCAACTAAGGGCGTGGCAAACAGCCAACTTGCTTGCTGAAAGGATGAGTTCTCAACTACATCAATCGTTCAACATGGAAGAATTTCCCGATTTATCAGAGCGTAGTGTGGGGGCGGTGGCGAATTTAAGCGTAAGTGAGATTGAAAAAATCATTTCTCGAGATCCTCGTATGTCAAATCCTCCAAAGTATTGGAAATCTAATTCTGAATATTGCCTTCCCTTTCAGGGCGCAGAATCTTTGATGGAAGCGGGTAAGCGTGTGGCAACTCATATAGAAAGTATCAATCAACGAGGACTTAAAATAATAGTTGGGCACGGTGCTTCAATAAGACATGCGGCGGTTCATCTTGGCCTGCTCTCTCTTGAAAGCGTATCCAAGGTATCGATGCACCACGCCATACCCATCTTTATTGGTAAAAAAGGCGCGAAATGGCGCCTACTTGCTGGAGATTGGAAACAACGCCAGCACTCAAATGATGGAGATGAAATAGGTGTCTGATAACATTACGCTCAGTTCTATTGGTCCATGTATCCCGAGCATTGAACAATCATGGCCGAAGCCAAGCGAGTTGGTGGTGGATGCTGAAAAAACACAGTATGACATTTCACAAGAAGAACTGAATCGATATCAACGGTCCAGACATTGGAAATGGAGTGGTCGCAGAGTATATTTTTTTAGTGACATTCATGCAGATACAGATGCATTTCTTTTGTCTTTAGAAGCCTCAGGTGGTATCAAACGAAACGGCAGCGGAGATGCAGAATTTGACCTGTCATTGGAAGGTAGCCAGGCCTTATTTATCATTGGCGGTGACTGCTTCGACAAGGGGCCTCAAAATTTGCGCCTACTAGAATCAATCCATGCGCTATATTCAAAAGGTGCTGACATTAAATTGTTAGCCGGTAATCATGATATCCGAACCTATTTGGGAATCTATTATGCCCAAAGGAAGGAGCCCTTGCTTGATCATCTTTTTGTTAGAATGGGTAGAAAAACCGTACCATTTCTTAAAGAGATATATGATCGTTTCATTGAGGGGCATGAAGAAAATGGAGACCTTGATGAAGGCCTAAATTTTGAGGCATTATTGCCAAGTGAAAGCTGGTACGAAGAGTTTCCAAAGCTCGCCAATTCGAGATTGAGTCCTGAAAAACTAAATAAGGAAGTGATTCGGATAAGAGAGAAAACAAATGACTTTTTAGTAAAGGCTGATGAATTAGGTTTAGATGCCAGAAAAATCGGGCTTGCTATTAAGAAGTATAAAGAATTATTTTTTAATGAGGATGGGCGTTACCACTGGTTTTTTTCTGAAATGACGCTCGCTCATATAGAGGGTTCATATCTTTACGTTCATGCTGGAGTCGATGACGAGCTTTCAAAGCTTTTATGTGAAAAGGGGCTTGGTCATATTAACGAAGCGTTTCGGGTCCAACTGAAAGAAGACCCGTTTGCACTTTATTACGGTGTGATAGGAAATGCTTTTCGTACGAAATACAGAAAACTTGATTATGGCTTTACTCAGCTAGGACAGGATTTTTTACGTAAGGCTGGAATCCACGCAATTGTTCACGGACATAGAAATATATTGTATGGCCAGCGCATTCTAATCAGAGAAGGCATATTAAACTTCGAGTGCGATGCCTCCATGGATGCGAACACCAGAATTGTTGAGGGGCTCGAAGGACCAGGTGGTGCTGTTGTTATATTTACTCCTGACGGTTTCGTTAAGGGGATTAGTACTGACTATCCCTATATAAAATGTTTTCACCCAGGTGATCTCACCATTGGTATACAAGATTGATTTGAAAAATGGATAAACGGGTCGTTCAAGGCAATGTCGAATAGAGTTTGATACAATTGTTAAAGTAATTTTTCGAATGATTTTGTAAATTAATAATTTTATAGAGAATGTAAGGTTGGTAAGCAATGCCGATTGATGAAGGCGTAAACACTGATTTGCAATTTTTGGTGCTTGAAGTAAAGAAGCAAGCGCGTGCGTCTCAGTCCATGGTTGAAAAACCCACAGAAAAAAAGTTAGAGAGAATAAAGGTGAGAGAAGATTATGTAGAAAATCTTAAAAACACCTTGGAAAACAAGAGCTATTACAATATTCATAAAACGGTAAAAGAAACGCGCCAAATGAACTATTTTAGGGCGCTAATCACTATCACCTCAAATTTAGAAAGATGCGGTGATTTTTTTGCTCACATAGGTGTGCAAATGACCCACGTAAAGCGAATTAAGTCATTTGAACCCTTCATCTTAAAACGATATTACCAAGTCATTTATAAAGCACTGGATTTAATTTACCCCGCTCTGACAGAACACGACCTAGATTTGGCGAATCGTATTTGTGATTACGAACAAGAGCTAGATGACTATTATGATGTCTCATATGAGTTGGCGCGAACGAAGCTAAAACAGGGCCGCAATTTTGAAGACATGCTTACCTTGATGAATATTCTCCGATATTTGGAGCGAGCAGGGGACTGCTTTCTTAATATTGGAGAAGCTATTCTTGATATTCATGTTGGGCAAAAAATGGGGATCAGGCAGTTCCGAAATCTTCGAAGGGGATTAGAGTCTCAAAGTATTGACATACGGGCGGATCATGTTGAATTTAAGCCGATTATGAATACCCGCTCGGGCTGTCATGTAGCTCGTATTACGGATAAAAATGCCGTAGATCGTCCGCGTTCTGTTTTTTATAAAGAAGGGGCGAAAGCCAAGATTGATGAAGAGGTTTCTGGGCTGAAACTCTGGCAAGATAAACAACCTTCGCGTGTACCAAAAATTCTCTGGTATGACCCAAGAAGGCAACATTCAACAATACTGTTAGAATATATTGAAGGTCAGGATATGTTGGATATTCTGATTAGTAGCAAGACAAAATTGCATCAAGCTTTGGAGATATTAACTGAGGGTTTGACCGCTACTTGGAAGGCCAATATAAAAAAGAAACGTATAGAAACAAACTTTATTGATCAGTTGGGACATCGATGGGCAGATGTTTCATCAGTTCACGATCAACTTTCTGAAGATTTTCCGAATTTAAAGTCAGCGATCGAAAATGCTTCTAAAATCGAGGAAAAGCTAAAATCGCCATTCGCAACCTTGATACATGGTGATTTTAATGTAGATAATATTATTTTCCAGTTAAAGGAAGAGAAAATGTATTACGTTGATGTTCGTCGATCCAATTTTGGAGATTATGTCCAGGATGTTTCCGTCTTTTTAATTTCCAATTTACGGGTACCTATTTTCAGCAAGGATATTCGAAAACGATTGAATGAAGCTAACTCGCGAGTTTTTGATTGTGCTTCCAAGTTTGCTCAAGAAAATGGGGACCAATTATTTGAAATTCGTATGGCATTTGGTTTGGTTCGTTCGATGATCACGTCTACGCGATTTCTTTTTGACAAAAAATTCTCCTCTGATCTTATTAGACGTGCAATTGGCATTCTCGATGATGTCAATGAGAGTGGCAGTGATCTAAAGGCTTTCAAAATCAACCCAAACTATTTTCTTTATAAGTAATAAGCTTGAGATATCTTTATGAATATAGGAGTTATTGGCCTGAAGGGCGCCTGGTCTACTGAATCTTTAAGTCAGCAGTTAAAAGAAAAGAATGCTGGTGGAACTGTCATTGAACTGTCAGAAATTTCTTACGATCTCTCGAATGCGACATTTTTTCACCCACTACATGATATAAATAGTTTCGATGGTTTTATCCTAAAGAAATTGGGGAGGTCCTACTCGCCGAGCCTTCTGGACGAATTAGAAATGCTGCAATATATGGAGCGAAAAGGATTTCATTTCTTTTCGTCTCCAACATCAATACGAAAAATGATCAGTCGACTAAGCTGTACTATCGTATTACGGGATAACGATATCCCGATGCCACCTACCTTTATTACTGAAAACATAGAGGCGGCGCTACATTATATCGCTCAGTGCGGGGAAGCTATTCTAAAACCGCTCTACAGCACTAAAGCGAGAGGGATGGAGTTATTAAGTGATGTGGATTCAGCACGAATCAAACTACAAGCCTATCTAGATCGTGGTGAAAAGATTATTTATCTACAACAAAAATATGATCTTAATCAGAGCGATTATGGCCTTGTTTTTTTAGGCGGAAAGTATATTGGAGCCTATGAAAGAGAAGGAGATGGATCTACCTGGCATACAACAACAAGAGAAGGGGGGAAGTACAAAGCTTTTGAGCCACCTGAAAGCTTTATTGAATTGGCCGAAAAAGCTCAGCGCCCCTTTAAACTTGATTTTACCTGCGTTGATGTCGCCAATACCCAAGAGGTTGGGCCAGTTGTATTTGAAGTGTCTGCGTTTGGAGGATACAGAGGTTTATATCAAAGTGCCGGTATAGATGCCTCGGATATGTTGACGACTTATGCAATTAATCGATTAAAAGATCATGCTGAAAATTAAATCTATTGAATTTTAAAAAATTAAACCTATTGAATACAAAGCTCAATCTTGTGGTTTATCGTGCGCAGTGGTTCTAATTTCCTTAAAAGCTTGTCAGCGTGTTGAAGTAATTCGTCTGCATTACCCAGAGATTCAAAATTAAAGCGTACGACATTTTCTGTTTTTGAAGGTGTTATACAGCATCGCCAGTTACCGGGCATTCTATAGCTGACACCGTCGAATTGTTGTATGTCTAGCGCAGAGGGTGCGCAATGGCGTCTTATAATTTCTAAGGCATCTTCAGTATTGTCCAAGGCCAAAGATATTTCGGGAGTAGATGGGTTCGAACCACGATGCTGGTCAATAACCTCCATCAAGTTTCTATCAGAGTGGGTAGCTAACCATTCCAATAAAGTTAACCAGGCGAACATACCGGAATCGCAATGGAAAAAATCTGAGAAATAATGGTGAGCAGAAAGTTCTCCGCCATATACTGCTTCAGTTTGCTTCATATGACGTTTCATAAACGCGTGTCCAGTTTCTGACATATGTGGGATGCCACCTGCTTGCTTAATTGCGTCAATGGTATTCCATCGAAGCTTGCCATCAAAAACGATGGTGGCACCTTTATGGCGTCGAAGAAAGTGTTGGGCGAATATGCCGATAACATAGTAGGTGGGGATAAGCCTACCTGCGGCATCATAGAAAACACATCGGTCGCAATCTCCATCCCATGCGATGCCTAAACCAAAATTGTCACTCGTCATGTACTTTTTCATTTCTTTCACTAAAGCGGGTTTCGCAGGGTCCGCGCCTTCTTTCGGAAAGGGCCCCGCTTCCTTTCGAAACCATGTTACATCTAGCTCGAAGGTTCGCGCTAAACGCTCCGCTAGTGTCACAGCCGTACCATTTAAGCCGTTCAATGCAATTTTAGGTAGCTGAGCCCAAGTTTGAGGAGCGAACTTACTGGTAATAAATGCGATGTAGTCCGGCAATAGATCAATTTCAACAAGGCTAGCTTGTGGTTTCTTTGTTCGATATCCAGTTAGCATCAGGTTCATCACAGCTGATAAGCCAGATTGAAAGGTAACGGCTTTACCTTGGCTTAATACACATTTAAAACCTGCATATTCAGCGGCATTATGGCTGGCTGTGACGATAATAACCGCGTCAATATTCGCTTGTGTAGATGCAAAATAGCCAAGCTCAGTCGTACACAAACCGAGATCTATGACCTGTATTCCTGCATAACGCAGACCGTCACTTAGATTCTGTTGTAAAGGGACACTTGATGTTCTCATATCATGGCCAACTGCTACTGGGCCAGATAAATTGAAGTGAGAGGCAAACGCTTGGCCAAATGCATAGGCAAATGACTCGTCAATCTCGTCGGGATAGATACCTCGTACGTCACCCATACGAAAGGCGCTTGTGAAATTTCCTAAAGGCAAGAGGTAAACATCCTGGAAAAGAATGAGTATACCAGTATCGAAAACACAGGGGCTTCTAAAGACAAATTTCAATCACTTACGAGGGAAATCCCCCGGGGGGCTAGTTGACGTTTTGGTTTCTAGATGTGCACTAGTTACACAAAAGATGGACTGCTTAAGCCGGATCTACGCTAAGCTGAAAAGCGTAGATCCGGTATCTTCAGATTATTGCTATTGAAGCAGCACTATCGCGCTTAGTTCTTCTCCTCGATCTTCTCCTCGATCTTTTCTTCGACCTTCTGAATGCTTGCCTCAATCTTGCCGACGGCTCTTCTGTTCTTCTGGCGACCGGCTGCAGTTAAATTGTCGGCGATGGGGCGAGTTTCTCCATGTCCCTTGCGCGAGACTCGACTTTCAGATAGACCAAAGTCCTTGACTAACATTTCAGCAATGGTCTTTGCTCTTCGCTCTGAAAGAGATTGGTTATACTCGCTTTTACCTTTGGAATCAGTATGACCTTCAATAGTTACTTTAGTTAGAGGATAGGATTGCATAAACTTGAAAACATGCTCTACTTTTTGTTTATGCTCTGGTCTACTGCGGTCTGAATCGGTGTCAAATTTCACATCAAGTTCAGTAGTGACTGTCTCTGTAATTAAAACATAACAC
>JBLHIH010000065.1:0-20577 GCA_047616645.1 Flavobacterium sp. | reverse complement strand
CATTCCAAAACAATCAGAAGTATCTGCACGATCGGGTCACCGAAGGTTTGGGTTTACTTTATGCAATGCATTGGCCATATCGCCAGTTCGAGACATCTCGCCGCGTCAGACAATCACCCTTCCATGACCGTCATCTGAGCCACAACGCCTGTTTTGGTGAAGCAGCGGGATGGGAACGTCCTAACTGGTACGCACCGAAGGGCGAAGTCGCTGAATATCAATATTCCTGGTTCAGACAAAACTGGTTTGAGCATTCTGCAACAGAACATCGTGCTATCCGTGAAAATGTTGGCATGCTAGATCAAACCTCGTTCGCCAAGTTCCTGGTACAGGGCAAGGATGCAACCCGCCTGCTGGGCCAGATGTGTGCCAATGAAATTGATGTTGACCCAGGCAATCTTATCTATACCCAATGGCTGAACGAGCGGGGCGGCATCGAGTCGGATCTAACTGTTTGTCGTGTTGCGGAGGATGAATTTATGATCGTGACATCAGCAACCTCACAGACCCGGGACTACCACTCGTTAAAGCATCATGCCGAACATAAAAACGCCACCATCAGTGACGTAACTTCTGCCTATGCGGTGCTCGGGGTCATGGGACCGAATGCCAGAAACCTAATTAATCGTGTCAGTTCCGCAGACTTAAGCCTTGAGTCCTTCCCCTTTGGCACTTTCCAGGAAATCGAAATAGGTTATGCCATGGTACGTGCCATGCGGGTTACCTATGTCGGCGAACTCGGCTGGGAATTACATATCCCGACAGAATTCGCACTACATGTTTACGACACCTTGATGGCTGCGGGCGACGAAGGCCATATTCAACCCGTCGGTATGCATGCGATGAATTCACTGCGCATGGAAAAGGCATATCGACATTGGGGACACGATATCACCGATGAAGATACCCCCTTGGAAGCAGGTTTGTCTTTTGCCGTTGCTTTTGACAAGGTCGGTGGTTTTATTGGCCGTGACGCATTATTGCGCCAGCGCGAAGCCGGAGTGAAAAAGAGACTTGTACAGTTCTTGTTGAATGATCCGGAACCCTTGCTTTACCACAACGAACCTATTTGGCGCGACAACAAGATCGTCGGTTACATTACATCAGGCATGTATGCCCATACATTAGGCGCAGCGGTCGGCCTAGGTTATGTGAGTCACCCAGAAGGCGTTAATCCGGTGTTTATTAGAGAGGGTAACTACGAAATCGAAGTGGCGGGCATCCGGGTACCCGCCACCGCGTCACTTAGGCCCATGTATGACCCTAAAAATACGCGTATTCGCGTTTAAAGTAGTAAAGAGAACCTGCTGAAAAGTTGGGTACTCGCTAGAAAAGTTCAGCGGATTTTGACAATATGGCCGCTCTCGACACTGAAAAAGAAACGATACAACAACCAAAAAGGAAAATAGCAGATGAAAGTAGACAGCGGCATAAGCCACGACCTCAGCAAAGTCCCAGAACAAGCAAAAGCGCTCGAGGAACTGGGGATGAGCGGCATCATGACAGCAGAAACATCTCACGACCCCTTTTTCCCTTTGTTGGTTGCAGCGCAGAACACTGAAAATGTTGAGCTAATCACATCGATTGCGGTCGCATTTGCCAGAACGCCGATGGTGCTGGCGAATATTGGCCATGACTTAAACCAGTATTCCAAGGGCCGTTTTGTCTTGGGTCTGGGCTCGCAGATTAAGCCGCACATTACCAAGCGATTTTCTATGCCTTGGTCTAACCCAGCGGCACGGATGCGCGAATTTATTCTTGCGATGCGGGCTATTTGGGCCAACTGGCACCAACAAGAACCGTTGGCTTTCACCGGCAAGTTTTATACCCATACACTGATGACGCCTATGTTTACGCCCACTGATACCCAATACGGTGCACCACGCGTACTACTGGCGGCTGTCGGACCCATGATGACCGAGGTTGCGGGTGAAGTGGCTGACGGTATCATCGTGCATGCCTTTACCACCGAGAAGTATATGCGCGAGGTGACCCTACCTGCGCTAGAGCGAGGCTTTGCCAAAAGTGGTCGCAAGCGCGAGGACTTTGAGGTCAGCTACCCCTCGTTTGTCGTAACAGGCGCAACTGAGGAAGCCATGAGCGCAGCCGCAGATGCAACGCGCAAGCAAATAGCATTCTATGGATCAACGCCTGCATACAAGCCGGTTTTGGAGTCTATTGGCGCAGGCGATCTGCAGGCTGATTTAAACTTAATGTCGAAGCAAGGGCGCTGGGATGCAATGGGTGAGCTGATTACAGACGACATCTTGAAGGAGTTTGCGGTTGTCAGCGAACCGGATGGCGTAGCAGATGAAATATTGCGTCGCTATGGAGACATGGTTGACCGCACCAGTGCCGCTTATGGTGGTATTCCAGCTGACCAGCAGCGAAGTATTATTGAGAAGTTAACAGTCGGATAATGGTGTTATATATGAATCAATTTCGACTGTTCTTTTTGGTCGCGCTACTGGCAGGCTGTGCATCGACTTCCTACCCGCCCCTTACAACGGCGGAAGCGGTAGATTTGGATCGTTTTGCCGGTGATTGGTATGTCATTGCCTCAATCCCAACCTTTCTTGAGAAGGATGCTTACAATGCTATTGAATCTTATGCGCCACCAGAAAACGGGGTAATAAAAACGACATTTAGCTTTAACGAAGGTGGATTAGACGGGGAAGAGAAACGCTACCATCCAACGGGTTTTGTGGATCAAAGTGATGAATCAAATGCGCTGTGGAGAATGCAGTTTGTCTGGCCCTTTAAGGCCGAGTACCGCATCGTCTATGTCAGTGAAGATTATGATTTGACTATCATCGGTCGCAGCAAACGAGATTATGTTTGGATTATGGCGAGGACACCCCTTTTAGCAGAACAATCCTATCAGTCCTTAATTAATATTGTGCAACGTGAAGGATATGATTTGTCGGCTCTGCGAAAGGTGCCTCACGATAAGTTGAAGTAAAGAAACAAGAGCAATGCGATGAGATTTGTAAGCTAAATAAGGTAACGACAATGTCAGACCCCCAAACAGACAGCCAAGCTGCCACTTTTGCAGCGATCGAAAGCCATACCGTGCAACTGGGTTCTCATCAATGTCACTATCTTGCCTGTGGTCCTGAAACCGGACCACTTATATTTTTTGTGCATGGTTGGCCAGAACTATCGCGCAGTTGGCGGCATCAATTACCTGTCTTTGGCGCATTGGGATTTAGGGCGATTGCGCCTGACATGCGAGGTTATGGTAACTCTAGCGTATACGATGAGCAGAGTGATTATGCACAAGAGAAAGTCGTCGGTGACTTATGCGCCTTGCAGGATAAGTTAGGTGGACAATCCGCTGCTTGGGTTGGGCATGATTGGGGCAGTCCTAGCGTATGGAATATGGCGAGCCATCATCCCGATCGTTGCACTGCAGTCGCAAGTCTCTGTGTCCCCTATGCAAGTCTTGAACGCGGACTCGATAATATACTGAAGTTTGTCGACCGAACACTCTATCCAGAGGAGACATTCCCCGCCGGACAGTGGGAATACATGCGTTTTTACGAAGAGAACTTTGCAAGTGCCGTCGCAGAATTTAACTACAACAGCAAGAACGCAGTGCAGTTGTTATTTCGTAAAGGTGATCCCGCAAGTTTTGGTCAGCAATCTGCTACTGCATACACCCGCATTAATAAGGGTTGGTTTGGTGAGGCAGGTGGTGCGCCAGAATTTCCCCGTGATGCAGATGTTGTGACAGAAGAAGACATCAACGTTTATGCAGAGGCGCTAGAACGTAATGGCTGGTTTGGGCCAAGCGCCTATTATGTGAATTCTACGCTAAATGCAGAATACGCAAGCACTGCGGTAAACGAAGGACACTTGGCCATGCCCGCGTTGTTTATCGCGGCGCAATACGATTCCGTTTGTGAAACCATCAACTCAAGGCTAGCAGAACCCATGCGCAAAGAGTGCGACAAACTGAGCGAAGCAGTTATCTACTCGGGTCATTGGATGGCGCAGGAAAAGCCAGCGGAGGTGAATAGTGTATTGGTGAAGTGGTTAAGATCAGAGGTTGAGCAGTTTTGGCCAGTAGAGAGTAAGTCTTAATCGGTGGTTTTTTTGCTTACCCAGTGTCGATAAAAGGCGAATACAACAACATGCCTTAGGCCACAGACTGGCTGTAAAAAAACCGTCAGAAACGTATCGCCAACTTTAGCTAAGCTCAACGATCGCCTCTTCCACATCGACAAGCTTATCTTTACCGAAGTAAATTTCATCTCCGACAAAAAAGGTCGGAGAGCCGAACGTGCCTCGAGCAACAGACGCTTCTGTATTGCTGATGAGTTCTGCTTTCACTTCCGCATCGTTCATACCCGCAAGAATATCATCAGCAGGTAATCCTGATTCGATAAACGCGGCTTCGATGATATCCAACTCGTCCATTTTCTTAGGCGCGTTCCACATGTGACGATAGATCTCTTCGACATATTGATCAAAGATTCCCGCTTTCTGTGCATATATTGCACCACGCATTATCTTGAGTGTATTCACGGGAAAATGGGGGTTGAAGGTATACGCCGGCACACCATACTTCTTAAGGAAACGTGCAGTTTCTATTTGAGCATACTCCGGTTTGTTACTTATTCCCTGCATAGACACGGCGGGAGAGACATTGTTTGTTGCCTTAAATACGCCACCAAGAAGTACAGGTACATAGTGAAATTTGACGCCAGTCCTCTCCTCTATTTGCGGGATGGCTAGATGCGATAGGTAGGCATTCGGGCTACCGAAATCAAAATGAAATTCAATACTACTCATAGGGTTTTCCTTATAGGGCTCGTCTTAATGCGCTTGTTAATGCGCTTATCAATGATTCCACCAAGCGAGATCTGAAAACGAGCGCATGTCGAGTTCATGTGTCCACACAGATCGATGTTGTTGGGCGATGTGGTAGTAGGTTTCCGCTATCTTCACTGGGATCATCAAGCCATCTGCAGCACCCCGCGTCTCACGCAGTGCCTGAAACTTATCCGCGCCCAGCATTTTGCCCAGTGTATCAGGCGCATCAACCGCACCATCGACAATGATATGTGCCACATGGATTCCCTTGGGCGCAAACTGCGCATTCAATGACTGACATAACATGCGGCGACCACCCATCGCTGCCGCGTGTGAATGCTGTCCCGCGTTACCGCGAACGGCGGATGTCGCAGAGGTGACGAGGATAGTGCCTTTGCCTCGCGCCTCCATCAGCGGGCAAACTGCTGATGCCAGACGAAACAAACCAAAAGTACCCATACGCCAACCGAGCTCAAACGCTTTATAAGATGTGTCACTAAGCGCCCTGTCACCAATCTGTGCACCCAAATTATAAAGCACCACTTCAATGGGGCCGAGTTCAGATTCAATGGCCGCTATGCGATCTTCTATGCTAGATTCTTTCGAGGCATCCATTAGATAACCAGATGCCGTTCCGCCTTCTGCTTCAATGTCCGAGACCAAGGTATTAAGGCCTTCTTGATCACTGCGACGACATAAGACGGCATGATAGCCCTCACGAGCAAATTGCTTACCGACGCTTCCACCGATTCCAGCACCTGCGCCAATCACGAGACAGATAGGTTTTTTCATTTTTAAACCTCCAATGTAGAGAGCATCAATAAGGTGCTTAACTCAGTAGCATAATAAAACCTTTTAGTTTTGTTATGCAACCATTTAATTTCAACATGAAACTGTTTATACTTCTTTGATGAAGCATAAATCCTACAAACACATGAATTGCTCGCTGGCCCAAACGCTTGAAGTCATTGGAGATAGATGGACTTTGTTGATTCTTCGCGACGTATTCTTCGGCAAGAAGCGCTTTGGACAATTTGAACGTAGTCTCGGTATTGCCAAGAATATTCTCACTGCGCGGCTGAATCTTTTGGTAGGCGAAGGTATCCTAGAAAAGCGCAATTCTGATGAAGGTGCCCATGCCGAATACCACCTGAGTGACATCGGCTTAGCGTTACAACCCATCCTCATTTCCATGACGCATTGGGGAGATAAATATCGGCCAAACCCGAAAGGTGACAGGCTCACCTTTATCGAGAGAGAGACTGGAGAACCCATTAGACAGATGGGCGTCACCAGTCACGATGGACGTATATTGAAGGCGCGAAATGTGCGTTCTACACCAGGACCGGGAATTACGTCAGAATAGCGCTGTCCTCAGTGGTAAGGTACAAGATATGTTCAGCAATATCGCATCCCCTTCCTGATTGAGCGGACGGGTGGCTTTTAATAGCTGCACTGCCTTGGTTTTTGTTACAGCTAGTGCGTAGATGCAGCGTTGGCGGTTTGTATATGACGATTAGTCAACCGCCAAGAAAAAATAGATGACTAATAAGATCCAAGGCAGCCAGCCAAGAAATTTGAGCAAGATAACCATTCGCTTAATATCTTTTGCTTTGTTAACACGGGGATAAGGGGTATTCGGAATAGGCAGTTGAAGGAACTCGCAAATAGGCTCCCAACCTTCTTTCGCAGAGTGAATTAACAAGCGATCCGCAGGGATGTTTTTACGGACTTCTTCAATATGTTGATTGAAGATGTTGATGGCAAATGATCTGTCCTCAAAGCGACCGGCAAATATCCCATCCCAGATAATACGCATGACCATAGAGACAAGACGATCAACGGGTGGTACAAACCATCTTAGCCATCGAGGTACACTTGAACCGACTGCATAAATTGTCTCGTGTACACTATCGTACCAAGCATCTGGGTCACGCACGCTTAATATGACTTTTGATTCAGGAAAAAGGGCTGCCAACTCTTGATAATACGCTGCAGCAGGCCAATCAACGGCAGAATCGAATTTAGCAAAGACTTGGTTCCAATCTACTATTTCACCTTTTGAAACTTGATCAAACCAGTTAATTTGCTCAATGCTGGCGCCAACTTCTTTCATGTGGTGGCAAGGCCCACAACCTAAGCGCTCGAGCGCAACTTTTAATGAATTAGTACCCGTTCGGCCGAAGCCTGCACCGATTACTTTTAGAGGCATTTTCGTGCTCCGTCACAATTTTATGTCAAACCAATCGAAATGAAACACCCTAACGATATGTTGACAGATCTATAAATCTAAGCTCAGTAGACGCTTAATTCTATCATCATCTTCGGCTAAATATTCAGTTAGGATTGCCCTTACTTGTTGAACATTCAAAGTACCTGTTTCGTTCATTGCTGCTAGGTCTGCCCAATCTTTTGTTCTGTTAAAAAAAGCCTTAAATACCGCTATGTCTAAGCAGGCGATGAATGGCATTTGATGATCAGCAAATTCTTCCCAGCTGACGCGTTCGAGCGGGAAATTGTTCTGCAAAATCTAATACTTCTATTAATTCAGCGCCGCGGGTTTGTCCGAGTAGCGGGTCAATTCTTAGGGAAGGCAAGGCCATTAATTGAAATTGGCAAGTTTTCATCAATCGTAGCAATACCTCAGCACACCTAAGGCATATATATGGAAAAGACTATATGAATTATCCAAGACACCTGTAAGATCATCATTACACAATAAAAAGAGGTGTATATGGAAAAATCACTCAAGTACACAGCCACCGCAAAATGGTTTCACTGGTTCTTAGGCTTAGTCATCATCGTGATGTTAGTTTTTGGACGCGGCTTGGAGGACATGGAGATTCCAGAAAGAACAGAAACGTTAATGATCCATTCTGGCCTTGGTACCATCGTCTTGATATTGATGTTAGTGCGGCTCGCTTGGCGCAAGACCCATCAACCACCAGATGCAGAAGCATCAATGAGCGAAATGCAGGTTCGTCTATCTTTAATTATGCATTGGAGCTTATACGGTCTAATAATTTTACAACCCATTTTAGGCATTCTACAAGCGGCTTATGTTACTGAATACCAAGTACTTGCTTTTGGTGTGATTGATTATGCATCTCTAGCGGCAGACGATTCAGGTATGGCGCAGATATTTCATATCATGCACGGCATTAACGCGACAATATTATCAGTACTGGTCCTAGGCCATACTGGCGCCGCCTTATTTCATCATTTTGTTAAAAAAGACCACACCCTCCGAAAGATGATTCCCTTCGGAAAAGTAAAGTAATTTTAGACTTGATTAATTGGCATCTTGGGAGGGTAATTGAATGGGAACGACTGAGAAAAAAGTTTGGACGGTTGAGGAAACGCGGGCACGGCGTAAGCGTGATTGCGCTTTGGGTTATCGATTACTGGCAGCCCAGCGCTGGGGGGATTTAGGTGACGGGCATATTAGCGCGCGTGATCCAGAGCGAACAGATTGTTTTTGGTTATTGAAGTATGGGGTTAGTTATCATGCGGCCAAGGTCTCGGATTTGGTTTTGGTAGATCCTGCGGGCAAGGTAGTTGATGGAGAAGGTATGCTCAATATTGCGGGCTACTATATACACCATCCGATTTTAAGCACTCGCCCAGATGCAGTCAGCGCGGTACATGTTCATACAGGTTGGGGAACACCTTTTTCTGCTGAGGCCAGGTTGTTTGATACGATTACTCAGGAGTCCTGTGTATTTTTTGAAGATCACGCTTTGTTTGATGATGAGGAAGTTCAAGTTCAGAGTGTTGAGGCGGGACAAAGAATCGCCGATTCGCTTGGCAACAACCGCGCTATTATTTTGCGCAATCACGGTCTATTAACGGTGGGTGATAGTGTTGCAGAAGCCGTCGGCAGTTTTGTATCAATGGAAAGAGTGGCTGAATCTCACATGAAGGTAAGAAACCCAAAACCTATCTCCGCCGAGGCCGCACGATTCGCGAAGGCAGATCTCATCTCTCATGGTTACGGTCGAAATGGATTCTCATGGTTAGTCAAGAGACACATAGGTGATCCAGAAATAGTTAACCAATAATAACTATCAAAGCAGCTATTTGCGCTCACTAGCTGCTTGATCGTAATAGCTAAACTTGTTGCTTGTGACAAACTTTTCTAGCTTTTCGATTTCACTAATAACCGCTTCTTTATTTCTCACGCCTTCTGCAGAGTCACCTTCCTGCTTAAGTTGAGAAATTTTTTCTTTTGCATTAACTAAGTTATCTTTTGATGACAGTAATTCTGGGTCAATGTCGGCCCAATTTACGCTGGACAAGATGGCGATCAAATTATCCGTTCTTTCAGAAAGGCGCTCTAGTTCGTCTTGGGTTGTGCTCCAGCCCGTTAATTCTTGGATTTTTCTGTTTCTCCAACTTTCACCTGCTCCAAAGACGCGTAAGGTATGAGCAGCCAATCCGATTCCCCAACCACATAATGGATAGACAAACCAGACCCCATCAACCTGCTCGTAATTGAGATAGTTAATCACCATTAAAAATAGGTTTACACTTACATAGGCGCCAACGTGGGCATAGTAGCCTTGAAGCTCTTCTACATGATATTCTGCCTGTTCTTGGTTCATCTGAATTCCGCCTCTGCTTTATCGCTTGTCGTGCATCTTGTGTTAACAGTCTATTTGTTACAATTACATTTCAAATACGCTATTTCAAATAAGCAATTGCCATGCCTATTTTTTACTTCTTTAAAAACAATGACTTAATGCTAGCCCGCTCAAATCTGGTAGTGAAATTCACCACATTTAAGTCGCTAAGGCATTAACAGCAACAGCCAGATCGTCGCAACAAAAATGATGGTCATGGTTACCGCGGCAGAACCCATATCTTTTGCCCGAGCAGAGAGTTCATGACGCTCTAGTCCAATTCTATCTATGGTTGCCTCGATAGAGGAATTAAGTATCTCCACTATGGGTAACAACATCACACTGCCGACCAACATAGCTGCCTCCATACGCGTTTCGGCCAAAAAGAACCCTAGTGGAATCATCACGGCACAGATAACTATTTCTTGTCTAAAGGCTTCTTCATTCTGCCACGCAGCACAAACGCCTTGCCATGAATAACCTGCTGCACTGATGATTCTGGACAGGCCTTTTTTACCGCTATTTGCCATAGTGTTAACTCTTATCTTCGCTTTCCAGTTTATTCTGGTCGCTACATTCAAAAAAAGTAGGCCCAACACGCAATAAAAATGACTATTACGCTACCTATTTTTGAATTTGTTTACCGATGACGCTCACTAACCAAGCTTTTTTTGGCTTCATCCAACCTCATAATTTTCAATATTACTTAAGCACTTCAAGGCAGGGGGATGCTTTGGAGTATTCAAATAGTTCAAAATCTTCCTTATAATATTGCCTCACCAGGGCGCTAAGTGCTT
Source organism: Flavobacterium sp. (assembly GCA_047616645.1). Taxonomy (GTDB): domain Bacteria; phylum Pseudomonadota; class Gammaproteobacteria; order Pseudomonadales; family Azotimanducaceae; genus JAHRVQ01. The sequence continues at coordinate 10,340 of JBLHIH010000065.1, read as the reverse complement.
CGTCATAGTATTGACCAAAACCTTCATGGCTAGAGCTATTTCTTACTGACAGATCGGTTTGAGAGATACCAATTTTGCGACAAATATCGTTGTAAGAATCCTGCAGGTTTTCGTATCGACCAAGTCCATCCATTCGGAGAGTGGCAGATGCGTCACACAGTTGTTGCCATTGGGGTAATATCAACAGTCGCTGACGAAATCTTGGCCTTCTAATGAGTTCTTTCATATTTTCAAGCGCGCGAGCACTAAAAGAAGGATTCTCTCTATTCAAAAAGAAACAGGCCGAGACAAACCTATCATAGGGATTTCTGACAATACCAAATTTGTAATAACTTTCAAAAACCTCAGCCGACAGGTGGGGCATTAACTGTTGCACTGATATATGGCCGTGACCCAAACGGGCAAGGGCTTCGATAGGCAAGGCTTGCTTTCCTGTTAACATTTGCTGTTCCCAATCCTCTGGCCCAATATTGAGACGCAAAGCTTCTCGAATGGAGTGGGTCGCCGTCTTGGGCACAGCGAAGAAAATAAAACGATGTTGATGAGAAATAATCATAGCGTCTGTCGATTAACGAATATATGTGTGCTCATGGCGTCTCCTCGGCCACTATACTAGTCAATATGACTAAGATCACCACTACAGTAGAAATGATACTTAAATCCAACTTTGTCCAATATGGCGACGCACCCACCCACCTGTATATATTTAAAAATAGGAAGAGCACATTAAACTGGCTAAGGGCTTAACATCACTCTATCTAATTGTACCGTATATAATACGACCTACTTGTGACTGTTTCTTAATTGGTTTATATCATTACTTTGATGGACACCTCATGTGACGGGTAAGTGACCGAACAACTAATTTATATTGCATTGCTTGGACTCGTATTCTTACTCATAGTTATAGGCTTTCTCTCGTTCAAATTATTTTCCAAAGAAAAATTACTACGTGATCTAACGCTACAATCCTACAAGCATGTCCTCGATAAGATTGACCACCCCTGCTACATCATGCACAAGCAAAAAAATATATTCGTCAATGCATGCTTTCTTAACAAAAGTTATCTCGGGAAAGACTTCTTAGGCGCTGATGCTTGGGAAAAATATGGGGATACCTTGCTCAAGGAGATTACTTACCCAGAATTTCGCGCACGATTACTGAAAGGCGAGTGGCCAGAATTTAAAGCGTTTTTTAGAGAAAAAGACAGCGCGATAATTCATCTAACACTCACAGCCAACCTTATTAACGCCGAGCAAGAATTAATATTAGTAGATATACATGACTTGTCTGAGGCCCGTGATGCCGCGAGAAAATTAGAGGAAAACAGCATCCTTTTAGATCGCGCGCAGCACATTGCCAATCTCGGTTATTGGTATTCATCTCCAGAAGCTCACAAGCTGATCTGTTCTTCAGGCACGAACGAAATTTTTGGTCTAAATACACCAGAGCTAATAAAAGAATACGCATCAAAAAGCCGCTGGCCCTTGATACATGAAGCGGATATAAAAGAATGTCAAAGAATCGTAAACAACGCATATAACGAGGGCATAGAAAATAATGCGTTTAATTTTCGAATCGTCAGACCAGACGGGCAGGTTCGCCATACACGCAATCAAATTGGTGTACTCAAGAATAACCGAGGAGAGATCGTTCGGATTGTCGGCGTCATTAAAGACATTACCAAGTCCATAAGAGATGAAGATCAATTACGCCATGCTCAAAAAATGGAAGCTGTGGGAGAACTGACAGGAGGCCTATCCCATGATTTTAATAATCTATTACATGTCATCTTAGGTAATGTTGAACTTATCTCTCTTCCATCTGATAAAGAAGACCTAGAATCACTCAAAGCGATTCGCCGCGCAGCAGAACGTGGTTCTGAACTCACCCAAAGGTTACTGGCTTTTTCTAGCAAGCAATTTCTTAATCCTAAAATTAATTGAAGACGATGAAGAAGTCTCTACTTTGACGCGTAAATTTCTCGAGTCCGTCGGCTTAAGCGTCATTCACGGGTGTAGTAGTGAAGACGCCATGCGGGCAGTTTCAGAACATCAGGACTTCACGCTTTTACTCTGCGATGTGGTACTTCCCGGAAGCGATAGTGGACCGGCGATCGCAAAGCTTGTGGCGGATAAAGTGCCTGATATCAATGTACTATTTATGTCTGGTTATTCTCACAAAGAAATTCAACATTACGGCGTCGAAGATAAAAACATTAACTTGCTACAAAAACCTTTCCGTAAGGTCGACATGATTAAGAAATTAAAAGAAGTCATTCGTTCGTGAGATTAAGGTTCATGTAAACATCAGATCTCGCATAATCTGATTTTTTGGGTGGTGACTTCCGAACAAACCCGATTTGACGATACAAACCCAATGCAGGCGCCAATCGGGAATTAGTTTCCAGATAAATAAGTTTAAAACCCATATCTCTCGCAAAAGAAATTGCCATCAAACCTAATATTTTTCCGATTCCCTGGCCTCTAGCAGCTTTAGTCACACCCATTTTGGCCAACTCCACACTGCCTTGCCCTCGATTAATGAGCGCGCAAGTACCATAAACTTCAGCGCTTTCTTTATCTACGGCAAAGAGAATTTGACCTCCAGAACTAATCACTTTCTCAATGGGGTTATCTAATGTTTCTCTATCTACGTCTTCTAATTCGAAATCTTCGACAATCCAATCCGTGTTTATTTTCTTGAAGTGAGGCGCGAGTTCAGGGCGAAAGGATACGATGCTAATACGGCTTCCCTCTGTGGGTGCATATCGAGACTGGAAACGACTAAGAAATGATTTTTTGTCTAAGGCTCGCTCAAGAGATTCGACATAACCCAAAAAATCGACCTGCGTTTCATCCAACAATTCTTGAAGTGCAGCGCGAACATCTCGCCAGATGGGGTCGAGTTCCTTACGTTTTTCTTTGCCGAAAGCAGTTAGGGCAAGCACTCGCTTTCGTTTGTCTTTGGTATCTTTATAGGCGGCAACAAGATTATCTTTAATCATTTCCCTTGCTACTTGATTGACTGAGGGGTGGGTAACGCCCAGACCTTTGGCAACCTCAGTAACAGAACTGGGTCCCATTTCACTGAGATAGCAATAAACGGGAAACCACTTCGGTTCAAATTTCAAACCTGTCTCTCGATATATTCGAATACCATCTTGCATCAATTGATCCGATAGTCGTTTTAGCCGACTACCTAATCCTAGGGCACCTAATTCTCTAAGAAGATCCATCACTTTAAATGTTACACAGTACGTAGTTGGTTACCTATATTAATAGGTAAACGAGGAAATGTAAATATCCCTTGCTTTGCTAAATGTGTTTCGCAATATTTGTTCACTCAGTCCAAAATTTGTTATTGTAAATTTGTTATTGTCATTTTACCTCTTCCCATTGATTCTGGAGACACAATTTTGACTGCATTAAAAGCAAAACCTCTTGCTGGCGCCCTCGGCGCACAGGTAACAGGCGTTGATCTCAGCCAGCCCTTAGATGAGAAAACAGCAGCGGATTTGAACCAGGCTTTTCTTGACCACCTAGTCTTGAGCTTTCCCGACCAAAACATGAACCCGGGCTCTATGCTGAAATTAACGGAAGTTCTCGGGGGCGTAGGCGAGACGCCTTATTTAACAGGTCTTGAGGCTTATCCGGACGTAGTCCCTATCATTAAAGAGCCTACTGAGAAGTCGGCACTCACTTTTGGCTCAGGCTGGCACACAGATTTCACCTTTCAAGCCCATCCTCCAAGTAAAACATTACTCTATGCGGTAGAAGTACCTCCAGCCGGAGGCGACACCTTATATACAAACCTATACTTGGCATACGAAGCACTTTCTGAGGGCATGAAGCACTTACTAGATGGTATGGTCGCAGTGCACAGCGCAGTTCGATCCTATGGTCCAAACGCGAAGTTGAAAGATCAAATGGAATCTATGACCATCAATAACGCGACTTCAACCCCAGAACTGATGGAACACCCCGTAATCAGAACGCATCCAGAAACAGGTAAAAAAGCACTTTGGGTCAACCCAGTTTATACGATTCGATTCAAAAACATGACTGAAGCCGAGAGCGCGCCCATTCTCAAATATCTCAATGACCTCATTATTAACCCTTCCTTTACTTGCCGTATTGCTTGGCAAGCAGGGACTTTAACAATGTGGGATAATCGCTGTACTCAGCACTGCGCAACCTCGGACTATCACGGACACCGAAGGGAAATGCTTAGAACCACTGTCGCTGGGGATAAACCTTATTATTAATTCCGGAATCATTTAATACATGTCCAGTTACGCCGAAGACAATCAAGTCCCAAGGTTTATTAGATTGCCTTTTATCATCTATAAGTGGATTGTTGTTGCCCCATTTCTTGGCCTAAGCACCCTCCTCCTCGGGCCGATCATCATCATGATGTCATTTCTAGGCGCAGGTGATTTCTGCTCTAAGGTATTGGCGAAGGCTTGGGCGCGCATCAATGCCATGGTTGCCATGATCCGAATAGAAATTGTTGGCAAAGAACATATTAAGCCTGGGCAATCCTACATCATCGTCGTCAACCACCAAAGCCTAACAGATATCTATGCGCTGTATGGCTATCTCGAAATGGAAGTAAAATGGGTAATGAAAAAAGAGCTACGCTCGGTGCCCATATTTGGCCAATGCGCGTCCTCTATGGGGCATATCATTATCGATCGAAGCAATACTAAGGCGGCACTTCAGACCATCAACGACGCACGAGAGAGGGTTCATGATGGCATGAGTGTTATCTTCTTCCCTGAAGGCACCCGTTCTAACCGAGGTGAATTAAGAAAATTTAAAAAAGGGGCATTCCGTTTTGCGCTAGAGCTGGGCTTACCCATATTGCCCATTGCACTTCATGGCAGCGCTAACATTCTACCAACAAATACAATTGATTTAATGCCGGGAAAAGTAAAATTAGAATATTGCGAGCCGATATCAACTGAAGGGCTCGATATCACCTCGGCGACTGAACTAGGAAATAGAGCGAGAGAATCTATTTTTGAGGCATTACACAGATAAATTATACGCGCGCTAATTACTTCTTTTTCTTTGCGTTTTTACCCCTCTTATTTGCCTTCTTATTTCTAGCGTTTTTAATGGGCTCCGCATCAGCTCTCGCCGCTTTAAAGGCTTTTTGAATGGTCGCGACTTTATCTTCCTGCCGCTTAAAGACATGAGGAGATTTTGCATCTTGAAAATTGATAACGTTTTTATCTGCCATCATTTACCCGCCACCTTTTACGCATAAAGACAGGATAACATTATACAAGTTAAAAACTATTCTATGTTCTCAATAAGACTTATGATATGCCTTTGACGCGAGGTAGCACCAGTGAATGATCTAAAAAACGACGCGAATAATTGTTTTGTCTGCGGACCAGGCAATCCCATTGGATTAAACTTAACTTTTCGTATTGAAGATAATGTTTGCCTATCCGAGTTTACGCCCCTTGATATCCACTGCGGTTACTCCGGTGTAACTCACGGCGGCCTTATCTTTAGTGTTTTAGATGACGTGATGGCTAATTGGGTTTTTCTTCAAGGCATAAAGGCATTTACTGCAAAGTGTGACATTAGATATAAGGATGCCCTACCTACCGGAATCGCGGTACGGCTTGAAGGTCATTGCATTAAACAGCGGGGTAGACTCGTTATCATGCAAGGAAAAATGATCCGACAAGATAATAATGAAATAGTAGCAGAAACCCAAGCAAGCTTTATGGCCGAAGCCTAGGTCTTACCCTCTAGCTTTTACAATATAATCTGGTCTGCCAACAACCCTACTGAGACCGCATATTTGTTAGCACAATTGTAGGCAAGTATGCCTCTAAAGTTTGGTCCGACTAAATAGCCTCTAGTTTCATCTTCAGCCGCTTTCACCATGGCATACTTAGCAGGATCACCAGATCTTCCTGCTACCTTTACACCTAGTTTGTCCCACTCTGTCAATGAGAGGGCTTTAGTGTGATGGCGAAATGCTCTACACCCAGCGGGTGTCTTTTCAGGCTTAAGGGCATCATAATTTAAAGGCTTATCTATGCTCGCGACTAAACCCCAGGTCTCCCCTTTGTGCCAGCGATTCTTACTCAAATAATTTGCGATCGATGCCCAGACATCAGATTGATTGCTCCAAATATTCTTTTTACCGTCTCCATCAAAATCTTCCGCATAATTTAGAAAACTTGAAGGCATAAATTGATTCTGACCCATGGCACCTGCCCATCCACCGACAAACTTTTCCTTGCTGATATGTCCCTCATCTAAAATTTGTAAGGCCTTAAATAACTCCTTGGTAAAAAAGGTTGTTCGTCTTGGATCATGTCCCAAGGTAGCGAGTGATCGTACAATAGAATATTTTCCCTGATACTTACCGAAGTTTGATTCTAGTCCCCAAAAGGCAACTAAAAATGCCGCATCAACTTGGTATTGTTTTGCTATTTTTTCTAACTCATATCGATTGTCCTGATAATACTTCCTACCTGTCTTGATTCGATAATCGGTCACACGCGCACTTAAATATTCTTCAAAGGTTTGAACAAACTCTGGCTGTTTTTTATCAAATTTGAGGACTCTGGGATCGGGTTTAAGATTTTCTAGAACACTAATCGTCTCTTCACTGATTCCTTTCTCACGGGCTTGTTCTTTTATTGTTTCCAACCATTCTGAGAAGGGTTTGTTCGCAGCGTTTCCCAGAGTAGAAAAACAGATCAAAAAAATGGTACTTATTGTCAACAAAAATAATTTCAAAAAAAGGCCTACCTAAATATCTATGGAATCGGGAGTGTAAAGAGATACGTTTATTGGTATGAGTTTATCAGAGATTTTTTCAATCTGCCTTAACAACGGCAAGGCTTGCCCACGTTTCACAAAGCGCCTATCATTTTCATCTTAAATTTCTAAATGCCAAGTTGACATCGTCGCGACGTTCATAGACATCGTCGCGACGCTCATTATTTACCGTTAACTATGGCATGATAACAAACGCATTTGTTGATGCTTATAATGTCATCAAGCAGATTTCATCAAATAGGTTAGGTAAGGCTATGCCAATTAAATCAGATGTCATCATCATCGGGGCAGGTATTGCAGGTACGTCAATGGCAGCTCAACTGTCTGGCCACTGCAAGGTGCACTTACTCGAGATGGAAAAACACCCCGGTTATCACGCCACTGGCAGATCTGCTGCCTATTATGCGCCGTCCTATGGAAACAACACAGTTCGGGCAATCACAGTTGCCAGCGAAAAGTTTTTCCGCCAAACCGGGACGGAATTTTCGGAATCAAATTTACTCAGTCCCAGGTCAGCCATTTTTGTTTCTACGCAGGCGCAAGAAGCAAACTTTTCGGTCTTTACAAACGAGAATCCCAAGTTAGCCCTTCTCAACAATCGAGAAATGAAAGAAATAGTACCCGCATTAAAAACGGATGTATTAACCGCGGGCGCCTTAGATTTAATCGGCGGAGACTTGAATGTTGATGCAATATTACAAGGCTTTCTACGACAATTTTTAAAGCAAGATGGCAAACTATTTTCTCAAACAAAAATAATCGATTTGTCCTATAAAAACGAACAGTGGTTTGTCTCAAGTCAAGACCAGACTTTTACCGCACCCATAATCGTCAATGCTGCAGGCGCGTGGGCTGACGGAATTGCCGAACTAGCTGGGCTCAGTGGGCTGGGTATTCAAGCCTTCAAGCGCACCGCCATTTTGGTAGATGCGCCTTTATTAGACCCATCCTTAATAAAAGAAACGAGCGACATGTCAAACTGGCCCCTTGTCGTTGATGTAGACGAGCAGTTTTACTTCAAACCTGATGCCGGTCAGCTATTGATCTCCCCTGCCGACGAAACACCTTCTTCACCGTGTGATGCCTTTGCGGACGAATTAGATATGGCCATCGCAATTGACAGAGTTCAACAAGTATTGGATATAGAAGTAAAGAAAATCAACCATCACTGGGCAGGTTTACGCAGTTTTTCTCCGGACAAAACCTTCGTTGTAGGATTAGATCCGCGTGCAAAAGGATTTTTTTGGTTAGCTGGGCAAGGGGGATATGGTGTACAAACATGTCCAGCCCTCGCTGACATTGCAGCATGCCAAATTAGTGGTAGCCACAATATTGTGGCTGCAGAGGATGCTTACTTGCACAATGAAGCTATGCGCCCAGATCGTTTTTTGAAAGCCATCAGCTTATCGTAGCGCTTAGGTTTGATAAGCCGCGTCTGAATCAATAGGCCAAAGTGGATAGGATTTTTTCTCCCTCGGAAAAACTTCAATTTGGAGGGTGGTCAAACCCGGTGAATCTGCGGTGATTATTTCTGCTGCAAGATCTCCAAACCCGGCTCTAAAATGATTTGACGATTTTAGTGCGACGATAGGGTATCTCTTAACGTCAATTCCCACAGCCTCAAAGGGACCAGGGTCGAATGTTTGAGAGCGCCTTGATCCAACGACAATATCAATACCCTCGATGACCAACCTTGCTAACGGTCCAAGATGAATGCGTGCGCCTCTACCCATTGCTTGCATGACGAGCCTGCCATCATGTAGTGCCTTAACATAGACAGAAATATTTAATGGCTCACCATGTAAATCATCGTACTTTGCACCCAGGCTGATGTCGATTGTTGCACCTACACCTGCTTGATGTGCTTGCTGCGCGACTTCTGCGTCAACAATAAAGGCAAAGCAGGCTTTTTCCAATTTGGCATTCAACATCGCTGCCAACAAATGTGTACCGTCGCCCGGGCTTCCTCCACCGCAATTATCCGATGTTTCATTAATCACAATAGGCCCGTCTTTCTTCGATGGAGACGATGAGGCGAGCCTCGCTTTCTCTACCGCGTCATCAGCGGACAATCTCAGGGGAATAAACTTCTCTTTCTCCTGCCAAAGTTTTTTCGCACCCTTCTTGGCAATTCTGATGGCTTGTTCTCGATCTGACTCCGTTGTAACCACTATATAACTACCGATATGGGGTATGTCAGTGTAGGGGAACCCATGGAACCAACTAACATCAATGACCCCTTCCTCACGCTCTAGGGAAAGCATGTAATTGAGTATTTCTTGCCCTGGGCCAGTAAAAGTATTTGTCATGGGTTGTAGCATCGGTAGCGTTTCAACATGAATGACAGGCCGGAAATTTTCTTTCAACATGCGATCAATAAGTTGAATAGCCTCTTCAGCTCGAAGGTGCATATCAATATGAGGGTATTCATGACAAGCAAATACACCGTCAAGTGCATCTGCCATTGTTTGCGTGACATTGCCATGAAGATCAAAGCTTGCAGTAATAGGGACAGCTTCTCCAAGCTGTGCACGAATAGCAACAACAAGATCTCCTTCTAAATCAGGCAGTCCAGTGACTACCCCCGCACCATGCAAGTCTAAAAACACACCATCAATGGGGAAGGCACTTTCAAGGCGCTCAAGGATTTCATTTTTAAAACCCGCATAAGTGTCACTAGCAATACTGCCAGAGGGTTCCGCTATCGCGACCATAAGTGGAACTACTTCAAAACCCAAAGCATCGCAAGCACGAAGTGCTCCGCCAAGGCTGGTATCACTCTTGATTTGCCTTAGTATTCTCTCTCCTCTTAGTTGGTGAAAGAGGTTTTTATCTGTTTCATCCCGACAATAAGTATTCGTTTCATGAACGATACCCGCGAAAGCTATTCGTTTTTTTGTTGTAGACATTTTTCATATCCTTTTATTCTTGCTGGATCGCTTCTTACGGGCTTAGGGCCCCCAAGCTATTTAGTTTTTCTAATAAGGGTATTGTCTCAGCCAATGATAAGCACCCATCCGTAATACTTAGCCCGTATTCCACATTATCTGGATCATAATTTTGACGTCCCGCTTTTAAATGACTTTCTATCATTACCCCTTTAACAGCCTTTTGGCCGCCCTTGATTGATTCACAAAGGGAATCTATCACCTTGATTTGCATCCTCGGATCTTTTTGACTATTACCATGACTACAATCAACTATCAGACTGGCCTTGAGCTCATGCGCTTGTAGAAGCGTTACTGCTTCTTCCATAGATTTGTCATCAAAATTAGGACCCGACTGATCGCCACCACGCAAAATAAGATGGCAATACTGATTGCCTCCCGTTTCAAATATGGCTGGCGCGCCTTCTTTCGTCAATGAAGGAAATAGGTGGCGATGAGCCGCCGCACGGATTCCGTCAACAGCGACTTGTAAATTTCCATCGGTTCGGTTCTTAATCCCAACGGGCATAGACAATCCTGATGCGAGCTCTCGATGGATTTGGCTTTCTGCAGTTCTCGCACCAATCGCACCCCAGC
>JBLHIH010000064.1:0-21064 GCA_047616645.1 Flavobacterium sp. | reverse complement strand
CTAAACCAAAAGGACGGATTTCGCCTTAATGCAAAAGCCAGTGGCTATGGTGGTGAATTTGCGATGCAAACCCTCATTCGTGATATTGATTTGGAAAAAGAGCCCAGGGGCAAAATTACGGTCATATTAAAAGGTGTGAACATGGCGAAGCTAACTGAATTTGATAGCATCACTGGCACATTGGCAATGGATTCTAGCACGCAGTTTACTGGCAACATGTTGAGCGAGGTACTTTCAAGTATTGATGGACCCAGTAACTTTACCATTGCAGACGGTACATTGAATGTGACACCTATTAAAGGTTTAGCACAGCTTATTGACGGTATCCAAGGTAAAACTTCTAGCATCAGTACCTGGCCTGATTTGTTACCTTTTAAACGCTTAGAAGGCTCACATCAATTTTCTGAAGGCATTGAAGAATCCCAACAGTTTTCCTTCGCGATGGAGAACATCGAAGTTAGCGGAAAAGGCGGATTCGATTATTTTGCCAATAACCTCAACTACGAGATCGAAGCCACCTTAAAGGAAAACATCGGCGGACAATTTACCGTTAATAAAAACCTCGCCGATATACGCTGGCCTTTGCATTGCACAGGGTCACTTGACGCAACAGCAACAGAGCTATGTTTGGCAGATAAAAGCGCGGTTACAAAGTTAGTCGCAGACCTTGCTAAACAGGCAATCCTGAAAAAAGGTGAAGACAAGTTGCTTGAGAAAATTCCCGTAGAATACAAAGATACCGCGAAAAAATTATTAAAGGGACTGTTCAATTAGCAAAGCAAACCACAGCTTTAGCGATCGCCTATTAGCGTGGTTTGATCTTAATGGCCGAAAAGATCTGCCCTGGCAACAAAACATTACCGCCTACCGGGTTTGGGTTTCTGAGATCATGTTGCAACAAACTCAAGTCACAACTGTCATTCCTTACTTTGAAAGGTTTCTCGCGCGTTTCCCCACTGTGAATAGTTTAGCCGAAGCCAGTGAAGATGAAGTCCTGCATTTATGGACAGGGCTTGGTTACTACGCTCGCGCACGCAACCTTCAGAAGTCAGCAAGGATTATTACAGAAGAATATAATGCAGAATTGCCGAACTCTCAGGAAGCACTTGAAGCACTTCCGGGCATTGGCAGATCAACGGCGGGCGCCATACTGGCTATCGCTTATCAACAGCAAGCAAGCATCTTGGATGGCAATGTAAAACGTATTCTATCTCGATACAAAGGCATTAGCGGTTGGCCGGGACAAAGGACCATCGCTGACAAACTATGGACTGTGGCGGAGACGTACAGCCCAGAACATCGAATTGCTGACTACACCCAAGCTATTATGGATATCGGCGCGACACTATGCCGTCGCAGCAAACCCCGGTGCCACGACTGTCCATTTAGCTCAGATTGTTATGCCAATTTGCACGATAAAATCGCGCAATTGCCAGGTAAGAAGCCAAAAAAGACCATACCTATTAGACAAACATGTATGTTGATAATCGAAAATTGTCAGGGCGAGTTTCTACTGCATAAACGTCCAGCTCAAGGTCTGTGGGGCGGCCTTTGGAGTTTTATAGAATGTGCAGCGAATGAGATTGATGACCGACTGAATGATCTGCACATCCCAAAATCTGCGTCACACACACAACTTGATGATTTCAGGCATACATTCACGCATTTTCATTTAGATATATCCCCAATCGTTGTAAAATTATCCGAAGATATTGCTACAGATACTATTTCAGAATCCGATTCTCGTTTGTGGTACTCAATAACGCATCCTCAAGAAATAGGATTAACAAGACCCGTCACAAAAATATTCACAAAATTAGCAACACAAATTAATTAGATCACGATATTGGATTCCTCAATTAAACAAGGGTAAAACAAGATGAGCAGACAGGTAATGTGCACTCGCTACAAGAAAGAACTTCCCGGCCTGGATGCCGCACCCTTCCCCGGCCCCGCTGGTGAAAAAATTCTAGAAACTGTCTCTGCCCAAGCTTGGCAGGATTGGCAAAGCCTGCAGACCATGTTAATCAACGAAAAACATCTCAACATGATGGATAAAGAATCAAGAAAATATCTCAACGAACAAAGAAATAAGTTCTTAATCGGTGAAGATGCTGATCACGCTGAAGGTTATACCGCACCTGAGGACAGATGATTATTCATCAAAGTCGTAGGCTTAAAGCTAAAGAAGATCATAAAAAATAGTAGGGGGACACATTTTGAATCGAGTAGACAACAAAGTTGCCATCGTAACCGGTGGCGGCAGCGGTATTGGTGCTGCTACCTGTCATTTACTGGCTGAGGCCGGTGCTTCAGTAGTCGTGACAGATATTAATGGTGACAGTGCTGAATTGACTGCCAACGCGATACTTGAAGCCGGCGGCAGTGCGATGAGCCTGCAACAGGACGTGACGAGTGAAGCTGGCTGGGATAGTGTCATTGAAGCAAGCATCAAGGCGTTTAAAAAACTCAATATACTCGTTAACAACGCAGGGATAAGCGGAGCCGGCCTACCCCCCTTAGAAGAGGCCACCCTCGAAAGCTGGCAAACGGTGATGAGTGTTAATCTTGACTCAGTATTTCTTGGTACGCAAAAGGCTGTCATGGCGATGAAAGAAGATAGCGGATCCATTATCAACGTATCGTCTATTATGGGAATGGTAGGAGGCGCTAGTGCAGCTTACAACGCCTCAAAAGGCGGCGTTCGACTATTGTCTAAATCGGTTGCCGTACACTGCGGAAAAATGGGATACGCAATCCGTGTAAATTCTGTTCACCCCGGTTACATCTGGACGCCACTAGTCCGAAATATTGCAGAATTTATGGAAGAAGACAATATGACGGAAGAAGGATTACGGGAAATGCTCACGGAACTGCATCCTATCGGACGCCTTGGGGTCGCCGATGATATCGCTAAGGGTATCTTGTTTCTTGCCTCAGACGACTCATCGTTTATGACAGGAAGCGAGATGGTGATTGATGGTGGATATACTGCGGTTTAATCCGCCTACATCGTTACCGGCGCACAGTGATCCTTGATGGCGCTCACCATCTTGTTTCGATCCTGGTAATGATGTGTTTTTAACCCACAGGATTGCGCAAACTCGATATTCGAAAATGTGTCATCAATAAACAAGCATTGATCAGCTTTTTGATCAATTTCACGAAGTACATGATGAAAGACATGATCACTTGTCTTCATCATCAAGAGCTCGTGAGATAGAAATATTCGCTCAAAGTGTTGAAGGTTAATCAGATGACTAGCAATATGCGACCAATGCCCATGGTTAGTATCCGATAGAATATAAATCGTAGTTTGCTTAGCAAGATCAGATAAGAGTTCGTCAACCCAATCTCGCTTGCTGAGGCTGCCGATCCAATATTCTAGGAGCTTTTCTTTAGATTCAAAAAAACCCAGTTGTGCGACCAATTCATTGTAAAAGTCATCAAGGGTGTTATACCCGCCGCTTAAATTCAAAGATGCCATGATGTGAAGAACAGGTTCAATATTGGTTCCAGCACGACAGACCTTTGCAATGGGATAAAGCGCGTCATCTCTAATGTAGTCAACCAATACGCCGCCGACATCAAATATGATTGATTTCATCAATATTATTACCCTTGTTTGTGGAAGGTAGTGAGTGTGTTTTACGCGACCCGCTTAGAATTGCTACTAAGTAGCAGTAACAACGATTCACCTAGAACCTTACAATCAGAGATAAAATAATGACATATCTTTTTTATTATTTGATTCTCACAAGAATATGGCGCGATGGCACTCGTTGGCGACCGACAAATTAGGCGTCTCTTTGATCATAAATCTCTGGAGAGCAAACACAATTTTCTCAACTGGGAAGATTAAGAGCCGCCTATACGGGTTTCTACAAGGAGAAATTGATTATATATTGTCAAAAACCAATCAGAATAGCGCAAAAACCAACTCCAATTAGCGTCTAAGCTCCACAGCTGCAATTCAATTAAATGTACACTTGACTCAACCGATCTGCTTCGGTTTAATAGCGCCTCTTCGCGGTTGGGCAATCTAGCACTTCTGTGAGGAAAGCAGTAAATCCTGTTTTGGCCGGATAGCTCAGTCGGTAGAGCAAGGGATTGAAAATCCCTGTGTCCCTGGTTCGATTCCAGGTCCGGCCACCAGGTTTGTCTGCAGATTCAGCACTTCTTAGCGATTTCCTAAACTATTCCCATTATCTACCCTATGCAAATAAGTCGTAATAGTCCCATGGTCCACCGTTGGGGCCACGTAACCTGCATAATCAAAAAATAAAAGAGTCGTAAGTATTCTCTACCTAGTTTGGGCGAGAATTGGGTATGAGAATACTACGAATACTGCGGTATTTTCTGTTGGCGATTGTTCTGGGATAGTGATGTTGAAATTGATCCAGAATACTGTGGTATTGGTGGTATATCATCTCTGCCCGACCTTTAAATCTCCTAAGTGATCAACCTGGCCGTCAGTAAGACAGTAGATCATTAGCTATTCAAACATTGACCATCCTTTACCGAAAAACTGTCATTCAAACTTTCAATTGTAAAAAAACCTAATTAACATACTTATAAAATTCGGAGTAAATGCGGCTTAAAATTACTATCCTCCACCTGTAGGTTCATAAAGTGTAGCTGTCGACGCCTAAACGTCCACAATCTTAGTCAAATGATCTTGCCTACCTCAGTATGCCCGTGTAAGGGCAAGTAACTGTTACCCGTTGGGACAAAGACGCATTTACGTGGAATCGAGAGTTGAAATCATGTGGGATGATATCAGTGAAGCGATGGCAAGGGACCCAGAAAATGTTTGAAATTCAAAACCCCTTATGAGGTGTTTGAAGAACTGACCGGCATCACACAAAAGATGTTAACTGGTTATGCACTTATTACTTGAATTCAGGATAGTCAATTGGCACTATAGCTACTTTTAGTAAGCAGCCAAAAATGTACTAGGCTTATACAACCAACCGTTAATTCCAGATGGTTAGGGAACCGTATCGTACCAGTCCGGTTTTGTTGGACTGATATTCCGAGGAACAAGTAATGGGCATCCAAGGTTTATCTAGATTCAGGAATGTTCTAACTGCCACTGTTTTTGTTATTGCGGTCATGCAAGGGGAAGTATCTGCCGCGGAACGGGACCTGGTTATCGAACCGCTGACGAGTGGCTCATTTGCTGTCGGTAGCACCAATTTTACTACCAGCGATTCAGCGGTGTCTCAGTTGTTAAATGAAGAGCTTGACGCCGGCCAGCTCCAACAGGGCTTAAATTCTAACGGTACCTTGAGGTACATCAATGAGTTACTGGCATTCCCTGATGATGCCTTCAACTTTACCTTGACCGTACCTGCCGACAGTACACTCTACGGAGCGTTCGCTGGCAGTACGCTGCCTTATTCCGGTTATGTTTTCTATCCCACTACAAATAGCAATACCCGTGCTGACTACGATGTCTTTACTCCTCCTTCTCTGCCCCATATGCAGAGCACAGGAGAAGCGCCAATATTTGCTGATGAATCCGCTAAATATCCTTTGCTGATTTATTCCCATGGGGCTGGTGATCATCCCACGGGGATCCCACAGAGTTTTTTGATCAACCTTGCCAGTCACGGATACATAGTGCTGGCCTTGTATCATGGTGACGATCGATTTGAGGATACAGACGTTGCCCAGTTTAATCTTCGACCTCTGAGCGTAAAAACAGCAATCGATACACTAATTGCCGACTCGGCATTTACGGACCACATTGATCAGGCTCGTATTGGCGGCCTTGGCGAAAGCCTGGGAGGGGCCACAATGATGGCGCTATTAGGCGCAAAAAAGATCGCGCCAGATGCGATAAGTGTTTTTACCAATGCATTACAGACAACAACGGTTGATACCAGAATATTGGGGGCTGCCACTATTGTCCCCTATATGGGGCTTGGTGTTTATACGTTTTTGGGCGCGGGTGGCACTGGTGCACAGACAATTGACCGACCTTTCATGGCGAATTCTGCAAACAGCGATTTCGCCACCGACTATAGCAAAGTACAAGAAGGCATGGCGAATATCCCGAGTGTGAAGTATCTGGTGGAATATGATGGTGAGGGTCATGCAATGAGTGATGGTGCCGTAAACGATGCTTATACCTGGATGAAGTTGTTTTCTGATGCTTTTATTTTCCAGGATCCAACAGCAATTGATACTCTGAGTCGGATGAGTTCAGTCAGCGATACAGGTTCCGACAGCCTTGTGCTCATCACGGAACCTGCCCCGCTGGTTGATTCGGTAGATACAGATTCAGACGGTATTCCTGATGCTACTGATACGGATGATGACAACGATGGTACCCAAGATGCTGATGATGCATTCCCATTAGACCCTACTGAATCAACCGATACCGATGGAGATACGCTAGGCAATAACATCGATACGGATGATGACAACGATGGTATTTTAGATGGCGATGATCTTTACCCCCTCGATTCAACAAACACGCCAATAGTCACTAGTCGCCTGAAAAATATCGCAACCAGAGGATTCGTTGGGATTGGTGACAATGTTTTGATAGGCGGCCTAGTTATTTCTGGCACTGAAAACAAAACTGTAATCATTCGGGCCAAAGGTCCCACTCTAGCTGATGCAGGTGTACCTAATAGCCTGCCCGATCCACAGTTGTTCCTATTCTCAGGTGCGACAGTCATAGACAGCAATGATGATTTCCAAGATCATGAAAATGCTAATCAAATCCCAACTGACCTTATTCCAACTAATACTCGTGAATCAGTAATTGTTACCACTCTAGCACCCGGCGCGTACACAGCCATTGTAAGTGGCGTTAACAATGAAGAAGGTATTGGTATTGTAGAAGTCTTTGAAGCTGAAGATACAGGTGAAACACGAATGGTCAACATAGCCACTAGAGGATTTATTGGAACAGGTGACAATGTTCTTATCGGCGGGCTGGTGATTACGGGCACAGGTACTAAGAAACTCGTTATCCGCGCTAAGGGTCCGAGCCTAAGTTCTCAGGGTGTCGACGGCGCCCTTGCTAATCCACAAATGTTCTTGTTCTCTGGCGCTGATGTGATCGATAGCAATGATGATTGGCAAAGCCATGAGCGTGCTGATGACATACCTGCAAACCTACAACCAACTAGTGAGCTTGAATCTGTAATATCAACAAATTTGTCTCCGGGTGCATACACCGTAATCGTCCAAGGTGTTGATGGTGGCACGGGTATTGGGATTGTCGAGGTGTTTGAGGTTGAGTGAACAGCAACCAATTAGATGGTGGGATATTATAGGGCTTCTAGGACTATTTCTCAGCACCAAGCTCTCTAGGCATAGTATGAGCACCTTCAAGCAAATTCTCTCTAGCAGCATCATGGAGCGTTCAAATCTGCCAAGTGACTATGCTTCTTAGTCAAGGCTTTATGCAAATTTTTGGTATTGCCAAATTAACTTCTCGAAGCCTGCTAACCCCCCGGAATTCTACCTAAACCCCCGCTGCATTTTTCCAGGACGCAAAGGATCGCAATCTGAAGCATAGATATGTTTCCGCTGAAACTAAATGTCGGCCTAGATTGAACAAATTGTATACAGTACCAGCAGAACAATCATAAATACGGTATCGCCAAATTAACTTTCCCAAGTCAGCAGTTTCAGTCAATTTGACTGTTATATCATCGCTGCATTTTTCCATGACGCAAAGGAACGCAACCTGAAGTATCGATATGTTTCCGCTGAAACTAAATGTCGGCCTAGATTGAACAAATTGTATACAGCAGCATGAGTATTCAAGAACCGCTGAGCTTGCTTCATTGATTTGAATTTCCGCATAACGCGTTCCCTCACCCTGGTTGGTTGATGCGACAACTCAGCTCTATTGTTAGCGTACTTCTCCATGTTGTGAAATATTTCCGGCATCAATTCGCGATGTGCCACGCCGTAACTTCTTAATTTATCCGTCACGATTTCCCGCGGATTTCCTTTGTGTTTCTTTAGCAGTCTACCGAAGAATCGCTTTGCGGCCTTAGCATCTCGCCTGTTTTGAAGGTATACATCAACGACTTCACCATCCTGATCTACTGCGCTCCAGAGATAACGTTGTTTGCCATCAATCTTAATGAATACCTCATCTATGAAAAAAGTATCGCCATATCCTTGATGTTTTTTACGCAATCTAGCCGCATATTTGGATCCAAACTTGTTGCACCACAACCTAATTGATTCGTGTGTAACCCTAATTCCACGTTGAGCGAGTAAATCCTCTATATCTCGGTGACTGAGGTTGAACCGAAAATACAGCCAGACAGCATACTGGATGATTTCAGGTGGGAATCTGTATCTTTTGTACATATTTGAATTAGTCATTTGGATATTATCGCTGATGAGCAGTTAAGTTGGCAGTACCTTAAGGACTATTGCTGGATATGATTTAGTAGGATCTTAATACCACGAATACCATGAAATTCTAGCTAGATGATATTGTTTGAGTAGGAGTCATCAGATATATACAACTCCTACACCACTAAAGGTCGAAATAGACAAGTACTTTCTATCCCCTAGGTTACCTCACCAATCATCATCGCTACTTTTTTTCAAACTCTTTATTCTCTCTGCAGACTTTGCCTTAAGCTCCTTAATCTGTTTCGCTTTATTAACCTTGTTTTTATTTTCAGATATTGGTTTGACGATGTAACTTCTGGCAACAAATTCATTGTCTAGATTGACAATTGACTTAACAACCCGGGCACGAGACTGCTTACTATAAACCTCTACAATCTCTACAACTCCAACATTTTTTTCAATACGCCCTAACGATTCCCTAGTATACGAGTCGAATAGTTCTTCACCATACTGAACAAGTGTGAACGCTTGTCCCTTTTTTAACGTTTTCCCACCCTGCCCTAGAATAAGATAGCCACCCTGCATCGCTTCTACCATCACAGGGAAAAAATTCAACAAGATATTACTGGCCACGACTCTTCCGGCACTACCAGCCATGGATTCGATACCAGAAGGCAACCCTTGTTTCGTTTCCACATTGTCATACCCATCTGATATTTTGACAAGTCCAGATGCCGCTTCGATTAACCTATATGAAAGACGAACACCTTGATCCACCATAGCGATTTCTTTGCCTGTTGACTTCATGATTTGGGTTCGCTTGCGAGACACGACATCGTTGACGGTTCCTACCAAGATAAAATCAGTTCCAAGCTTATTTCCAAGTTTCGCTAACTCATCCACACTCACCTCACCAGCCTGCAAACGCCCCAGCTCCACTCCCTGCTCATTCAAATAATCTCGATCAAGGACTGCAAACTTGTTTGACTGCGTTAGCTGGCTAATTAGATTTTGTGAAAAGGCCCGTTCGAATGCTTTACTTGTGCCTCCTGGTTTCTTGATTCGAAAGGGGACAACCGCAACCCTAGTTCTTTTTGATTCGATTGAAGCTTTATATTTGGCTATTGAAACAGAGAGAAGCACACTATATCCGTCCGCATCTTTCACACTCTTTAGAACTTCATATGACTTCACTTGACCCGCAGTTTTTGTACTAATGTCCTTGCTGCTAGCATCGTAGCTGGTGACTGAGTCAAAATCAGTAGCAGTATTAGTAATTGCTACTCCGCTGGCAATTGACGAAGTCACCAATGCTCCTTCTGCTATTTTGCTCTCAGGAGGTTGTTCTCCAGCTTTGTATTCTCGTGTTGCCATCGCACCGACACTTACTGTGTCTACTTGAGCCACACCACTAGTAACCGCCGAGAAATTACTTTCATTATGAACAGCTTCTTGAGCAGTGATGGTGCGTACATCTGCTTTTATTGAGACACCATTTACCTTTCCTACTGCCGCTAGAAGTGCTTGCTCGACTGCCTCCTCTTGTGATTCGCCAATACCATTACTCTCTACAACTACAATTTCAATATTATTTGTAGCTTTAGCGAATGGTGAATTCAGCACAATAGGCATGCAAGCCAATATAAATGGAACCATGTACTTCAATTTCCGCACAACAATAACCCTCATATCAAACCTAAATCAGAAATCATCCCCAAGCAGCTCATCAGCTTTTGAAGTGTCGATTTCATTTTTCTTTGAAAATGCCATTAATGATCCATAGCTTTTCTTGGCCGTCTTCATATACTTCGGTAACTTAGACACTATAAATAAACCGGTATCCAACTTACTCTTAAGTTTACCTGCATTCATGAGCCCTGCACTTTTAATAACCGAAGAAGCGGACGTGCCCCAATCCTTAACTTCGGGAAGCAATTTAATTGTGTTCAAGGTCCCTTTCGCATAAAAAGGAAGCGCTTTTGCAAACTCCACCTTTGATTCAGCAGATAACGTTCCTCCTTCAGCAATCTTCTTGTCTATAGCCTTTTGAGCAGAGGATGTAATTTTCATGCTTTTATCAATACTACTTTTGTCATTAACATTTCCAGATGCCAATGCTTCTTGTTCGCTTTCAAGCTTGTCTACTTCTTCTTTTAGTCCAAGCGACTTAGCAACTTGTGCTTGTCCTGCAGCATAGTCTTGCAGCCCAGCCACTAATGTTTTAACAATACCAGATTGCGTCTCTACTAAAGAGTCTAAAGACGGCACTCCTTCTTCGTCTGCAGGTTTCTCAGTATCATTCTTGCCTACCCCTAACTTGCTCTTTAGGCCGCCAAAGCTAGCCGCATAGTTATCAATGCTATGAGTAGAAACTAATATAACTAGAATCAATATTTGAATACTCTTTATCATTTTTTTATTCCTTATGATTTGTTAGTGAAGCCCCTTGGCATTCATTTGATTTACTAATTCTCGAGATGCTTCTCTTGACGCTAGGATTAATGCGTTACTTTTCGCAACTTTAGGATTAGGCCCCAAGCCAGAAAATTGTATCGGACCCACTGAAGCAACTTTTTTTGGTAATCGTCGGGTGACATCCCAAACTTGCCCTCTCACAGAAACATAAACTCTCTTATTTCCAGTAACAGGATCAATGTCACTCAAACCCGTGTCTATTGTTCCTGTAGCAAAATAGGACACTTCACATTCTCTAGCGCCCTGAATTGCAAACTTACGCGTTTGACGAGACATGTCATCACTTTGACTAAATTCATCTCTGATATCACTCGGTTCAGATCCACCACATTCACTAACGACGTCTCCATAATCAACTACTTCATACCCAGCAGTGGTTAGGGTTTCACCCATTGCCGCATCGATGTCCTGTGCACTGGTTACTACATAAGTTACTTTTTCTGCTTTTCTCTCAGTGCTACCGCCTGTGGTTGATTTGGAGAAAGAGCTACTGCTTTGAGAAGTGGCAATACTACCCCCATCTACAACAATTTCTTCTGATGCGGATTTTTCATCATCTCCTGCTGTAATTTTTGTAATCTTGTCGTCATAGGATTTAATAAGAGATGTCTCACGCGCCATAAAAATAAACGTAAACATACTGCCCGTCCCGCCACTTTGTTGTACTGCAGAATTTACATTCAGAGCAACATCGACTGCCGTGGTGTTAACTGATGCGCGAATGATCACGTCTACAGTTTTTGAAGCTTTGTCATGAGACTCATCCAAAACCACTACATCAAAGATATACCTCTCTAAATCGTTTTTGAAACTACTCGCCATTTGCTGATAGGACTTCATTTTTGCGGGAGACATCGTACCTTCATAACGCACCCATGCCGATTGCTTTGCTTTTTCTATAGCTTGCTTTTTGTATGTCAGATAATTTTTCTTCTTGAACCGACCTTCGTATTGATGCGATCCCGTTCCTTTAACTTGAGTTCCTCCTGCAAGACCATAATCACTAAAGCCAATCAGGAGGAAAACAACCAGAAAATTTGTCATAAGTCGATATGTATATTTCATATTAAATAACCTCTAATACCTTCGTAGTTTTACCGTGCTTTCTTCAATATTTTATTGAATGCTGTGAACTGATCCTTCGCATCCTTTTCTTTCGTCGCCTTCATCACCCATTTTTTAGATGGGCTAGATACTTGTACTGTAAAATGATAGAAAAAGGCAAACAGTGATTCTTGGAAAGCTGACCAATCGTCAACTATAGTTTGCGAAACAGGTATCTCCTTTATGGCAACATTCTTGAACGGAATATCTAAGTAGACTTTGTTGAAGTCCGGTTGTACTACCGTTATTCTCAGGTAGCTACCATATGCCCATACTACCTTTGCATGATTCTCACCGACTTTAGCTTTTTTGAAACCACGAACGGCAATATCAATACCATAATCCGGCTCAGGTATCGTTAAGTTGAAGACATCACCATTTGAGAAAAGTAATGCCATCTTGTTTCCTATCGCCTCTCCCTTTGAATATGGCAACAAAGATACATTTTGATTAAGAGAGAGGTATTTCCCAAAATTTTGAGCAACTAAGGTTTGAAAGGCTTGCACATTTTCCATATCCCTCGAAGGCATATGCTTGATTGCCTTATCTTCGATGACTACATTACCAACCTGCAAATATTGCCCAAACGACAGTTTCACAGGAACATCAACAAGCCGTTTGACAAACTCATCAAATATATTTATGCCGTAGGAATCATCTAAATAAAGAGATCGAATTATAGAGTGAACGTAGTCATAATTTGGAGCTAGGTCCGTTGCGTCCCGGATCTGTATAGCGACTGGATAACTACCAATCACTTTCATTTCGCCGTAATCAAAAAGTAATATTTGCGCATGCAGATCAATAACGATTTTGTATATATCGCCTATTTTTTCTATCGCAACATTTTCCCAATCTACGGCAAATGCCATGGTAACCGTGTTTCCAGATCGGTAGTCTTTCTGGCGCCCGATAATAAAGTTAACATCGTCACGTTCAACTTCGCTTACTTTCAAAAGCAAGGCTTCCTCTAACAGAGGCACTTTTTTATCATTCAACTCACGCAGCAAATCGACGCTATGAGGATATAACAATTTATTGTCAGAGTGATTTCCTATAAATGAAAAACCACCATAGCTAACGTCAATACCGGCCGCGAATGACAAAGTTGAGACAATGATAGAGCAAATAAAAATCAGACTCTTCAAATTTTAACCACAACAAGGCTGCATATAATCTTCTTCCAGAACAAACACTTCATTTAGGACTCTAAGTCCACAAAGCAAAATTCACTATCACTTTGACTATAACAGAATGATATTAAAGGAGCACACAGAAATGTTCGAAGATTCCAACAAGCCCACAAATTGTGTTATTTTTTGTACTGTCCTTCGCAAATATTAATCCGGTGGAATTTCAAGCAGCTTCTTGCCACTTATATCGATGGTGGAGCCCACCAACTCTAGACAGTTCCAGTAATCGGTCAGTTACCGAAGTCCGTTTAGTGATCTGGCGGCCGGTTGGCGACTCCTTTTCGATTCCTAAGTGAGTGCTATCATTGTTGTAGTGCTCGAAATAGCCACAAAGAACCTTTTTCAGATGACCCTCATTCCAAACGATGATGTGATCGGTACATTCTCGTCGAATACTTCCATTGAGTCGTTCAACATAGCCATTCTGCCAAGGACTACGATGTGCACTCATAACTTCCTCTATTATTGTCGGAACTAAGATATTTTGGTGTAGGATGCACACTCTTTATCTGGTTGAACATGCAGCAATAGGCAACGCCATCGCAATCACCAGCATGGACGGCAAAGCCAATAATCCTTCGAGAAAACTGGTCGATGACCACCATCACCCAATGAGATTTTAATAAGGCTGATTCACACCGAAATAGGTCTACTGGACGGCGCCCCGGGACCATAAGCTGTCTTTGAAGTGACCGAGCGATGTTAACCAAGATGGACCATCTCCAGAAGGTAAGTTGTGTTTTTTTTGCGTAATATTCTACCAACGGCAAAGCGACTGATAGAAATACCGAAAGACGGATTGCGACTTTTCATTTCTATAACAAGATCAAATAGGGTCTGGTCTTGCGGCTTTCTATCTGGGGTTCTTTTTGTCTTATTTGAATATAATCTGCTGTATTTACGTTTCACCAGTGCTTTATGAAAAGCGAGAATTGTTGCCGGTTTAAGAATCACTGCAACTTTTTGGAGACGACGTTCACTAATTAACATTGCTAACAAGCCAAACAGTAAACGATCGCTAGTGGCAAGTGCTGGCGCCCGCTTCCTATGGCGATTCAAAACAATGAGTTGTTGTTTAATAGCTATCGTTTCAGCCATCACTACCTTCACTCCTCCTGGCTTTAGGCGTTTGAATACGGTGGTGACGAAATGAATGAGCAGTTCAATAAATTCAAGCATGATGCTATTTTACACTTGAACGGATGTAAGGTAGCCCGTTGTTTTCATGCTGTATTAATAATTCGCACAGGACACGTTCAGTAATGGAACATTATCCCTTCCTGCTGGGCTTGAATATGTTGATGACTTGGATGTTGCTACGTCCCTATTTGAGTAAAAAGTAGTTTGAGTAAACTATGTACCCAACATTGGCACTTAGTGCGAGTGAGCTTAACCTAGCACTAAATACCTGGGTTTTCCTCTTAGCGAATTTGACCTTGCGCTGTTGTTTGCCACCAGAATGGATCCAATTCTTTGTCTCCAGTGATAATTTCCTTTAGGGAGTTGGCGATATACACACGACCGTTTAGCATTATATGACTGACCTTATCGGTCTGTGAAATATCGTCTAAGGGATTAGAATCGAGAATAACCAAGTCAGCTAGTTTACCAATTTCTAAAGAACCTAAGTCTGCTTGCATGCCCATATACGTCGCTGGGTTAATCGTCGCAGCGGAAAGGGCTTGCATGGGTGACATGCCGCCACGTACAAAACTCCATAACTCCCAGTGCGTGGCAAGACCTTCTCTTTGGCCATGTCCTCCCGTACTCACTAAAACGCCAGCTTCTAAAAGAACCTTAGCAGAGGCAGCAGAATCATCATCTCGATAGTCCTCTTCAGGTGCCATTGGTCTTCTAACAGAACGTGCTTGTAAAACACTCGGTGGCACGAAATTAGATAAAATAGGATGTTTCCATACTTCGGTTTCTTGATAATAATAATCTTCTGCTGTTAAACCGCCATAAGTGACAACTAGTGTAGGCGTATAAGCAGCCTGAGATTGACGCCAGAACTGAGTGACATCATCGTACATTATTAAAGTAGGAACATTATGCTCTACGCCTGTTGTCCCATCGGCAATTAGATTCATGTCGAAATGATAAAGAGAACCCCCCTCTGAGACATTCATGATACCTTCCATGCGTGCCGCTTCGATGACCTGTTGGCGTTGGTTTCGTCGTGGTTGATTGTAATTTTTAATACTGATAGCACCTTGTGCTTTTAATCGTCGTATATGCATCAGTGCATCATCGAGTGAATCAATATCGGTCCAGCTTGTACTTTTAGCTCCGTATACGATTTCCCCTGTGGAAAAAATTCTTGGAGATAGAATTTTACCTGCTCTTGCGTATTCTGCTGCGGCAAAAGCTTGATCTGCTCGGCTGGATGGATTGTGCACAGTGGTGACACCAAGTGCTAAGTGCGCCAATGAATTCCAATTTTTTTGAGGGATAATTTGACCTTCGCCATAAGCACCGTGAGCATGTATATCGATTAAGCCAGGAATGATGGTACTACCTTTAGCCTCGAATATTTTGGCATCAGCGGGGATCTTTATTTTAGATTCAGAACCTATTGCTTCAATCCGATTACCTGAAATGATAATAGTCCCGTACTCGATTACCTGACGATTGGCATCCATGGTGACTATCCTGGCGCCGGTAATGGCAATTTTGCTTAGTGGTATATCAGTTTTTACTTTCTGAGACAGGTTTGTCACTTGAAGTTTTCTAGCCTGATCGTTGTCCTTAGAAAATAGTGCTGCCGAGACTGACACGGTTTTTAGTTCGGGACCGACCGACCAACTTAAATTACGGCTGTCATTAGACCAATGAAGATATTGACCGCCAATCTCGCTGACTCGCTGTGTCGGAATGCCCGTCTTTTTTGGACCGACTTCTATTGTTTTACCTGTAAGGGGTAATGCAGAAACATAGACACTACGGTTCTCGACAAAAGCTAACCATTGATTATCAGGTGATATTTTGATTTCAGTGGCAAATTCGCTTGTTGCTAATTCTTTGATATCGAGACCAGATTTTGTCATTGAAATTAATGTTGTCTGTGCTGCATCGCTTTCTCTTCCCGATTTATTGAGACGATATTTTAGGTAGACCCGTCCATCTTGACCTAAAATAGGCGTGACGCCTTTATCGCTGACAAAACTTGCTTCTTGTTTTCTTATATCAAATAGATAAATACCGGGGTTATTATCCCAGGAAGGATTGCGTAAAGAATGGCCGACTAATTTACGATAGGCCAAGGTTTTACCATCAGATGAAATCGATAACTCGGAATATTGACCTTTTTTATCTTGTAGTTGTTTTGATCTACCTCCGCTACTGCTAACACTACGAATGCTTGAAAGCCCTTTATCAGTCCAACGAATAAAATAGATTTGATCGCCATTAGGTGACCAAATCGGAGAGTAATCAAAACCGTCAGCATTTTCCTTCGTAATAATAAAAGGTGCCTTGCCTTCTCTTTTAACACTTATTTGACCTAGAGATTCAAACAAAACCGATTTGCCATCCGGAGAAGGCTGGGCGAATCGCACCATTTTTGTATCAAATTCTTCGGGTGAAACCTTTACAGGAAAAATTGGTGCGGGATAGATACTGCGGCTATCCGAAACGCGGAAAGGAATATTTATCTTTTCTTTTGACGCGATATCAATTCGCCAAATTTTCCCGCCTGCCCAATAAACGATTTGTTGGCTATCTGGCGTCCAATCCATATTGGGATAAACACCCTGTACAGCCCAAGTTTCTTGCATGTCCTGATCGAGACTATCTACCAGCATGATTTCTTCGTTAGTATCTAGATTCATCATGAAAAGTCGAGACACAGCTCGGACTCTTTTTACGTAAGCAATATATTGCCCGTCTGGTGATGGAGTAGGTCTTGTTGCACCTCCTGGCCCACCGACGACCTTAGTTTTTTTTCCACTTGCTAGGATGACCTTCTTTATTTGAAATAATTCTTTGTTGGAATCCTGATGATAAATAAAAGTATTTCCAGCTGTAGTATTTTGCGTGTAGTAAATAACATCTCCCGAAGGTGAGAACATGGGTTCACCTAACTCTTTTTGGAAACTTTTATCGGGTCGTTCGACAATGGGTACACCCTTGTTACCCTCGTTACCTGAGGTATGATATAGCCAGATTTCCCCAGTGCCGAGGGATCTTGAAGTAGTGTAGTGTTTGCGCGCCACCACATACTGCCCATTGGGATGCCAGCTTGGATTATTCAGTAAGCGAAATTGCTCATGGCTAATTTGGCGAGCTATGCCGCTATCTACTTCGACGACCCAAATATTATCCGCGCCGCCAGCATCGGAAGTAAATGCTAAGGATTGTCCGTCTGGGCTGTAACGTGGTTGAATTTCCCAGGCATGGCCGCTTCTTAGTGCTTTGGCACTTCCGCCTTGAAAAGGTATTTGATAGATATCGCCAAGTAGATCAAATGCAATGTGGAGACCATCTGGAGAAACGTCCAAACTCATCCATGTGCCTTCGGTAACATCTATCTCAGCATCAATCGCCTCAACAGAAAAGCTGGGATTATTGCTGTCCCAGATTTCTTCGTCAGTATTCTTAATGTCTGTAGCAAAAACAGGTTTTGCTAACAATATTAGAAACGCCAAGCATAAAAGTTGTGTAGGGTAGATCATCTGGGCCTTTGGTATATTCGATCTGAATCGAAGACTAGAATACACCAGACTGATATCCGCGGCCATTCTACGGATAAATATAATGATATCTACGCCATATTAAGATACGTTTATCGCTTCTAGCGTACCTGCTCTACTACAGTAACAATCTTGTCAAAGTGCGCTAAGACCTTGTCAGCTGGAGCTTGAGGCAAGCCAAATATCATATCGGTAAAACCTTGGTCTAGCCTGCCTTTTAATTGATCAATGTCAGTAGGCGCGCCAAATAGCGCTTTAGTGGGTATCGCCAAATTAACTTTCCCAAGTCAGCAGTTTCAGTCAATTTGATTGTTATATCATCGCTGCATTTTTCCAGGACGCAAAGGATCGCAATCTGAAATAACGTTATGTTTCCACTGAAACTAAATGACGGCCTAGATTGAATAAATTGTATACAGCGGCGTGAGTGTTCAAAACTGTTAGCCACTATAATTTGTAGTGGTCTAGTTCCTGTCTACCATATCTTTATCGAGTCGACGCCAGGTCAGCAGAAAGAAGACCGAACTGGCAACGTACAAGGTAGCCATAATGACCATCGCCGACTGTAAGCTCTGGGCGTAAACCTCGCCGCAGACATTTTGTAGATTGCTGCTCAACTCTCCTATCACCCTCGGATGACATTGATTTCGCGATAGCTCCTCAGCTACCACGCCAAGCTCGACAGTGCCGCTGACAAAGAAAATGTCCGAGATTGCACCGATGAAGAGAGGACCAAATCCGTAGCCTATCAGGTTGACGACAAACAGAAGCACTGCGGTTGCCATCGCACGAACACGCATGCTCACAACGCCCTGACCAATTGTGTATTGGGCTGCGAGATAGCCGTACTTTACGAAACCGCCAATAATCAGGCCTATGGCAGCATATAGTAGGTTCTCTGTTGTAAAGGCAAAGATATAAAATGGGATCGACAAGGCTAGACCAATGGCCGGTACCCAGGCAATTGCACCCGGGTGCTTTTGATAAAGTTTTGTTGCTAGCCAACCTGTCGCGAAGGTACCGATGGCGGATGACAATGACACCGGCGCGTTGATCCAGATGGCGGCTTCACCGGTGCTGATCTCGTGAGCTCGAACCAGAAAGATGGACTGGAACGAGGAGATTCCGTAACCACAGAAAGCAGCGACTGTTGCGCCAGCGGTCATGTACCAGAAAGCGGGTTTGGTCGTGAGTTCACGAATCGCCTCACTCATCTCAACCTGATCCTTGGATTGCGTTCCTACTGGATCGGTGTAACCGCGCGGCGGCTCTTTGACTGTGAATTTGAAAATAGCGGCAATCAACAGGCCCGGTAAACCTACCACAAAAAAAGCTGTTCGCCAGTCGAACATATCTGTCACCCAACCACCAATCAGGTTGGCGAACATCGTGCCAAGTGTTACGCCCATGGCGTAGACGCCCAACGCTTGAGATCTTTCGCGCGGCGCGAAATAGTCGGCGATCAAAGAGTTGGCCGGCGGTGTACAGCCTGCCTCGCCAATACCGACACCGACGCGACACATCAGTAAAACCCAGAACGCACCGATGGTGATCGATCCGATGGTAATCTCAGTTGCGAGCCCACAAAGTGCCGTCATTAAGGACCACAAGGCAACACAAACCGTCATAATCCAAACGCGGTTTGCCCTATCGGCATAGCGTGCCAGAGGAATGCCCACGATGGTATAGAGAAGGGCAAACCCGAAACCGGTAAGAAGACCGAATTGGGTGTCGGAAATGCCTAGCTCCGGCACAAGCTCCGGACCCACGACGGCAAGCAGACCGCGGTCAACGAAATTCATTATGTAGATCAGCGTTAGGGTGGAGAGCACATAGGTTCGGTAACGTTTGGTACCGTAACCTGTAATTTTACTCTGCGCTTCACCTTCTTCGGATGTGGTAGCTACTGTCATATATGAATCTTCCTCTCCCAATTATTCAAAATGGGTATTGGCGGTTATTATTTTCGTTGGTTATAAATGTATCAGTTCGCTTTGTTTGTTGTCACAGGCGAAGTCAGTGTAAAGCCATAGGGGTATCGCCAAATTAACTTCACAAGGGCTCAAAAATCGACATAACCCCAATCTAAACTGCTGCTGCATTTTTCCAAGACGCAAAGGACCGCAATCTGAAATATCGATAGGTTTCAGCTGAAAACAAATGACGGTCTGTATTGAACAAATTATAGACAGCTGTATCCACCAAACAATTCAAATTAGCACATTACCACCATCAAAATCATAAATACTAATATGAATATTTTCGAGATTAGCAGATACACTCACCAACCATCCAAGCCTAGTAATCCAAACCATTGGTCGAAAATTAAGCAGCTGATGGATAAAACCTTCCAACTAGGATCAAACAATGATTCAAAAATTAAACGGATCTCACAAGGATTTGATCAATCCACTGGTGAGTATGTGATTGTGTTGGAATACCGTGTAGAGGCTAGCAACCAAAGTCCTATAGCGAAAAAACCACCTAAACTTAAATCTAAACCAACAGATGATGATAAGAAATAACCACTGTCCCTCGCAAATATTAATCCAGGGAAATTCAAGCAACTGTTCGCCACTCATATCTATGGTGGAGCCCACCTACTTTAGGTAGTTCCACTAAACAATCAGATAGCGAAGTCTTTTTAGCAACCTGACGACCAGTTGGCGGCTCCTTATTGATGCCCAAGTGAGTTCGATCATCATTGTAGTAGTTGAAATACTCCTGAAGAATGCTTTTCAGATGACGCTCGTCCCAAACTATAATGTGATCTGTACATTCCCGTCGAATACTTCCATTTAGTCGTTCAACATAAGCATTCTGCCAAGGGCTGCGATATGCAGTTAAAACTTCCTCTATTCCCATGGACCTAACACGGTCCTGCAAGAGCTTACCGAAAATCTTGTCCCTATCTCGAAGTAAATATTTTGGTGCTGTATCCCATGGAAAAGCTTCAATAATTTGTTGGGTAGTCCATTGCGCTGCTGGATTTGGCGTGACATTGAAATGAATCACTTTTCTGCGATCATGGCTCAGCACAACGAACACAAACAACATCTTAAAACAAATGGTTGGCACCACAAGAAAATCGATAGCAACCATATCCGTCATGTGATTTTTTACAAATGTCTTCCAAGTTTGAGATCGTGGCTTAGGGCTATTTCGCTTAATAATCCCAGACACAGATCGCTCTGAAATTTCAATACCAAGTTTCAGCAACTCACCATGAATCCTGGGCGCACCCCGCAACGGATTTGCTGT
>JBLHIH010000063.1:0-21524 GCA_047616645.1 Flavobacterium sp. | reverse complement strand
ATCCTTTCCATATTGGATCAGGGAGTGATCAGTAAGACAGTAGTTGACCCTATGCCCGTATCGCTAAACTAACGACTGAGCATCAATAAACTAACTTCAGCGGGCTACTTCCCTTGTAATCGCCTGAAATTATCACCTGACATATTGATGGTTTTGCAATATTTAACCAAATTTGGCTATTACCGGACGGGAACTAACTAGCGAGCATCCATAAACTAACTTCAGCGGGGCTACTTCCCTTGTAATCGCCTAAAATTATCACCTAACATATTGATGGTTTTGCAATATTTAACCAAACTTGGCTATTACTGGACGGGAACTAACTAGTGTACATCCAGAAATCGAAAACGTCGGGGCTACTTCCCTTGTAAGTGCCTGAATATGCTACCTAACTTATTTATAGTTTCTTAACTTTCATCTAAAACACCTATTTCTGGACGGGAACTAACTAGCAGCTTCGATAAAAACAGCGGTTCCGGTTGCGCTGACCATCATCATGCCGTTAGATTGTCCGAAACTTTCGTAGTCTAGATTAACACCCACAATCGCATTGGCGCCTAATTCCTCTCCCCAGTCCTGAAGTTCATCAAGTGCAATTTCTCGTGCTTTGCCGAGCTCCCTTTCATACGAGGCCGAACGGCCACCTACGATATCCCGAACTCGTGCAAACATATCTCGGAAGATATTGGCACCAAGAATGGCTTCCCCTGTGACAACACCAAGGTACTTAACAATTTTTCTCCCTTCTATAGTGGAAGTTGTTGTAACAATCATAATTTTTCTCCGCTATTTTCTGAATGAATCTTTTCTGAATGAATCTTTTGTGAATGAATGTCTCGTAAAAAAGTGTCTAGTAAACAAATGTCCTTAGCATTTTTTTAAGGATTTATGATCAAAAGTTCTCCTGATGCGATAACGGGTTTTTTCAACCACTTTTCTTCTACAGAAGTATTACTGTACTTAAGCTGACAAATTTTACTGAGATTAGTGAATGGCTGACGGCAGGGGTCGGCGATAATAATTTGTTGAACACCTGCCTTTTTAGAGCGTGTAATAAGATTTGTTAAGAGCTTTGTCATTTCATCCCAGTAACAAATGTCAGCACCCAGGATTACATCAAATTCTTCAAGTTTTTTTGTCGTAAGTTGCTCGAATGAGCACTTTTTACCAATCACCTCGACCTTGTTTATTTTTGCATGTAAGTCCATAAAGGCAAGTACGTTCTTATCGATATCGACGCCGGTCACTCGGGCATCAAACTTTTTTGCGCAGAAAATACTTAATAAGCCCCAACCACAGCCGATTTCTAACACTCTGGCATTTTTCTTTAATGGATTCTTCTTTAAGTAGTCCATGATAAGAAAGCTGGAATTCCAAAACTTATTACCGTGCATTTCCGCTATCTTGCCGGCTCTTTTTAAAGCTTTGATGTCTTTGTGCTTTGAATTCAGAATTTTTACACCGTAAGCGGTCCGACTGTCCAATGCCATTAAAATAATGCTCTTGTTTTTGAAGGCCGTTATTCTAACAGTCTTGGGCTTACTAATGTCTAGTTTGCACTTGATTGAGAGGGTTAATTAGTGGCACTGTGCTTACTCATAGAGAAGTGGATTGTTTGGAGAAGATTATGTCTGTTCAGTTTAAGATAAATGGAAGAAACATTGCCCTTGATGTACCAGATGATACCCCCTTGCTTTGGGTGATTCGTGATGAATTAAATCTAAAGGGTACTAAGTTTGGTTGTGGTATAGGTCAATGCGGTGCATGTACTGTGCATGTAGATGGCATTGCTATGAGATCCTGTACCTTACCCTTGAGTGTGATCGATAAAAAAAGTGTGACTACCATTGAAGGCTTAGATCATCCACTTCAAGCCGCATGGGTTAAAAGTCAGGCACCTCAGTGTGGTTATTGTCAATCAGGTCAAATGATGCAAGCCGCGATACTCATAGCGGATTATCCCAATCCCACTGACGCTGATATAAACCGAGTAATGAACGGTAATTTATGTCGTTGCATGGCTTATAAACGCATTCGCGAGGCGATAAAAATTGCTGCAGAGGAAATAAATAGTACCGCGACGAAAATTAATCAGACGGGAGATTCGGCAAATGAATAAGTTCAGCCATCTGCTAACAAACAAAACAGCTAAGCTATCTAGGCGTGGATTTATAATTGGTGCTAGCGCAGTCGGTTTCACAATGGCATTTTCACCTTCTGAATTTGCCTTGGGTGCAGAATCCAATGATCAATTTGAACCTACCCTTTGGTACAGCATAGACAATAGCGGTATTATAACTGTCAATATTGCCGAAGCTGAAATGGGTCAACATATCGGCACTGCCTTAGCGAGAATTGTCGCCGAAGAGCTAGAAGCCCAATGGCGAGATGTTCGAATTCGTTATGTTGATACCAACCCAAAATATGGCTATCGCGTAACTGGAGGAAGTTGGTCTGTATGGCAAAATTTTGACCTTTTAAGTCGTGCTGGCGCAGCAGGTAGAAAAGCGCTTATCGAGGAGGGGGCGAAAATTCTCGGGGTCCCTTCTCATAAATGTAAAGCAAAAAATAGCCAAGTAATCTATGGGAAAAACTCAGTAGAATATAGTGAGATTGTTAGGAAGGGAAATTTAACTCGGCGCTTCACGGATGATGAATTGGCGAAATTGCCTATTAAGTCAATGGAAGATCGAACATTGATTGGGTTCGCCTCGCAAGCTTTGGATATACCTGAGAAAACACGCGGACAAGCTGTCTATGGCATTGACGCAAGTGTTGAAGGAATGCTCTATGGTAAGCCAGTATTGCCGCCGACACGATATGGTTGCATTCTTACTTCAATAGATGATGTCGATGCAAGAAATATACCCGGGTATCGTCGCACTCTCATATTAGATGATCCTTCAAATACTGTACCGGGCTGGGGACTTGTCATTGCAGATTCCTATGCGGCGGCGATTAAAGCTGAAAGGCTTATCAAAGCGCAATGGCAGGAAAGTGAAGCAAGCCAAGTATCAGAATCTGACATACTTCAACACGGTGCTGAACTTATTAAGTCAGACAAAGGTTCATTGGTAGTCTCTGATGAGGGTGTGGACGCAGCATTTGATATTGCGCATACCGAGTTAAGTCAAACCTATACGACGAGTACGGTTCTACATTTTCAAATGGAGCCTGTGAATGCCCTTGCTTTTAGAAAGGACGGGATATGGGAGCTTCATACAGGGAACCAGTGGCAATCTCTTTGCTTGCCAGTTTTTTCAAAAGCATTGGACGTGCCTATTGAAAAAATTCGCATGCCTAGCTACCTCTTAGGCGGAGGTTTTGGGCGACGTTTAAATGGTGATTATGGGGTGCCTGCGCTACTTGCCAGTAAGGCCTTGGGTAGGCCCGTCAAAGTCGTTTTTAGCCGCGAAGATGATTCGCGATTTGATTCTCCAAGATCTGCGTCTGTCCAATCGTTAAAAATGGCGTTTGATAAAGAAAATAAATTATTAGGGATGCAGCATCATGCTGCTGCCGGTTGGCCCTCTGAAGTGATGGCCGACTTCTTTTTAGGAGAAGGTAAAAATGGTGAAAAGTTCGACCCATTCTCAATCAACGGAGCAAATCATTGGTACACGGTCGGTGCACATCAAGTTCGTGCTATATCAAATGACTTAGCAAATCGTACTTTTAGACCGGGTTGGTTGCGTTCGGTTGGCCCTGGTTGGATAAATTGGGCGCTTGAAAGTTTTATGGATGAAGCTGCCCACAAAGTGGGTGTCGATCCTGTTAAATTTAGACTACAACATTTGATTAGCGCTGGGCGAAATGCTGGGAGTAAACCGAACTCTGTTGGCGGAGCAAACCGATTAGCGCATGTCTTAAAAAAGGTGGCGTCTAATGCCAAATGGGGCAGATCAATGCCTGAAGATACAGGGCAGGGCGTAGCTGTGACCTTCGGTCAAGAAAGAGATATGCCCACTTGGTGTGCCTGTGTCGCACAAGTTCAAGTTGATAGAACAAGTGGCAAAGTGAAAGTGGATAGACTTGATCTTGTGATTGATGCCGGATCGATTGTGCATCCTGATGGTGCATTGGCGCAGTCGGAAGGAGCGGCACTATGGGGAATGAGTATGGCTTTATTCGAAGGAACGGAATTTGAAAATGGTCAAGTAAAAGATACCAATTTGAACACCTATACTCCTCTGCGAATGAGCGATGTGCCAGAACTTAATATCGAATTTGTTGACAGCCGGTTTCAATCCGTTGGGCTTGGAGAACCCGCCACAACGGTTGTTGGTCCGGCTATCGCTAATGCGATTTTTGCGGCAACAGGTGCTCGTGTTCGTCATCTTCCCATTTCGGCAACTGCTGTATTAGACGCGTTGGATAGCTAGCTTGAGTAAGGTACAAGAAGCTCTAAAACTGCTTGCGAAACCCGATATTCGTAAGATGTTTATTGCCTATCTCATGGGTTATATGGGTTATATGGGTTCAGCCATGGTGCTGTAGTGTTTGGTGCAGCACTCGGCGGCATGTTGGTGGCCGTATTTGGGCTAGTGGGTCCGGCTGTGGCACTACGAGAGTTGAACGGGGCAGTAGATTGGGAATTTATAGCGGCAAGTTTCGGTATTGGCACCTTGGTTGGTGGCTTCGTGGCAATGAAAATAAACGTAAAGTACCCCATGAGAGTCGGGACCCTGCCTGTGTTTTTCTTTTGTAGTGTTAATCGCGCTAGCTGCATTTGTTGAGGGTATAGCGGGTCAAATATTTTCGGTGTTATGGAATACCACTGGACAAATAAAAGTACCCCAACATCTTTTATCTAGAGTAAGTGCCTATGATCACCTCGGATCTACTATACTAGCGCCTTTGGGTATAGTTGCGGCCGGATTTCTATTTGAAGTACAACACGCTAATGATGATTGCCTTAACTGTTTTTATTCCTACCTGTCTTGCCCTTACGGTAAAATATGTGCGTATGATGAAGAGTGATTAGTACTGAAAAGAGTGTTAAGTTCTATTAAATCGAGCCCTTAAATTGCACCGGAGAAAGCATGCACCACAAGTTTATTAAAGTTGTATTAACGGGATATTTATTCTTTATCTCCGCTTGCATGGCAAATGACAATAACATGCCTTCCAACGACAAAGCTAAGGTTTGGTACAAAGCTGGGCAGACCTACCTTACTGATCAACAAGCACTAAGATCTAAAAACAATGTTAAGGCAAAAAATGTCATCTTATTCATTGGCGATGGTATGAGCCTGGCTACCGTGACTGCAGGTCGGATTTATCAAGGACAGTTAGCTGGGCAATCGGGTGAGGAAAATTTATTATCTTTTGAAAAGTTCCCAGAGACAGCTCTGTCTAAGACCTATGCTGTAGATAAGCAAGTCTCAGATTCTGCATCCACAGCAACTGCACTACTAACTGGTGTCAAAGCTAAATATTATACCTTGGGAACTGATGAATCTGCCACGGTAGAGAATTGTGGAAAAGGGTACTTGAAGACATTGTTAGAGCTCGCGGAAGAAGAGGGTCTTGCAACTGGTGCAGTTAGCACCGCTAGATTGACTCACGCAACACCAGGTGCTACCTATGCGCATGTTGTTAGTCGAGGATTTGAATCAGATGCCAAAGGCTGTGACGATATAGCACAACAACTCATTGAGTTTTCCTATGGCGATGGTTTAGAAGTTGCACTAGGTGGCGGGAAGCGTATGTTTCTGCCAAGCGAGCAAGGCGGTATCCGAGGGGATAAACGTAATTTAGCTCAGGAGTGGGTTACGCGCTTTGGGAAAGGTAGCTACGTTACTAATACCCAATCACTAATTGATTCAAAGGCAGAACATTTATTAGGTTTGTTTCACGCGGATCATATGAGCTTTAATGATCATCGAAATAAAGAAGAGGAGCCTTCCCTAACTGAAATGACAGAAAAAGCCATCGAGGTCGTATCCAAAAATGAGAAGGGCTTTTTCCTAATGATAGAAAGTGGCCGAATAGATCATGGCCATCATGCTGGAATTGCAAAATTTGCCTTAGAGGAAACCGTGGAATTTAGCCGAGCCATTGAGCGAGCACGTGAACTGCTTGGACCGGACACTTTGATAGTGGTTACGGCGGATCATAGCCACACAATGAGCATGGGCGGTTATCCAGCGAGAGGAGAAAACATCCTCGGTATTGCAGGTAAGGATATTAATGGTAATCCCTACACAACACTTAATTACGCTAACGGTAAAGGCTATCAAGAAAAACGTCCGGATTTGAGCAAAGTGGATACTACAGCTGATAACTACCTTCAAGAAGCGGTTATTCCATTACCCTTCGAAACGCATGGTGGTGATGATGTTCCAGTTTATGCAGTGGGTCCTGGTAGCCAATGGTTTAATGGCGTGATGGAGCAGAATGTAATTTTCCACCTCATGAAGGCAGCGTTGCTAGATCATCGAGAATAAACTTAAAGCCTGATAGGGCGAACAATTTAAACGAACGATCATAATTGAAATAAACATAAGGTATGTAAAATGAAAAACAGAATACAAATAGTAATTGTCGCTAGCATCTTAGCTATTGGGCTGTTCAGTATGCCGGCTGTGGCAGGGGACATAACTGAGAAATTAGATCTTGCCCTCAAATCCGAACTTCGTGGTGAAGCAGATACTAAGCGGGATAGAAACCGTAAGGCAAAAGAAACATTAGCATTTTTTGGTCTTGAGGATGATATGAAAGTTGTTGAGCTAATACCTGGAGGCGGTTGGTACACAAAATTATTAGCGCCAGTTTTAGCAGAGAACGGTGAATTACTGCTGGCTTATGGCACTGGCCGCATAGAGAAAAACTTGATAGGTAAGCCAGGTTTCGAAAAAGTCAGTATAGTGGCGAAAGAAGCAAAACTATTTCGCGCAGAAGGGGCTGATTTTTATAGCTTAGAAAAAGGAGATTTAGGGACTAAAAATGTAGATATCGTATTGACCTTTCGTAATTATCACAACTTCGACGAAGTTGGTCGCATGGAAATGAACATGGCGGCACATAAGGCATTGAAGAAAGGCGGTATCTACGCGCTGGTTGATCATACGCGTCGTCATATGCAAGAAAATAACAGAGAAAACGGCAGGCGCTTTGATCCCATATTAGCGATAAAAGAAATACAAGCAGCGGGCTTTGAGTTGGTAGATTATTCTACGCTTCATTATCGTTTCGATGACGAACTCAGATATG
Organism: Flavobacterium sp.; assembly: GCA_047616645.1. GTDB lineage: Bacteria > Pseudomonadota > Gammaproteobacteria > Pseudomonadales > Azotimanducaceae > JAHRVQ01. The sequence goes on along the minus strand of JBLHIH010000063.1, from coordinate 14,309 downwards.
AAGTTGGCAGAAAGAGTGTGACGGGTAATACCGATCGTTGGACGCTGAAGTTTAAGAAGATATAGAATTTAAGAAGATATAGGGTTTCACACCCACCTCCATCAACTTGATGGGGGTGATTCTCCACTAGCTTCCATTTGTTAGGCTTGTTGACGCTACGATGAGTATAGCTAGCCCTGACTAGACAATCTCTCTGCTCGTAATTGTTTGCGACGTAGTTTTCCTGCATCATCTCTTAGTGGCTCACTGACCCATTCGATTGTCCTGGGGATTTTGTACCTTGTCAGGCGCTCTGCTAGATGACGCAATAGTTCTTCCTCACTTAGGACATTCGGTGAATCTACAATTGCATGGATTACATTTCCTAAATCTTCATCAGGTAAGCCGATAACAGCAGAGCTGCGAACACCTTGAAAGGCATCAATGGCAGCTTCAACTTCAGCGGGGTAAATATTTGCACCTCCAGATAAAATCATATCTGTTTGGCGATCTGCTAGATAGAGATATCCATCTTTGTCCATATATCCCATATCGCCTAGACTCTCCCAACCACCTTCAATCGATTTCGCTTCTGCGCCGATATAGTGATAAGTACTTCCTTGACCCGTTAATGGTCTGATAAATACTTCTCCGATTTCTAGAGGTGGTAGCACCTTCCCGTCTTCGGATATAACCTTCATTTCGCAGGCAATCCCTGGCTTACCCACTGAGCCTCGATGTAAAAGCCATTCTGTGCCATTGATTATTGTAGAACCCTGCCCTTCTGTACCGCCATAGAGTTCCCAAATAACCTCTGGACCTAACCAATCGATATAGGCTTGTTTTAGCCAATCAGGGCAAGGTGCTGCAAGATGCCACAGTGTATCTAAAGATGAGAGGTCATATTTTAAGCGCGCATCTTCGGGCAGTTTCCAAATTCGTTGCATCATGGTGGGAACCATATAAACAATATCTATTTGGTGTTCTTGAATCAGGGATAAAGTTTCTTCGGCATCAAATCGTGTCGTCACGCAAACATGGTTACCTCTAAAGAGGGCGATCATTGCCCAGCTAAATGGGCCATTGTGATAAAGCGGTCCTGGAATCAACATCGCCCCTTGGGTTTTAATTTGAAGATATTCGAGACTTGTATCCCAAGCCGCAGGAGTCGTGGAGACAATCAGCTTAGGTCTGCCGGTGCTTCCACCAGAAGTCATGGCCTTAAAGGATATAGAGGTCAACTCTGATAGTGGGCTGTCTGAGAGTACTAAGTGATCTCTGTAGTTGACCGGAAGAGCCGAATCCACATCAACACCAATAACTAATGAGGGCTTTCCCAGTTCAATAATTTGTTCAAGTTCAAATAAGGGAAGCTTTGCGGAAACGGGCTGTGGGGTCGCTCCTAATTTCCAGGTCGCAAAGCAGGCTTTAAAAAATTCAATTCCGTTGGGTAGGGCGATCGTGACAAAATCGTTTTTTTTGACGCCTTTTTCTGAATAAGCTCGCGCTAGCTGGTTTGTTTCTCTTTCAAGGGCAGCCCAAGTAATGTTTTCTGATTCGTGAGTAATGGCAATAGTTTCGGCTTGTATATCAGCCCAGTGTGAAAGCATTCTAGAGAGGGAAATTACTGCCATATTGCGCCTTTGATTAGGATGTTTTGTCTTATATTGTATTTGTGATTACAGTGCTATGCTAGCTAGAATTAAATTCAGTGGCATATATTATGGCAAGAAAATTAATAGATCTGTCAATATCTCCTTGAGAACGCCGTTATCTCCAACCCACCCGGTGCCAGACCCTCTATAAAATAGTTTAATCACGAAGAATTTGTTAACAGTCCAGGTTAAAAGGCGAGAAATTTATGTTCGTTAAAAAGACAATTATAGCTGTAATAGCTGCATCACTAGCGGTAAATGTGATGGCAACTGAGCCCTCAGGTTTTAGAGTAGGAAAAGAAAACCAAAAATCAGTAGCGCTGACTATCTATAATAATAATTTTGCAGTTGTGCAAGATGTTAGAGAGGTAACACTACCCAAGGGTTTGGTTGCGCTAGAATACCTAGATGTCGCTAAAGACATTGAGCCATCTTCCTTATTAACACATTCAGTCAAAAAGGCTGACGCAATTACTGTGTTGGAGCAAAGTTATAAAAATAGACCATTAAACCGAAATTCAATTCTAGAAAGTTATATTGGGCGTAAGATAAAATACAGCAGAGAAGTGTTAATCGGCGCTAAATATGAAAAAATATTACGAGAAGGCATACTTCTATCTATCAATCCCGAAATAGTTGAATTTGGAGATGTGATTGAAATATCTCCTGCGGGCGTCATATCTCTTTCTCATTTGCCTATTGGTCTTAACTTAAGCCCAACTTTAGTGTGGTTGTTAGAAAATAAGATGAGAGGCACTCAAGATATCGAAACGAGTTATATAACTTCAAACATTCGATGGCAGGCAGATTATACAATCACACTAAGTAAAAATAGTGACAAATTTGATAGCAGAAATTTTGATCAAGAAACCTTTGATCTAGGGTCTTGGATTACCATCAATAATCAAAGTGGTGCAGATTTTAGGAATGCCAAAATCAACTTGGTTGCGGGTGAAGTTCATCGGGTTGCGCAAGGGCCGCGGCAATCCAATTTCGCACAAAAAGAAAGAATGATGAGTATGGCGTCAGATGCAGCCATCCAATCAGAACCTGCATTTGAGTATCATCACTACTCAGTGCCCAATAGAACCGATATTCTTGACAGGACTGATAAACAGATACGATTTATGCAAGCGTCTAACGTCAACTTTGAGAAGACATATGTGTTTAGCGGCCGGAATTATAACTATCAACAAACGCAATTATCCGAAGATAAAGCGGAAGTAAAAATTCGCTTTCTCAATAACAAGAAGAATAATTTAGGAATGCCTCTACCAAAGGGAAAAGTACGTGTGTACCAAGAAGGAAACAATGACTCCTTGTTGTTACTTGGCGAGGACATTATAAAGTCAAAGGCCGTTGGTCAAAATATCAATCTAACGCTTGGGCGCGCGTTTGATATTTCTTCGAAAAGAAAACAAATTTCTTTTCGCCGGATCAGCGATCGGAAAGTTGAAACAAGTTATGAAATTAAAATCATGAATGCGAAAAATCATTCTGTTGAAGTTATCGTCAATGAAAGCATGCAAGGGGAGTGGAAGGTTTTACAGCAAAATGAGTCTAGTAAAAGGATAGACAGTACAACACTACAATATAGACTCACCGTCCCCAAAAACAGCACCAAAATTATTGAGTATACTGCCCAGAGCCGCTTTTAATAAACTGCCCAGAGCTGTTTTTTGATAGAAAGCCCAGAGCCGCTTTTAATAAACTGCCCAGAGCTGTTTTTTGATAGAAAGCCCAGAGCTGTTTTTTGATAGAAAGCCCAGAGCTGTTTTTTGATAGAAAGCCCAGAGCTCTTTTTGATATTTATAAAACTCTATAGTCATTCAGTGCGACAAAGGTACCGCCATTACGTGAACAAAGCTCCCGCATCAAGATGGCAAACTTAATACCCGTCGCTTGAAATCTTGCGGGTTGATCAAATATAACGGGGAAACCAATACCGTGAATTCTAACCAATCGTTTGCCATCTTTTCCCTGACGATTAATTTTGTCAACAGTATCAACTACACGCTGAACAGATCGACCAGAAAACTCATCCCCAAACACATATAGACTAATTTTTCTGTCCGGTCTGTAGAAGGTTGAAATCGCTTTTGTTATGCCTTCCACTGGGCTTGAATTACTGAAGGTCTCCCAATTTTCCAGCCGGTCTATGATGGCGCGTCGACGCGCTTTTGTATCAGGTATCCATCCATTGGTATATTGAGAAAACATAAAATTACCCATGTCATTCATGACTTGAATGCCTTTAAGCTTTGGATAAACTTCCAAGGTTTCTTGAAGCTTCTGTAATACCAGAGGCCAGGCGAATTGTTTCATACTACCTGAGGTATCTATTATGAATATCACATATTCACTGTCGACTGGTATGCCGCCTATCGTATCATCGTCAGCTTGTTTTCTAAATTCAGCCAGCAGCCGTTTCATTTCTTCGTCTAAGCTTTGTCTGGCCTTAGCGAGTCTCCCTTGAATCGTATTGTTGATTAGCGTTTTATCTGAGGTGAAATTAAATTCGCTTTTAAGTGCGTCAAGTTGCACTTGAAGCTGGGCTAGCCGCTTTATATCATCTTTTTTTTCGTCTTCTTTGCTTATCATATCCCTATTAAGCTGGCGTGTTTCGCCTCTAAGTTCGAAAAGCTCATCCTGCAAGGAGGCTAAATAGGCTTCGAGGTTGTCTATAGTATCTTCAAGGATAACCGGGTCAAATACTTTTGTTAGTACTAACAGAAGTATTATGGCACCAAAACCGCAACTAATGACATCCAAGAAAGCAAGACCTGCCCCTTCGGTTTCTCTGCGTTTACGTCTCATTATGGCCAATCCTCTGCGGGACTTAAAAATGACCCGCCAGTGATTTGCGCTAGGCGCCAAAAACTTGGGGCAGCAATAGGGTCACCTTCCATTGGGAATAAGATGACATTGACGGCTGTATTTGGAGGTAATTCGTCCAAGGAATCACTAAATATTTTGACTCGGTCATTCCCACTAATTAGGGTATTATTTGGTGCCTCAAACCCCATCGTCGGCAAACTATCAACAATTAGGAAAATATTATCCGGTGCTGGACTTAGCTTACGTGCTTTTGCAAAGGCATGGTGGAGAGAGGTGCCACCTTTGGGTATTAATTCCTTTAAGTTTTCAATTGCGGTATCGATATCTTTTCTGTCCGTTGCTTTGACCCAATTGTCATCACTATCAACAATTAGGGATTTTGCTGTTTCGTTGAAACTGATTATTTGCATATCAGATTCTCTCGGCACATTAGCAACAATCCATTCAACGGTTTTAACCGCCCTCTGCCATTTGACCGAAGCACGGATTTGATCTTCGCTCATATTTCGCCGTCTGATCACATTAACAATTGTCTTAGCTAACATGCTAGAAGATGAATCGACTAAAATGAGTACATGTTCTCCTCCTAGATGTATACCAGTAAGATATTGCCGATCTCCCTCACCCAAAAAAGTACGGGTGCTTGTTCCACTTTGTTCATCGCCAGAAACTGAGCCTTGTAGTGATGCAGTTTCTATTTCCAGTTCTTTAATTTCTGTTTTGAGTTCTTCGATAGACTTCGTTTGAGCTGCTCCTGAATCCATGTCTTTGGAAATACTCGCTTTCAGCTCTTTGATTTGCTCCAATATTTCTAATATGAGGCCATCTGTTGTTACGATTTCGTCGTCGGTTTCTTCAGCTGTGGTTTTTAACTCAATAAGGTTTTTTGTGCCTTCGAGGACTTCTATTTCTAATTTTTTTACTTCTGCCATGAGCTCGATATTTGTGTCTTGGGGTGTGGTTTCAGTTTTGTGTTGAATGACGATAAATATGAGAATAACAGCCCCGAACCCACAGGACATAATGTCTAAAAAGGAAAGGCTGAAAACGTTGAAGTCTCTTCGCTTAGCCATCTTAGCTAACTTCTATTAAGGTTGCTGTTCGATCATGTAGACTGATCTCATCACCAATTTTAAGTTGGGCAGGCAAGGGTACTAATTTCCCATTTAACCTTAATTCTTGGGTCTGGCTTTGAAGAAGATGGTGACCGTTGCTCAAGACAATCGTAAAGGCTGGATTTTTACCTTCAGCTTCCTCTGCGATTCCGCTGTGATTCATATCGACAATAGTCAAACGCTTACCGATTTGGGTTGCCCTATGATCTAAAAGAAGGTGAGTCGGACTAGCAGCGTGATTGACCTCAATCGTTTTTTTCGTTCCCCTTGGTAACTCCGTTATGTGTGCGACTGCGCCATCAGACGATACAATATTATCCCAGTGCATATGGATAGTTTTTGCGGCAGTGCGGTTATTAAGATATTGGAGATCGACTCCTTCGATGGATCCTAGTGTTTTATTAAGCCCGGGAAACCCATCAAATAGATGGGATACAAGAATAGATGTCCGGCCTGATGAATCTGATAGGTTTACAATAGCTTGAGCGATTTTAGGGTAAACAGCATCTCCCACGTGAATGAGTTGATCTTCGGGAACTTGAACACTGTGTTTAAGCCCGTCTATATCCATTTCGAAGGTATTGTTATCACCACTGATCCAATTCGGGAGTCGGTCAAACAGAGCTTGTTCGCTTTTGGCGTCGTACATTGGATCAAATCGTGAACTCTGAATAAATTGTTGAGCAACAACGCTAGCCCATCTGTCCCACAATGTAATCAGCCCAGTTTCAGCAACATTGATGTGATTGACCTTTTTTACCTGATCATCAATTTGAAACTGAGTTAAGGTTATTCTATGTAGAGATATTTCTAAGTGCAGAAGTGATGCATGGCTTGTTTCTGATGCTATTGCAGCAAGAGCAGAATCAACCATTCCAACGACAGGAATATTTGCTTCCTTGGCCATACCCAATAAAAGACCTAGTTGATGCTGGTCATAAAATCCGGGGACACCAATCACAACTTGGTCAGTTTGTTTGCTTAGACCTTGCCAAATATGTTCAAGATGTGCAAATGCAAGGTCAGCATGGTGTCGAATGTTGTGAGTTGAGTTCGCTATTGGATCACTACTGAGTTGATTCCAGAATCGATTATTAGTCCAAGTCGGAAGAAGTCGGGCATTATTTTGTGCTTCTTTACCTAAGAGTAAGGTGTTTTTATCCATTACCGCATATGCAGGACTGGTATTGATGACGTCTCCATTAACCGCTTGGAGGATACCAGCATCGTTAAGTTCTATGTAAGCGCGTGTCACTATCTATTCCCCACCTATGTTTGCAAGTGACGTACAAGACGATTGTCGCAGTAATTCTCAGAATCCAATACCAACCTCTCTTGTGTTAACTGTAATTGGTGGAGGAGAAACATGATGATGATGCTGATGAGCAGGGCGACAAATGTCGAATTAAATGCAACGCCAAGAGATTGGGTCACACCAGCGATATCTCCTTGAACAGCTTTGTGAGCTTGACCCAATGCCTCTCCAATTCCGCGTACGGTACCAAGAAAGCCAATTGAGGGAATAGCCCACGCGATATAACGAATCATTGATAATTCTGAATCCAATCTTTCAGATTCAGAATCACATATAGCCCCCACTGCATTCGAAACATCCTGGATGTTTCGTGTAGATCTAAATCGATGGAGTGCCGTCAACAAGGCGCGAGGCAGAAGGTAATTTTGTTCTGCTTCGCTAAGTGCCTGCAAGGGCCTTGAATATTCGCGGCTGTCTTCGGGTAAGATACTGGTTCCTTGACTTCGTGGGATCAAATCCAGCTGTAAAACGCGTCTCTCTCTACTCGCTAACAAGGCCTTATAGCCCATGAGTGACATTGCCCAAATCATTAATATAAAGCAGGATTCTTGTTCGAAATCTCGAACAACAACAAAGATAGATCGCTCTGGAACATAGTTGGGGTTCGAGTTGATATGAACTGCTTGTTCTTCCAATATTGCCGCGGCATTAGGTCTAATTATGGATACATATACGCCGTGAATAATTATCACTGCAATGAAAAGTGAAAAGATTTGATAAATAAATTCTATTGGTAATTGTTTCTTCATTACGACCCCTTAGATGTCGACCGGAAATGGTACGGCATTGTCTGCACTGATTTTTTCGCTTGGTATAAATTGTTCAAAAGCTTTGCTGAGCCTTTTTTTTCTCAAGCCCGACCCGCTTGCTTTCTCTAGTTCTTCCACTTTCTCTTCTACTATATTGCCTTCTGCGACATTGCCTTCTACAACATTGCCGTCTACAACAGTGTCAGGATTTTCCTCTGTTTCAGCGCCATCACTCTCTGCAGGCAAAATAAAAAGTGAAATCAAAATAATTAATACAATCGTAATTTTCATTTATTCCACAAACCTCGCGACTCGAAAACCAACATCGTAACGTGCGACATCGCCATAGTCTCGGTAGGTCCAACGAAGCTCGCTAAAGCGACCATGCTGATAACTGGATCCTCGGATGACGTGATAGTCACCTGCCTCTGGACCCTTGGGATCTATTAATATATCTCGTGGAATTTTGACGGCATAATAATCGTGAATCCATTCAGCAACGTTTCCAGCTAAGTCATAAATCCCAAATTCATTTGCAGGAAAGATATCTGCCGGAGATGGTCCGCGATACCCGTCGTTGTAACCCCCAATATGATAGGGCACCATATTTATCGCGGATTCGTCTGCATAGTTAGCCAACACTTCAACGGGAGGCATGTTATTGCCCCATGGAAATCTAGCGGGTTCCGGTCCTGCTGCATAGCGTGCAGCCCATGCCCATTCTGCTTCGGTGGGAAGACGATAGCCTGTATTTAAGGGGTGTACAGCCTCCAGTTTACCATTAGCTATTTCATAGGCAGCCGGTAAACCTTCTTCTGCGCTTAACCAGTTACAATATGCGGCGGCTCGCTCCCAGGTAACATTGACTGCGGGTCGCCCATTCTCACTTAATAGTGCACGTCCTATAACCCCGGAATCATGTCCTGAGTTAAACATCTTAAATTGAGCGTTGGTTATCTCTGTTGTTGCTAAATAATATGATCTAGTTAACTCTACTTCTTTTACGATTTCATTTGAACGTCGCCCAGGTTCGCGCCGACCTGCTCCCATGGAGAGCTTGCCGGGGATTATTAAATTGAGAACAGGTCCAACTGAGGTGCGAATGGTCGTTGGAATTGCTGCGACTCTGGCTTCATCTACGGTTTGCAACTTGATGGCTAACTGTTGATTTGCCCCAGGTCGAGGCATAACTTCAGTTTTGTACGTTGCATAGCCTGGTAGCCGCACTTCGATCTTGTGTTTGTTTACAGTGAGGGAAAGCTGTTGATTTGCACTGCCCATGGAGAGCCCATCTACCCATAGTATCGCGTCATTCGGCTCGACCATGACTTGGACAGTTCCAAGTACAGGCTTTAATTTTTGATTAAGACTGATATCCTCGTCAGGTGACAGGCTTATGCTTCTTGATGCCGGCTCATAACCGGCTTTAGATAAATTAAGCCGATAATTATTGCCCGGAGCCAGTGTTAGTCTTATTGGTGTTTGTCCTCGATACTTGCCATTAATATTAACGTTGGCACCAGAAGGCGAAGAATTTATCGCAACCTTTCCATCCGATTTTTCTAGTATCAGCATATCGAGTAGCTGATCGACACCCGCTATAACGCTGATGTTACTTTCCCATGTTTTGTATCCTTTTTGCTGAAGTTTCAGTTGTCTCTCGCCCTGAATAATTTCAATAGTCTTTGGAGAACGAGATATTTTCTCTCCATCAACGAGTATGTCAGCACTTGGTTGACTTGATATAGAGATATTTGCCCACGCGGGAGTGAGGGCTGCGCTGAATTCTTGTTCAACTTGTTTACCCTCTATAAGAATTTCTGTGTCATAGTCTAAAAATCGTTTTGATCGGATACTGACATCATGTAGGCCAGCGGCGATATTTTCTAGGCGCAGCGGGGCATTACCAAGTAGTTCTTGGTCAATATAAATTTCTGCATTAGAGTCAGGATCAGTTTGGATATTTAAAATACCAGGCAATTTGATCAGTTTAAAGCTGAAATCCTGATCAGCTTCACTACCAACCTCAATTTCACCTTGAAAGACTTGGTATCCAGTTTTTGTGGCGGTAAAAGAATATTCACCGCTCAACGTCAAGTACCGCTCGCCAATTTGATACTGAAAGCCATCATTAAAACGAAAGCTCTCTGACTGGGGTTCTATTGAAATGCTTATCGCCTTTGCCATAAACATAAAGGTAGCTGCTGCAAGTAAAAAGAGGAAGAAAACTGCAATAACAATAGAAAGTGGGTTTACACTGAATTTCTTTTTGGCTGGACCACTTGCTGCGCGCTCAAATGGAAGTGCTTCAATAATGTTATTTTGTTCTGCCATTAGATCCTTTCTACACAGCTAATCATAATTGATGGTGCTGGGCGACCACCTTGTAATGTTACCTCCTTATGAATGTCGCGATATCCACGGCGCTTACCAACGAAGGTGTAAGTGCCTGGATAGAGCGGAAGCATTACTGAGTCTAACTGGCCGAAGGATCGAATTTTATATACGGTCACCTCGGTCTTATTGTCGGAAACAAGCTCGACATTGATTGGGATTCTTGCTAACGAAACCAAATGAGAAAGTTGGCTAATTTGATCCTGTAGTTTTTGTCCTGATGCTTCTATTTTAAACGCATTGATTAATATGGCTTTCGCTTCATTGAGGGCATCGTCGGTAACCATGAGATCAGGTTTGGATATAAATTTATCCAATTCTGTGTTGAGCTCCTGTCTAAATTGACTCCTTGTTAAGCCTTCTGTCGCCAATGTAGTCCCTGATGCAATTGATAAAATTGCTTCATACTCGATTGCTGATTTTGTCCAGTCTTCTTGGACAATATATTGTTTTGCTGAAAGAATATGCTCATCTATTTTTTTTTGTATTACTGCAATGGTTATTTGTTCTAGGCCGTCTTTGGGAGCAAAGGATTGAGGTAGTATTTTCTGTGCCTTAGCAAAGCTAAGTTTGGCATTCTCGAAATTGCCCTCGTTTAACGCAGAAAAAGCAAGTGACATCTCGCTGTTAAAATTTTGGTTTGCTACTTTTTGCTTAGTCCTTGATAGTGCCTCTGAAGCAGGAGGCCATTTTTTATCTACATCATATGCTTCTTTGAAGAGGGCAAGCGCTTCTTCTAACTCCGCATTTCGTTCATGAATTTCACCATCGCGTATGAGACTTTGCACTCTATCCAAGTTTTCTGCGCGACTCAAATTTGATAAAATTTCCTTATTTGATGGCTCGATTAAGGTCAAAATGGTATACGCGTTTAGCGCAGTGAGGGCATCGCCATCACCAAGTGCTATTTGGCCTATTTGCTGGTTATTCGAAAAAATTTTGTCAACTGAGGTAAGGGTGCTTTCAAGTAAGTTGATACCGTTCTGATATTGCTCAAATGCTCCTTGATATTCTTGTTCTCTATACGCGTCATCTCCTGCAATACCTAATTCAACACTTTTGTTATAATCCGCACTTGCCCAGACCTGACCTCCTAAATCTTCTACTTCTAGCTGTAGTCTTAATAACCTTGTTGCAAGTGTCGCTCCTTCTTCCTCAAGTTTTTTGAGTTTTGCAATTTCAAAGGGCGCCAATTTCTTCGGGATGTCTTGTTGCAGCTTATCTACTTTGAGATTCTCGATTGCGGTACTCGGTACGATCACGGGTTCAGCATCAGGCAGAAGGACAAAAATAATGAGTGTTACTGTTATTAATAAGGCCATTGCGCCTATGACTTTAGATGTTGAAACCGTATTTTGTTCTCGTGGTAATTTATGGACAGAGTCAGTACTGACCTTTGTATTGACGGCTTGCTGAACTTCACTATTAAATTCGGCGACAAAGTTATCGATTAATTCGATTGTTTTGGAGAGCCCGATAGGTCTTTCCATTGGAGATGTATGCAACATTGCCTTTAACAATTGCTCGATTTCAGATGGCAAGTCAATGGCAAGCTTATCCCCAGCAGGACGACCTGTAATTGCGACGTGGATAAGTTGGCCGAATGAGTAAATGTCGTCACTGGGCGTTGCTGGCTGATCATCTATTATCTGTGGACTGAGGTAGGCTTGTGCAGAAGCAGACTTTGATTGCGCAAGTCCAAAATCTGTTACATGTACATTGCCATCGTCAGTGATAAGAATATTGTTGGGATGAATGTGTCCGTGGGCAAAGCCAAGACTGTGAGCAACCTCGAGGGCTTTAGCTACTTGGCGTAATAGTCTCCATTGCTGAGAAAATGGTCCTTGGTGACGCGCTTGTTGATCCTCTTGATGAAGGTAAGGCTCAGCATTTTGAATGTAGGGGGATGTAGTAAAGGTGAAGTCTTCAAATGTAAGGTATTCCAGGCTGCGAACAATAAATGAATATTGTAAGTTTTTTTGTCGCTTTATGGCATTTTGAACATCAACTTTCTCACTTTCAGAAAGCGAACGTTTAAAAATCTTAAGGACTATTTTTTCATCCGTTTGCGCATCGGTTGCTAACCAACAATCTACAAATTCACTTTCGTTCATTCGTTTTTGTAATACATACTTAGCAGAAAAATTCTGCCCTTCAACTAGATTCATGGCCATTTAATATATATCTAAGTATTGGTCGGACGCAGGATAATACAAAATTTATCGCCCTTCTGGGGTGTTGGTTTCGGTGGCGTAAATATCTTTGAGGATCTTTTTCCATTGTGTGTACTGGGCGTCCGCGGTGCCGGTTAACTCAATGGTTTGACCTTCAATACTCAGAACATAGGGTGTAATTTCCGAACCAAGGGATTGACTCAACTCCCTGAGTGATTCTGCATGAATCTCTGCTTCTTTGCGTCGGTCGAGTCCTTTTTTAAGTACCCCAACACCACCAGCAACGATGCCGGCGGCCCCAGCTTGACCAGCGTAGGTGCCAGTTTCACTACCAGCATAAATACCTGCTGCGATCATTGCAGCGCCTGCTAATAAGCGCGAATTGGATTGCCTTTGCATTCGTCTGAGATTGATCGCTTCTTCATAGGTCGCATAACGCCATTCATCGTAGGAGCCCTTCATGTCTCGGTAAAAAGTGCGATAGTATTCATCTAAGGTGTCGACAAACAAGTATTCGCGATCTTTGATTTTTTCAACGCGCTTTAGCATACGATCTGAATTGGCAGGAAGCTGATGAATGGTTGTTTTACCGCCACTTGAGGTCGTTAGGTATTGACCGAAGGCATCGGGAGATAAATTGCGTGCGTAGATCAAATTTGAGACCGCTCGAATATCAGAAATTTGATTTTTACTTAGCGTCTCTCTATATGAAAGTAAGTCGTTCGAAAATTCATTGTATATATCTTGAAAAGGATCTTCTTGGGTTTCACTATAGTTAAATTTACTGGCTTGATCGACATAAACTTTATCTAGCCAAAGATTGCCCCTTGAATCTATCGCCTTAAACTGGATTTGTAGTAGTTCACCATCAGATTTTAATATCTCTCCTGATAGGGTTAAGTCGACCGCCTCGGATGATTTTGGTGTGACTCTAACGGCACCCCAATTACCGGTTGCCTCAAGGGTATCTTTAAGGTGAAAGGCGATAAATTGGGATTCTGCTCGCCGTACATCGGCGACTATTAATTTCTTAGCTATTGCTTCCTCTGTATCAGGGATACCGGGATTCAAAGGTAGAATACCAATATCCATGTAAAGGTGATCTGGTAATGCTACCTTTGCCAACTGAGCAGGTGTTGAGTTTGCTCTAATTATCTCTGTAGAAGAGCAGGCACCCAAGGTTATTAGGATTAAGGCATACCAGGTTATCTGCGGTAACTTCATCGTTGTTAATTCCTAAATGTGCTTTTCTGAGTAATCAATTTACGTTAAACAATCTACTTGTTCTGATCATTGTACGTTTTATTTGAAGACTAGACTTACAGGCCAGACTTATATCTACGATATTCTTCCCATAATTTTTCCTTTAGCTGGGGGTCCGTTTCGGCAGTTGCAGCTTCTCTGAGCTGATGGGCAACGATATCGTCCCCCTGTGCTGAAGGCATACCTTCTGGCACCGTCAGAGAAGGCTTAGTAGAGGCTATTTGATCTTCTCCATTACTAAGACTCTCTCCTTCGCCCTCTTCCTCACCCTCTTCTTGGCCATCTTCGGGATAGGTAGCGTTACCACTGGGCCTATCAGTTTGAATGCCAACTATATCTCCGGTTGGGGCGGAAGTGGTGTCAATAATTGTCGCTCGGGCTGCCTCAAGTTCACCGTCAAAAATGATGAGGGATTGCTCAAGCTCTTCATCGAGATCGCCTACAGGTCCTTTTTCTTTGGCATTACCAGCAATGGTTCCGCTGGGGAACGCTGGAAGGCCAGTTCTGGCATTGAGAATGGATTGGGTTGCCACGACAAGGTAGACATTTGCCTCATTGATGGCAGCATTTATGTCTGCGATGTCTGCGGACGTTTCTTCGTCTATTTCACTATCACCCAGTACGCTCAAATCTTGTTCTGCAAGAATGATTTTAATGCGAGCGTTCGAAAGCAATTGTTCTGCTGCTTCAAGGGCTGCTTCCGATTCTGCATCACTAACAGCCTGTCCTGCCCTTTGAAGCGCTACGCCAGCTTCTTCTAAGGCCTCTTGAGCTGCTTGAATAGCTTCATTTTCAGAACTCGTCTCAGTCTCAGCATCTGCGATTTC
>JBLHIH010000062.1:0-21689 GCA_047616645.1 Flavobacterium sp. | reverse complement strand
AAAGTCCTCAATCGTTTAAGATTAGGGTAGACAAAAAACCTGTATCAGTCGGAATTGACCCTATGAATAAGCTCATTGATAGAAATCCAGAGGACAATATTGATGAGATTTAATTAAACCTAGAAGCCTTTCTGCTCAAAGAGAAAAAGCGCTGTATACTAATCGATCGATTTTGAGCGCTGCGACCGTTTTTTGGGTAGTTTGTCAGGTATTTTAACCATAAGTCTTTCTCTGTGGAAAGAATGACGCAGACTGCTTAGGTAGCAACTACACTTGGAGAGTAACTTTTAAAATATGACCAAAATTCTTGATTGGAAAGTGGTCTAGTCCAAGTAGGTTAAATCTATGAATGCAATAGCGAGATCGGATTAGTGGTAGATGAAGCGCTAAAAGGAAATCTTGAAAAAATTCTTGTCGTAGAAGATGATGATGTCCGAAGGATTACAGTGCGTCTATTAGAGGGGGCTCAATTATGATGTTGTCTAGGCAAACGATGGTCATGCTGCACTAAAAAAGCTTGCGGAGTTGGATGAAGCTGAGATTAAGGTTGATCTTGTCTTCAGTGATCTTGTCATGCCGTTCGGTATGAATGGAATAGATCTGTCCATTGCAATCTGGGGGAAGTATCCCACCACTCCTGTGATGTTAACTTCAGGGTATCCAGAGAAAGTGCTACGTGAAGCAGGTTTAGGAGAGGAAGATTTACGGCAGATTAAAGTGATAAGAAAACCCTATACTAGAAGATCCTTATCTGAAGCTATCTCAGGCGCTCTGGCCGAAGGGTTTACAATCTAAAACGATCATCTTCAACTTTTAATAAATATTAAGATAAAACTCTCCAGAGACTAGACCATTACCATCACAAGCTTTAATCTTACTTTATGAATTTGTTAGAAATTAGCTCAATAAAAACTGCACTATGCGATCCGATATTACTTTCCTCAAATATAGAGGGAAGTACCCGCCGCGCTGCGGTAGCCACCATACTTAGAAAGCGAGAAGATGAAATGCAGGCGCTTTTTATCTTACGGTCCATAAAGGAAGGTGATCCATGGTCTGGACAAATGGCATTCCCAGGAGGACACCTTGAATCAACAGATGAATCTTTACGTCACGCTGCTGAACGAGAAACCTATGAAGAGATAGGCTTGGATTTGCAAAAATATGCAAACTATTTGGGACCGGTCAATGAGGTGAGAGCCAACCCTCGAGGTCGAAATCTAGATATGATTGTCTCACCTTTTGTATATATCCTCCGTGATGAAGAAGTTGACCTAAATCTGAACTATGAAGTTGCCGACGTGTTGTGGGGTTCTCTAGATCGCATGTATCATGGGATTAACAAAACAGAATTGGAGTTCAATTTACAAGGTTCAAATCAGCGTTTCCCGGGTTATTCCGTTGGGAATCAAGTGGTTTGGGGCTTAACCCGATCAATGTTGCACCATCTATTTACGATGATAAATCCCAATTGGACACCAAGTGATGACTTAAGCGAGGCGTAGAAATAGCCTATCAGCGTTCTAGGATGTGTCATTAAAGGTTAATAAACCGGAAACTCAGTTTTGCAAAAACCAGGAATTTACTGGCTAATAGCAACTTGTACGATTTCACTGACAGTGCTTGTACTCGTACTCTTGCCTCAAAATGCTGTCGTTAATATTGCGATAATTGCCCTTGCAATGACCTTAACAATGGTCGTACCGATTTTTGCTATTAAAATGATACAAAAAAAACATCCTGCTTCTCTTGAAGCGTTAGGTGGAGAGTTGGAGGAAACGCAAAATGAGTTATCTTCAGTTAAAGTGAAATTTGCAGAAGTGACGACACTTGACGATTTGACGGGATGTTCAAATCAACGCCATTTTATGGACCTTCTTGTGCAGCACAAAGGCATGGCTGAGCGCGGCGACTATGTCTTCACGGTTGCTGTTTCACAGGTTGATCAATTTGCGAAAATTATAGCGCAGCAGGGTGTGGACCGAGGAAACGAAGTTTTACAACTATTCTCTCGCATTATTAAGGCTGCGTTACGGGAAGTGGATGTAATCGCGAGAATAGGAACTGAAAAATTTGGCTTAGTTCTTTCGGGCTGCTCAGAGGAAGATGCTTTGAGGATTATTAATCGAATAAATGGGCTAATTGGCCAAATCCAGGTTGATGATAAAAATGACATAAAAATCACTGCATCAGGTGGCATCACTTGTTTTCATGGAACAGAATCTATCGAAGAACTTGTTGAACATGCGAACAAAGCCCTTAATTTTGAGATTGAGCAGGGACGGGATAGAGTTGCTGGATATAACTATGCAGAACCCGCTGCTGAAAAATAGAAGTTTCAAATCACGCGCCTGAAAGGGAGGTTGTTTCTTCAATTTGGGATTCTACTAAATTCAAAATAAGCCCTATTTGACGTTGTCCCGCGTTAAGTGCAGGAATATAAGTGAACTTTTCTCCCCCTGCTGCCATAAATATTTTGCGATTTTCATCATTTATTTCCTCTAGTGTTTCGAGACAGTCGACGGCGAAACCAGGACATACAACGATTACTTTCTTGATTCCCTTGGCCGGTAGAGATTGCAGTACTGAACGAGTATCAGGTTTTAACCAAGGTGCAAGTCCAAAGCGAGATTGGTAAGTTAATTGCCATTGATTGTCTGCAAGCTTAGTTGCGCAAGTAATGAGTTCGGCACTTCTTACACAATGCTTTTCATATGGATCTCCTGCATCTACTTGGGCTTGGGGTAAGCCGTGGAAAGATAATAAAACTTTAGTTTGGCTATCAAATGTTACCATCGATTTATCTAACGATTTTGAAATGGCAGTAATATATAGCGCATTATCGTGATAGTCGGTGATGAACCTTATTGTCGGAGTTTCAGTAGAATGTATCTCAGATTTGGCGAGTGCTAGATTAAGCTTGTCTAGAACCGCTGCGGTGGTGGCAGCAGAGTACTGAGGGAAAAGTGGTAGCACTAAGATTTCCTTTACGCCTTGTTTGAGTAAAGTATTTAGCGACTGATAGATGGAAGGGTTGCCATAAGTCATTGCTGATTGAAATATGCAAGTGCGGCCACCTATTATCGCAGCGCTCTGGTTTAAAATTTTTGCGAGCTGCTCTGTATAGAGACGTATCGGCGCGCCATCATCTGTCCAGATACTTTTGTATTTAGGCGCGAGTTTCTTAGGTTGAAAGGGTAAAACTAGGCCATGAAGAATAGGTAGCCAAATTAATCTTGGCATATTAACGATTCGAGGATCTGACAAGAATTCCGCTAGGTAGTGACGTATATCAGGTGCAGTAGGTGAGTCCGGTGTACCTAAATTTACAAGTAAAACACCAAGGGAAGATTTGTCCGCCAATTCTATTTTTTCTCAATAAGTTGATTGCTCGGCGATCTCGTCGCTGATAAGTTCAAAGTATATCAGCGATTCGGCTAAAGTTTTTAGGTTTCTTCTTTGGCGCGTTAAGTGTTATCAACTGTACAAAGTTAAGCGGGTCGATAGGCTAAGGGGAGTGGATTTTCAAGATCGATGACATGATCTGGAAAACTATTGGTCGAGAGACTCAGAGCAAGTTTGCCCAATTGTCTTGGAGAAAAACTGTCATTGGAGTTTAGGATTTCGTCAGGCTTCCACCATCGAAATCCTCGCATGATTTCAAGTTCATGATCCAACATATTACCCATGTCCGGTTCGAATTTATTTGTCAGAATAAGATAGTGTTGTTCCAAGGATGTTCTTGCTTTTTTTCTAAAATAAAAGTTAATATTACATTGCCATAACTTTCGTTCTATGGCGACATTCCTTAATCCGGTTTCTTCAAAAACTTCACGTGCCACGCACTGTTCCGGTGTTTCGTCTTGTTCGATGCCACCTCCAGGCAAGGTCCAAACTCCCCCGGGTACCCAAGGTAAATCTACTCTAATTAAAAGTACTTCATGTTGCGGTGTCCAAATAAATGCTCTGGCGACCTTACGAGTGACAGGGATCATAGTTCTTTGCGATCCTTTTTATTCTCTTTATTTTGCGATGGAGGGAAGGCTTCTAGTTGTAATGGTTTAATGTGAAGCATTTCGTCCTCCAAGCCTTCTCTGACGATTTTATCGCGTTGCGAATCTGTGACTTCGTTTTTATCAGATTTTATTTCTTTGCCCCTACATTCATTAAATGCCTGTTATGATGTATTGGCTTACTTGATCGCATTTCACTGGATAATTACATCTTCTGAGAGGTGGATTTGGGTAGACGAGCTCGCAGCACTAATTCGATAAGTCCCTTGATCTAGCAACCATCGCTGCTCCCCTACATGCCAATAACAAAATGCCATGTCATCCAATTCAATACTGACAGTTTTAGTTTCTCCAGGCGTCAGTTCCACCTTTTTGAACCCTATTAATTTTTGCTTTGGTTGAGACACACTTGGATTTAATGCGTGGGAATAGATTTGAATAACTTCCTTTCCTGTTGTTTGGCCACAATTAGAAATTGTGACGTCGATTGCCTGATCTTGGTAAAGCATCAATTTATAGGAGAATTGTGTGTAAGACAGGCCATGACCAAAAGGGAAAAGACAAGGGATGTCTTTAGATAGGTACCATTTATATCCTACGAAAATACCTTCACCGTAGTGGACTTTTCCAAATTCGCCAGGGTAGGACGTAAAAGCGGGGGTATCCTCTAAGCGAATGGGAAAGGAAATTGGCAGCTTTCCTGAAGGGTTAGAGATACCAAGAATGATGTCGCTCAAGGCTTTTCCGAATTCTTGACCGGCAAACCAAGCCTGGATTATTGCGGAAGCCTCGTTAACCCAAGGCATTGAAATGGGAGAGCCGCTATTGTTAACGACGATAGTATTCTTGTTTGCTTTTAGTATTCTCTCAATAAGTTGGTCCTGTTTTCCTGGCAGGGCTAACATTTCACGGTCGTTACCTTCGGTTTCCCAATCGTCATTGGTACCGCATAAAAGAAGAACGTAATCAGATTGTTCCGCAATTTTCGCTGCGTCCTCAATAGGATCGCCAAGCTCTGGAGGTAAAATACCATATCTCAATACGCGAAAAGAGTTCTCTTCTAAATGATTGAATTCAATGCGTATCTCAACCTGCCGACCTTTTGTGATAAAGAGTTTTGATCGTTTTTCTAAGTTTGCTTGTTGAAAAAATGCATCGCCTGCTTGTCTTTGGTCAGCATCCCAAGCATCGATAATAATTTCACCATCAACATATAAGCGGGATTGGCCTGTGGACAACAAGCCAAATTCATATTCTCCTTCTGTCTCTGCCTGATAATAACCTTGAATTTTCAGCGCCTTCGCTGCGGTGCCAGGCGCAAAAGGATTGTTCGCGAATATTTTATTCGAGCTAATAATGCGTTCGTTGATGCTGCTTTCGTCATTTAGGTCTTCAAGAAAATAACATTGTAGTCCTTCTTGAGTGCCTTCTACATTGTCGTCGCCTTGGTCGCCACTTTTATTAATGCGAATAGTCGAACTTAAAAGATGAGTTGCTGGTCCGGGTAAGTATTTGTAAGTTTGGCAGCCAAAATGTTGCTGCAATTTAACTTCGGGTAAGGCCTCCGCTAATGCTTCAATTGGACTGCGGATATAGTGAGGCTTTAAGGAAGACGAGCCACCACCCATGATTCTAAAGTCCTCACTATTAGGGCCGATAACGGCAAGAGACTTAATCTCGTTTGCCTTAATCGGTAACAATCCTTCATTTTTAAGAAGGACCATGCCCTCAGTGGCTGCATCATAAGCAACCTTTTGATGATCAACCTGGTTCTCCGCTCTTTCTGCTGAAAGGTCAGGGAACGCGAAGTTTCCGGAACGGCTTAAGAGCCGAAGGAGTCGAATAACTTTGTCGTCAATAGTAGATTCGTCAACATGTCCTTCGTTAACAGCCTCAAGGAGTGAGTTGCCAAAGGCGATGGCTGGACCGGGCATCTCTAAATCAAGCCCACCATTTGCGTTCTCGATTGTTTCCTTTGCGGCATACCAGTCTGATATAACCAGACCATCAAAGTCCCATTCATCTTTTAATACTCGGTTAATCAGTTGATCGTGAGAACACGCATAGGTGCCATTGATGCGGTTGTAGGCTGCCATAATGGTCCAGGGTTGACTCTTTTTAATGGCAATTTCAAATGGACGGAGATAAATTTCTCTTAGTGTTCTGTCATCAACCTCGACAGAGAGAGTATGTCTTTCAAACTCAGAATCATTGCAAACAAAGTGTTTCAGGCAAGCGCCGATCCCCTCAGCCTGAAGTCCTAAAGTGTATGAACTTGCGAGTTCTCCAGAGAGAAAGGCGTCCTCAGAAAAGCATTCAAAGTTACGCCCGCCGAGCGGTGTACGTTGAATGTTTATGGTAGGGCCAAGTACAACTTGTACGCTTTTTGATCTTGCTTCATCTGCGATCGCCTTTCCAATTCGGCCAAGTAAATTGACATTCCAAGTTGATGCCATGCAAACGCCAACGGGAAAGCAAGCAGCACTGACACCACCATCTCCTCTTACACCGTTTGGGCCGTCGCTCACTTTTAATACTGGAATATTTGCTTCTTCAATAGCGTGGGTTCTCCAACTACTCTCGCCGGAGACCAACTTAACCTTGTCAGCTAGCGTTAAGTTCTCAAGGATGTTTTTTAGCGCGTCATCACTTAGCATGTTCTATCTCTCATTAAGCACAAAATATTCTTACACAAAAAATACTGACCTTGTTTGATAAGGTCAAGCCCATCCTATCATTAGTTCAATTTACTGTAAGGGAAAACAATTATTTAATGGATGGGATCTCCTAAAGCCTTGAGTTATCCTCGGGTAATTGAGAGACGGCGTTAATGAGAGGGCAGAGTGGCCAAACAAAAATTTTATGTGGTGTGGGTAGGGCGAGAGACAGGTATCTTTACTGATTGGCCGGCAACGCAGCGTTTAGTTTCTGGTTTCCCAAAATCACGTTTTAAGAGTTTTCCTACGATAGGAGAAGCTCAAGCGGCATTTTCGAAAGGTCCCTCTTCTTCAAAAGCGGCATCATCAGGAAAGTCAGCAAGTAAAGCGAAGAAACCAAAAAATGAATTTAGCCTG
The DNA here is from genome assembly GCA_047616645.1 of Flavobacterium sp. Classification (GTDB taxonomy): domain Bacteria; phylum Pseudomonadota; class Gammaproteobacteria; order Pseudomonadales; family Azotimanducaceae; genus JAHRVQ01. The sequence goes on along the minus strand of JBLHIH010000062.1, from coordinate 14,602 downwards.
GATATGGCGTTTGACATACACATATTCTGCGATGGCGGTTGCGATCCTAATCCTGGGAAATCGGGTTCGGGGGTTGCGGTTTATGATAAGGGATTACTGACTGCTAGATATTATGGTTTGTACAACCCGAAGGGAACGAATAATACGGCAGAGCTCAATGGGCTTCATCAATCGATGATACTGGCTAAAGCATTCGTGTCCAAGGAGAAAGAGGTACAAATTCTAGCGGATAGCACTTACGCTATTAAGTCGATGACAACCTGGGGAGCTGATTGGCAGAGACGTGGCTGGAAGAGAAAAACCGGTGAATTAATCAATGCAGAGCTCATCGCGTCAATGTATGAGAGCTATCTGGATATAAAATCGAAGATCAACATAGCGCATGTAAAAGCGCATATCGGAACGGAAGGGAATGAGCTTGCTGATAGATTATCGCTCTTAAGCATCAAGTGTAAAGAGAGAGATTTTAAGCTTTATCAGGGTGAAATGAGTATCGCGGCTATGTTGGAAATGAATTAGTCCGGCGAGCACTATCCGATGTAAAAACCCCAAAATCACACCAAGGGAAGAATTCTTGGCCGTCATCTAAAAATACTGATGAACAAGCATCCGATGACGAAGGTCAGATTGATTTTTTAGTGCGATAGTATTATTGAAAAGCGCTGGTCTATTGATCTTTACCTGCTCATCTTTACTCGGCAAACAATGCTCTTCCGCAAATGAAACAAGATGTTCTGCTGCACAACACACCAAGATGTCTAATGCAAAACGGTCCATTCCATATAGACCACGATGAATCATATTGCCTGAGAACAGAAGTACATCCCCAGCCTGTAGAGGCATGATATTAGTCCCCGGTAGGTCATGAAAAACAATGCCGTTCATTTTTTCTAAACGTACATCAAGCTCTGCTGCTGAATCCCAACGTTTGTGTGTACCTGGAATTAACTCCAATCCGGTTTCATCTTTAAAGGCAATTCGAATATGCAGTACTTCTGGTCCCTGAAGTGCTTCTTTCTGCTCCTCTAGCGAGAGGTGGTATTGAGGATCGCGATGCCAATAATTTTTTTGTTCCGCGTTATTTGGGTTAAAGAATAGCTGAGTGTTCATAAAGCAAGGCTTCGTGGGGATAATATCCATAATAAGTGCCATGATTTTTTGGTGGCTGATAAATCTAAAAAGAGATAAGCGGGAAGCCTGATCGAGGTAGCGCCGTCCTGTAATACCTGAGCTGTTTATTGCTTGGTCTAGAAAAAGAGCATTGTTTTCTTTAATGCATTTCTGATGAAATGAGTTGAGGACAGTGTATACCTCTTCCAATTCCGCGGACGTAAAGAGCGATTCCCTGTGACTAAAACCCTTTTCCCAATATGCTAAATTCATAAAACCTTGTCTTTTTTTGCCCAAAAATGTGAACCATGTCCCGTCTTGAATAAAAAACTATCAATTAACAAGGAGAACTGTGACCTTGATCACCTTTTTTTCCTCTCTCTTATTAGACACTGCGTGCAGCTTAAGGAGAAGAGAAAAAAATGAGACAGAATGATATAACCGTAATGAGAAGAGACAGGACAATATTACCCTATCAGGATCTCGTCTTTGTTGAAGACCAAGAAAGTAAAGAACTTGCCTTTGAGGTAATGATTGGTCGAATTAAAAAACAATACCGTCAATTGGCAGAGTATTTAGGTGTGGTTTGTCGTGTTGATGTTCAAGTTCCTCAGACGGAATTTGGGCTAATAAAAGTTGAGAAAACAATCAACGCCTTACTTCGAGAGATTATGTCCAGAGAATCAATGATTGTGGTGAGTGTTGTAAGTTACGAAGAGAATGATCGATATTCGATTCAGGTAAATTGTCATTTTCAAGAAAAACCTGGGCACAAACACGAAGGCATTTCGCCCTCAATAATCGGTAAAGCTAAGAAACTAGGTGTTACTGTAGTGACAAACGCCCGAACAAATTCTAAATTATCCTACGATTTTTATTCCCACTAGGCGCGGACACAATATCAACTTATTGAGAGTACTTTACTACTGTTAGGGGGAATATGTTATTTTCCCCCTCTTTGTAAATAGAGTAAAGGATGTATGAGGATGAAGTTAGGTATCCTATTTGCAGTGCTAAGCTTAATCGCCTGTAGTGAAGTTGCTGAAGAGCCCACAAAAATTTCTGTAGATGCTACCGAGGTCTGGACAAAGGGTGCCATGGCAACTGCGGCAAATCCCCACGCTGTTAAAGCTGCCATTAAAATGCTCGAGAAGGGAGGCCACGCAGTTGACGCTGTGATAGCTGCTCACGCTGTACTTGGATTAGTTGAGCCTCAAAGTTCTGGTATTGGTGGTGGTGCCTTCATGTTGGTCTTCAATCGAGAAGGGCGCAAACTGAGCTTTCATGATGGAAGAGAAATGTCTCCCGCTGGCGCCAAAGTTGATATGTTTATGTCCGATGGCAAAGTAATGGGTTTCGTAGAGGCGTGGCAAAGTGGAAAAGCCATTGGGGTACCTGGGGCAATCGCGCTTTATAAGCATGCTCATGAACTACACGGTAAATTACCCTGGGCTAGTCTATTTCAACCTGCGATTGAACTGGCCAGAAATGGCTTCGTGGTCTCACCTCGCCTGGCAGGCATGTTGCCTCGCATTCAAAAAGTATCGGATTTGTCCAAAAATCCGGGTGCATCTGAATATTTCTTTCCTAATGGTGTTGCCCTGCAGGCCGGTGTACTTTTAAAGAACCCCGAATATGCAGACACACTTGAACAAGTAAGCTTGGTCGGAATCGAGGCATTCTATTCAGGGGATATTGCCAAGGCGATTGCCGCAGCTGCACAAGCTGCGCCGCGACCAGGAAGTCTGACAGTAGAAGATTTAGCGGCATACAAAGTCATTGATAGAGAAGTTATCTGTGGTGATTTTAGAGATGTTGATATCTGCACGACATCACCTCCGTCCTCCGGTGGTGCCCAGATAATGATTGCAGGATTGTATGATCACCTGTCGGCAAATGCCCAATCTCAATCGGATAAGATTGCAGCATTTGTGGATGCCCAACGACTAGCCTATGCTGATCGCGATCACTATTTTGGTGACCCCGACGAAATTGCTATTCCAATTGATGATCTTCTTAATCCGGTTTACTTAAAACATAGAGCGACAGAAAAGATTGCGCCAGGTGCAAAGCCGACACCCGGAGATCCGAATTCAGTTTTACATAATAAGTCAGCTTTTAACATGTGGTCTGCGGACACGACGCAGGAAATATCTGGAACCACCCATTTATCAATAGTAGACAGTGAAGGTAATGCCGTTGCAATGACGGCAACAGTTGAAGCGCCTTTTGGTTCTTCAAGATGGGTTGGCGGATTTTTACTCAATAATGAAATGACAGACTTTGCGAGAGCTGTGCCAGATGATGGCACTAAGGTTGCGAACGCGATTGCCCCTCATCGCCGCCCTCGTTCATCTATGTCTCCGACCATGGTATTTGATGCCAAAGGTGATCTACTCATGGTGACGGGATCTCCAGGAGGAAATTCGATACCTGCTTATGTCGCTAAATCCATTTTGGCGGTTGTGGATTGGGGTATGGATGCTCAAGCCTCGGTAGATTTTACAAATATCATTGCCAGAGGTGAGAAAGTACGTGTCGATGTTTCAAGTGAGGAAGGCAAATTAATTGCCCAAGATTTGAAGAGTCGAGGGTATCAAGTATTAGAAAGAGATGGAGAGAATTCTGGGTTGCATGTCATCGTAGTGAAAGACGAAGGATTGGACGGCGCAGCTGATAAAAGGCGCGAAGGTATTGTTATGAGCGTACCCAGTACTTAGCCAATCTAACGCATCGAGTTCTACTGGCCGTTTCCTGCGTCGACTTATTGCGATGTAGGGCGACCACAAAACGAGCAAAAAAAGAGAAAAGCCAGATAGTTATAGAAAATCATCTGGCAGTACCGACGCAAGAACGATACAAAGTAAAAAGATAGCCGCTACGCCTATCCAGACAATCTCTAAGGTTTTTGTTTCATATACCTAGTATAGCGGTTAAAACAAATGAACATGAATGACAATGCTTCAATGGTTTTTAAATTGAAGTTATTAGGCAAATAACCATTAGTGATTAAGTCCATCATTGCTTGGTTCATGATTCCCCTTAGACGAAACCCATCCTCCGTGGGGCATTGTTCAAGGAATGGCTGGTCTATTTATCTCATAGTTCTTCTTGTTTCACTGCTCGCTTTGTCTGAGAGTGCTTCGATAGACGTTCTTTGTTGAGTTTAACTGGGCCTGACTAAGCTTATTATTTTCGATCCTGGCTGAGGCGCAATATCAGAATTTTCAGAGATCACGTCTAACTTTCCCGACTCATTGATAATGAACATGGCAACAAACCCTTCTTTGAACTGTTCAATGTACTGATCAAAGCCAAACTCATCGCTTAATGTGGTCACCCGTATACTTGCTCCTGACAAAATCCAAGATAACAATTTATTATAGGTGAAATCGCTTCCAAATAGATGATGACCTCGAAGCCTGTTAGATACCAAATGTTTGTCCTTTGCATTTGTCTCTAGTTTCATAGGAAGCTCATACGCATTTTGTGCCCCGAAAATTTCCTTGAAGTGCAAACTCGCAATGACATCAAAGTGAGAACGACCGCTTAGACAAATCAAATTTCCTATGCCGCCTGAATCCATAAATCGATCCGCGTGCTCTGAGACCGGGTTTCCGTAATAAGTTTCAAGACCGTCCATTCTTACTTGGCTAATATTTTTCCAATCGCTATCGGCGATCAAAACCCTAACCTCTTGGTCATGTCGTGTTTTCGCCAATAGTCTACCGACTCTACCGCCACCAATAATTAAAAATCCACAAGGAGCCGAATCTCGTACGCCTAACCAATGGGCGACATATTTAGCACTGACACCCTGAATTAAAACGGTTCCAATGATGATTAAAAATGCTAAGGGTACAAAAATATCCGCGCCACTCGCGCCGATCTCGACCAAGCGAATTGCAAAGCAGCAGCTACTGCTGCACAGACTATTCCCCTGGGGCCTATCCACGAAAGAAGTAATTTTTCCTGAACAGAAAGCCCACTACCCATACTGGAAACAAAAACAGATATTGGCGCGCTATAAACATGACGCCGGCAAGTAGCAGCAGTGCTTCATACCCTATTGATAATAACGCTTGGAGGTCCTGCTTAGCTGCCAACAAAGCGCCTAAGGGGTCTATTACAATACGCTTCCCTGCGTAAGATTTCTGATGGTTGAACCAATGGTTTTTAGCTCGCTGATGCGCAGCGTTAATCTGCCCTCAAATAAAATAACTGCAACGGATAAGGAAACAATTGGGAAGAGCAAATCACCAAATAATTCATCTGGTTTCAGCCAGTTAAGAACTGGACCCGCCAGAATGCCAAATAACAGGAGAAAGAGGATGGCAGGTAGCCTGATCCACCAAGCAGTCCATTGAGCGATGGCGGTTAAAAGACCAATTCCTGCGATAGTCGTTATAGGGTCAATATTCAATGCGTTAGTTCCCGGTTAGGAATAGGCAAGATTGGGTGATTTGCGCAAAACTATAGGTACTTCAGGAAATTGATTCAAGCGCTTATAAAGGGAAGTCCTCCGGGGACGCCTTGTTGTGAGAACGAAGTGACTGAAAATGTATCAAATTTTGCCTGCCGTTGGTAATCTTCGGCACTTGTCCACTACAAGCAGGCTTCATCTATTAACATCACCCAATACTTCGCGAAATTATGAAACCGATTAGCCATATTATATTTGAACGCGCTCCTTTGCCTCCCTTTCTTACAGGGCTGTTTACCTCACTCCTGCTTTTTGTCACCTATTTTGCGTTTGCAATGTACACAGGCTTGCTTGATCAGATGGTTAATGATGAGGTTTCGTCTATTAGCTTTCGAGCTACGCTCACCCTTATGGTCTTAATGGGTTATTTACCCTGCGCGCATTGGTACTTGCGCAAGTGGACTTTAGCTCGCCTTCGACAGGTTCAGAAGCAGTTTCAACTTAAAGACGCAGTAGAGGAAATAAGCAAAGGCAGATTTTTGCTTGGTGGAATATTGGGGTTAATCTCCTTTATTACGATGTTCTTGATTATCCCCGACGAAGATTATGCTTATCTTCAACCTTGGGCATGGACACTAGAGTATGCTGTGGTTGCCTTTGCCATATCTTATGTTGGTTGGTGGGTTGGCCGCTTTTCAGTTGAGCTGATTTGGAGCGCATTGTTGCTGACTAAAATCGCAAATGAAATACCCTCGCTTAACCTATTTGATACAGGTGCTAATAAACCCTTCGTGCAGCAGGGAGTTCAAAGTGCATTGCTCATCGTCATGATGATGTCCATTACTGGAAACATCGCCGTTCAGCCTGAAGGCGGTTTAATAGGTTCTATTTGGCTATCTGGAACCATGTTGCTTCTTGCGCTACTTGCATTGGTTCTACCCGTGCAAGGTATTCATAGAAAAATCCAAAATCAGAAAAAAGAGGCGTTGTTTGAGATTAGACAGCGGCTTCAACTAGAGAGCCAGAAAGTAAAGGCTGAAGGCAGATTAATCAATGATGAAATTCAGGGATTATTAGCCTTAGAGGCAAGAATAGAAAGCGTTCCCGAGTGGCCTTTTGACATGAACAGTTTGTCGCGGGTCGTATTGTATTTGTTTTTAGGTTTGGGGTCTTGGGTAGGTGCTGCTTTAGTTGAGCGTCTTTTAGAAAATGCCTTGTAAGGTTTGACATCGTTGCTGCCATATTAAAGTAAACTAGAACGAACTTTTCGTTGAAGTATCTACCGAACGCCTGATTGAAAGTCACTATAAGAAGTAACCGTTGATGTATCCATTAAAATATATAGAGCCCGTTTTTAGACCGCCCAGTGAATGGCAATCACTTATTCTACAGGTAACCAACGGTTGCTCTTGGAATAAGTGTACATTTTGTACAATGTACACCGATGAGCAAAAGAAATTTAAGCCAATGCCCATCGAAGATTTGCGAGAAGAGCTAAGTGGTATTGTTAGGGCTGGTTATCCCGTAAAGCGCATATTTCTTGCGGACGGCGATGTTATGACATTGTCGATGCGAAGACTTCATGAAATTCTTGATCTAATCAATGAGCTGATACCCGATATATCAAGAGTGAGCTCTTATTGTTTGCCTAGAAATCTCAAGAATAAAACGCCTGAAGAACTTGCAGAGTTACGGCTTAAAGGACTGAGTCTACTGTATGTCGGCTGCGAGACAGGGGATACGCAATTATTGAAAATGGTTGAAAAAGGGGAGACTTATGAATCTTCCTTGGAAGCTTTGGTAAAGGTTAAACAGGCAGGTATGAAGAGCTCGGTAATGATACTGAATGGGCTCGGTGGTCCGCAGTTAAGTAAACAACATGCTATTGCAAGCGCCAAATTGATGAACGAGGCGCAACCTGACTATCTATCTACTTTAGTTGTAGAGTTCCCATATGGTAGCCAAGATTTCGAAGTCAATTTTAATGGAAATTGGAGAAAGTTAAGTAAGATGGAATTGTTTAGGGAAATGGAAATCTTACTCGATCACCTGCAACTTGAGAAAACTGTTTTTAGAAGTGATCACGCATCAAATTATTTAGTACTTAAAGGTGAGTTAGGTAAGGATAAAGATAAGCTCCTTAATATGGTTAGAACAGCAATTAATCAACCCGGAATAATTCCCCTGCGGGAAGAATGGCAAAGAGGCCTTTAGATATGAAACGTATTTTTCTTATATTGCTCACTATTATAGGGCTTCTAGTTGCCGTTGTATTCATAAGGACGGTTTTGCATACACCAGCTGATATTGAATCAGTTCAAGCTGTGTCAATTGAAATCAATGAAAATAAGATTGCTCAACATCTATCAGAAGCAATTCAGTTTGCCACGATATCCAATCAAGATCCCAGTTTAAAGAACCAAGCGGCTTTTGAAAATTTTATCACCTGGCTTAGCAACACCTATCCCGAAACCGAGCGTGTTCTAAAACGTGAAAGACATGTTGATTCCTTATTGTACTTCTGGGAAGGCAAGAACAAAGCACTGAAGCCAATTTTGATTACCGGCCATTATGATGTGGTCCCTGTTATCCCAGGTACTGAAAACCTCTGGGAGCACCCTCCTTTTGCTGGAGAAATTGCCGAGGGCATTATTTGGGGAAGAGGCGCGCTAGATGATAAAAGCGGTGTGGTTGGCATGTTGGAAGCGGTGGAACACTTAGTAAAAGAAGGCTTTCAACCAGAACGAGGACTTTACCTAAGCTTTGGTCACGATGAAGAAATAGGGGGAGTGCAAGGCGCAGGTAGCGTCGTTGCCGCGCTACAAGAAAAAGGGGTTGAGCTCGCGTGGTCACTAGATGAAGGGTCATTCGTAATGGACGGCATGTTCCCTGGCATTGAATTTCCGATGGCGCCCATTAACGTCGCTGAAAAAGGCAGTTTGACCTTAGAAATAGTAGCAAAAGCTGCTGGTGGTCATTCTTCTGCACCGCCTAAGCAAACAGCGGTTGGTATTTTAGCCGGCGCGATCACGAAACTTGAACAACACCCTGTCCCAGGAGGTATTGAGGGTCTTAGCCTGCAGATGTTCGATGTGTTGAGTCGATACATGCCGTTTTCCTCAAGAGTACTTTTTGCCAATCTTTGGTTGTTTGATGGCCTTTTAGATAAGCAGTTGTCAAAAGAAGGTCTGACAAATGCCATGTTGCGTACAACGACCGCCCCAACGATGTTGTCAGCCAGCATCAAAAGTAATGTATTACCGATAGAGGCAGTGGCGGTTGTGAACTTTCGCATTCATCCAAGAGACAGTGTCGAAGGTCTTTTGAAGTTTGTTAAAGGCATTGTTGAAACAGACAATGTCGAAGTTAGGTTTAACGGAAGATCAGGCAGAGAGGCATCCAATGTTTCTAGTTGGGATGCAGATGGGTTTCAAGCTATCTCAGATGCGACAAGGGAGATCTACACAGGAACAATAGTAACGCCTGGCTTAATGATCGCGGCATCTGATTCGCGCCACTATGGAAAGATCGCAGATAATGCCTATCGATTTAATCCCTTTATATTAACACCCAAAGATTTTACGGGGTTTCATGGAACGAACGAACAGATTAGCATTGAGAGTTTTGCTAATGGTGTGAGAGCATATGTTCAAATTATTAAGCATGGCACGGCTAAATAGCACGACTCAAGCCCAAATTGGGTGGCAAATAATCTGGAGCAGTTATCATGAATTTACCTGAGGGTTTCGAAATACTGAGTGGTCTAGACCCAGCAGAGGATCATATTGGCCCCTTCTATTTTAAGCGTGCTGAAGAGGGAATGCAGTATGCCTTTCGTGCGGGTCAACAACACTGTAATGCTATGGGATACGTGCACGGTGGTGTTTTGATGACCTTTGCTGATTTTGCACTTTGCATGGAGGCGACGGGTGGGTATGAAGAAGAGTCCTGTGTGACCGTTAGTTTTAGCTCGGAATTTGTCTCAGCTGGGCTTATTGGCAATATTCATACTTGCGAGGTAGAAGAGGTGAAAAAGACAGGGTCTCTCGTATTTTTGCGTGGTGTGGTGAAGACGGAAGGGGATGTGGTGTTGAGTTTTAGCTCGGTTGTTAAGCGGATGAGGAAGGAGGTTTTGTCCAAATAAGACATTGTCGGATTAAGGCCGCATATAAAAGGCAATATTTACATTATCTTAGAACATAATCGTAACTAGTCTTATTGAAAATGTTCAATACCTATCTCTGATCGCCCAATTGTTGATCAATAGTTAGAAAAAGTGCTTTCCATAATGGTTAGAGATTTTCATCCGCCAGTATGGTCAAGCGCTTACTAAATTTTAAGAGATTGTCTATATTGTCTAAACGCCTGAGTCAGCATTATATCTATTCACAAATTCTAAACATGTAAGGTGAATTGATATGAGAGTACTAACAGGACAAGAAGTAATGACAATAAGTGGGGGCGTTTTAAACAGTCATACTGCCCCCTTGAGTATAGTGATGCTGATTAATAGCATGGGTAGTTTGGGTGGAGTCGGGCCTAGTATTGCTTTGGCAGCAGGCTCGATAAGTTCTTCCGGTTTAGGTGTTTCAGGTGGTTCAGGCGGGTCGAGTTTAGCAGAAGACGATAGCTAACTAAGGCAGTATCTATATGTCGCCAGATGCGATTGTTAATGCCAGCGAGGGGACAATGCCTCTGTTCAGCACAAGGCCTCCGGTGAATTCAAACTTGGTGAGCAGGGACGCTTTTGGCGGCATATGATTTCAGGTCCGCGTCCGGTCTGAATTGCTGCAACTGCGACTGCTCTGCATCAAACACACCTTTCTCTGTGATAAGTTTTGTGACAAGACGCGCAGGCGTAACATCGAATCCGACATTACTCACCGCAGTACCATCAGGACAGAGTTTAATCTTGGTTATTTGCCCCTTTGCATCGATGCCACTGAGGTGACTAACCTCTTCTGCGTTCCGCTCTTCTATCGGTATCTCTTTGATGCCATCTGTTAGCGTAAAATCAATGCTCGACACTGGCAGAGCAACGAAAAATGGCACGCCATTGTCGAACGCAGCCAAGGCCTTCAGGTAGGTGCCGATCTTATTGCAAACGTCACCCGTAATTGTGGTTCTATCGCTACCGACGACGCAGCAATCCACTAAGCCCTGCTGCATGAGATGACCACCCGCATTATCCACAATTAGCGTATGCGCTATACCTTGCTGGCCGAGTTCCCAACAAGTAAGGGACGCTCCCTGATTGCGAGGTCGAGTCTCATCTACCCAAACATGAAGTGGTACGCCAGCTTCGGAAGCCTTATAGATGACAGAAAGCGCAGTGCCCCAATCAACGGTTGCTAAGGAACCAGCGTTGCAGTGCGTTAACACATTTAAGGGTTTGCTGTGATCGGACTTGGCGTCCCATATACCTTGTAATAGTTTCGCGCCCTGCGCGCCAATCTCGGCGCAGATCGCCCTGTCCTCGGCCTCCATCCTTCGTGCTTGTTGCAAAGCTACTTCGACGCGGCTATCGACTAAGGTGTTGAGCAGCGCTGCATTCATTCTTTCGAGAGCCCACTGTAGATTTACGGCGGTAGGTCGCGTAGCCGCTAATCTATCCAGTGCGATCAATAGCTGATTAGGATCTTCAAGCAGTGCCAAATACACACCATAGGCAGCGGTCACGCCGATAAGAGGCGCGCCGCGAACCTGCATAGCGTCGATTGCATAACAGGCATCCTGAAGGGAATTAAGTGTAACGATCTCGAATTGATGAGGTAGGCGAGTCTGATCGATGATGTTAACGCTATTGTTAGATGCATCAAACCAGATGCTTTGGAAATGCTGGCCGTTCACGTTCAAAGTTGTTTCTCCATAGGCGTGGAATTGGGCAATGTGCCCATTGTCAATTGATACAAGTTCGGCATATAGCACACTCGAACGCCAAAGGTTAGCGCAGAATTGTCCCTAAGGGTATGGGCAGTCGACAATGCGCCTAATGGTTTCTTGAAATGAGGGTATATGCAGCGGTGATAAGTAAAGGGGCCAGCAATATCTGCAGCTTGCAACGATTCTTCATCATCCGAATGGATATTTTTGTTGGGTAGACAAACTGTAATAGCCACAAGGCATTTATAGCTGAATCTGATTGTGGGTACGCTTTCAATCTGACATACCTGTGATTCAAAATAATTAATATTTCTGCCAAGACTTATCTGCCAAGACTTATCTGCCTAGATCTATCTGCCTAGATCATCGGCGCAAAACGCGACATTACCTCCACCGAAGATTAGAATGCCTCCCTAAAGTCTACTTTACATAGGAGTCATTCGTTGATTAACCGCCTGATTATTGGTCTGTTTTCGTTCGGGGTTGCCATGATAAGCAACGCCAGCGAAGTAAATTTCTTTCAAGCGGAAGACGTATTTGATCTTGAATATGCTTCAGATATCCAGGTTTCGCCGAGAGGCTTTTCGATTGTCTACGTGCGTAAAACCAACGACATCATGACGGATAAGACGCGTTCAAATATATGGTGGATCGATACCGATGGCACCAATCATCGACCGGTGCTTTCTGGAAGACAAAATTTCAGCTCACCAAGATGGTCCCCCGATGGCAGTCGATTGGCCTATCTTAGTTCCGTCGAAGGAGACACTCAATTGTACGTTCGTTACATTGAGAGCGGCGACTCTGCCTTGATTACAAACGTTCAAAATGCACCTTCATCGATTAGCTGGTCCCCAGATGGTCGGCAGATTGCATTGATAATGCGAGTGCCCAAAACAGTCGCCCCCATTGCTAAAGCGAGGAAAATACCCAAAGGTGCAAATTGGGCTAAGCCAGCACAAGTGATCGATTCGATCCCATACCAAAGGGATGGCCAAGGAATTGTGGCGCCAGGGTTCCAGCATATTTTTGTTGTCTCTGCAGAGGGAGGACAGCCGCGCCAAATCACCCAAGGCGACTTCAATCATCGCGGACCACTTTCCTGGCATCCCGACAGCAAGAAACTAATATTTAGCGCCAACCGCCATGAAAACTGGATGCGGCAAAGTCGCGAGTCAAATATCTTTGAAGTTAATGTTGGCAGTAGCGAACTGTCGCAAATTACAGATATGCCTGGTACTGAACAAAGACCACAGTACGACAGCCGTGGTGAGAGAATTGCTTATATTAGTGGTAATAATTTACCCGTTTCTTATCGCAATACGCGATTGGTCATTATATCAGCTGACGGTGGAGATGAGCGAGTACTGACTTCAGGCCTCGACAGCTCTATCAATCGATTTTATTGGGGCGAAAAAGACAGTAAATTGTTTGTCGAATTCGACGAGCGTGCTAAACGCAAAGTGGCATCCGTATCTTTAAATGGGGATATCACGCGGCTTGTGGATGATGTCGGTGGCACCGTTGTTGGGCGGCCCTATTTGAGTGGCGAATTTCATATAGGCGGGCGTGACGTCATTGCCTATACATCCGCTGTCAGTGGGAGACCAGCCGATGTCTCTGTACTAATAGGCAAAGAGACGTCGCGACTAACGGAACTCAATAAGGATTTATTTCACGACATTACTTTAGGCGAGGTGCGAGAGATAACTTTTTTATCTTCCTATGATGGTCAGAAGATTCAAGGATGGTATGTCCTACCGCCGGATTTTAGCCCATTTGAAAGGTATCCCTTGATTCTAGAGATACATGGTGGGCCCTTCGCTGCCTACGGCGATTTTTTCTCTGCGGAACTTCAATTATTAGCCGCAGCGGGGTACGTCGTTTTTTATGATAATCATCGAGGTAGCACATCTTATGGCGAAGAGTTTGCAATGCTGCTCCATCAAAATTACTCAAGCCAGTATGACTTTGCAGATCACATGTCCGGGGTTGATGCCATGTTATCAAAGGAATTTGTAGATCAGAATAATCTTTTTATAGCGGGTGGTTCAGCTGGTGGTATTGCGACTGCCTATGCGATTGGTTTGACCAATCGCTTCAATGCGGCGGTTGCAGCTAAGCCTGTTGTCAATTGGATTAGCAAAACACTGACAGCGGACTCATCCGTTGGTCAAATCCAGAATCAGTTCCCCGGGTATCCGTGGGATCATTTTAGAGCCTACTGGCAGCGATCCCCTTTGTCACTTGTTGGTAAGGTCAAGACACCCACACTGCTGATAACGGGCGAGAAAGATCGCAGAACACCGATCTCAGAAACAGAGCAGTATTTTCAGGCTCTCCAACTGCTCAGCGTGCCATCGGCCATGGTACGCTTGCCAGATTCGCCTCACGGGATAGCACGTCGGCCTTCACGGTTGATTGCTAAGGTGGATAACATTCTTGCTTGGTTCGAGCGCTACAAAGTAGATGTCGGAAATTAATCCGATTCAAGGGTGCTGATGGTTTTTGTTAGGTCTTATCAAGTCTTTGAGGGCGAGACCTTTCCAGAATGATTCTCTGGCCCTATGTTTCATTACGATGTGTATTTAGGTGTCAAGTATAGTATCTTTCTATCATTAATGATGCTGGTATCGGTGATTCAATCCCGCCTAGGCTTGACATCTTTATAGGGTAAATCCCCTTTTCTCGCTTATCAGAAATTGGCCTAAAAACCACTTAAACGTTGTAGTGCTCTATGCCACAATCAGGACAAAAACCATGGCTAAATTCAGCATCGCTACGGCCCGAAATATAATGTTCAATAGGCCGCCATTCATCATTTTCATCTCTGGTTTTCTTACAGAAACTACACACGGGTAGAATGCGATTTAGGACACTAATCTCGCAGGACTAACCACATCATTATTCCGCTAAGCGTACTGCATGTTAAAAAAGATATTGCCATATCCAGAAACCTTACATCTGATGAGATGTAATCTCTTACTAATGTTGCATCATTATTAGTCACGACGTACAAAGGAGGGTAGAAAACAACACAAGCGCAAATAGGTACCAGCGATAAGTTGCTGGTGCAATGATTATTGCACCATTACAAAGCAAAAGAGCGAAGTAAGGTGTGCTTCCATCATGTCCTTGATTAGTAAGCCACGCCCCACTCAATAATATTAGAAGCAATAGCACCAA
>JBLHIH010000061.1:0-22305 GCA_047616645.1 Flavobacterium sp. | reverse complement strand
TCTGCTTGGAAAGTATCCATCGCCTTTTCCAAAACATGTTGGCTAATAGGTGAGGCGCCATAGAGTACAGATTGAAGGCTACTAAAATCCACTTCATTAATATTCGGTTGATCCAAAAGAAATTGCATGACAGCAGGAACAAAGATGGTGTGTGATACCTTGTACTTAGGTATCACATTGAGGATCTGCGACATATTGGCTTCTTTTAGCAGCACGCTTGTGCAACCCATATAAAACCCAAGAACACCCCATGCACTTCCTGATATGTGGAATAAAGGAAGACAAACTAGGTTTACTGAATCTTGGTTAAGTTGCACAGGATCCAAACCTACCCCCATAAGAGACAACATATTTTTGTGAGTAGTTTCTACACCCTTCGGCAAGCCTGTCGTACCGGATGTATAAAGTTGGTAGCAGGTGTCCTCGGGATCAGCTGGATAGTTAGGGTCGTCTAGGGCTTGGTTTTGAATCCATTGTTCATAACTTTGGTAGGTAGAATCACCCGGATCTCCCAGTACCACTATTCGAGACAAATTTAACTTCATTTCAGCCAAATTTGGGAGAAAATCTTCACCAACCACAAGTACAGTAGACTCACTATGATTAATAATATATTCCATTTCTGAAGGCGCAAGCCGCCAGTTAACCGCAACAGACACCGCATTCAACTTCGCCAAGCCAAATAGAAGTGTAAAATACTCTGGTCGATTTTTATCAAGAAAGGCGACCCTGGTTCCAGCACCCACATCCATTTCAATTAAGGCATTTGCACATTGACAGGCCTCTTCATCCAATTGACGATACGTCCATTCTCTACTCTCGTCATCAAAGACCATAGCGACTTCATCTGGTCGTTCTTTCAGATGACGTAAAGATATATCTGACAGCGTTTCTATTTTCATTTTATTATCCTGTGTACCGATATTGATCCCAATATTCACCCAGCTGCGTGCTAAGAATGCAGTTTATTATTTAATGCTTTATTGCGCTATCACTCAAAATTTCGCCAAGGGATTCACGCGTAAACGCATACTTTTTTTGACAAAATTCACAGATCATTTCCAATGAAGGCGTTTCTGAGAACATGGAGTCCAACTCATCAGCTTCTACCATCATCAGGGCCCTCGCCGTTCTTTCGTAACTACAACTACATTTAAAAACAACAGGATCAGAATCAAACATTTTCAAATCATCTTCTAAATAAAGCCTGCGCAGCAATTGTTCATTATCTAATGCTAAGAGCTCATCTTGTTTGGTCGTTTGGGCAAGTATAACAGCCTGTTGCCACTGATTTTCTCGTAAACTAGGGTCTTGTACCAGTTGTTTTGGTAATTGTTGAATCAATATACCTGCTGCCGAACTTTGATTAGCTGCCAGTTTTATAAAAGTTGATAACTGTTCAGATTGATTAAAATAATGCTTCAAACACTCCGCTAAATCTGCACCTAATAAAGGCACAAGACTTTGATATCGCTCACCATACTTCGGTTCGACGCTAACAACTAAGGTACCATCTTTAAGTAACACGCTAAACTCTTTAGATGTCAAATCTGCTTCCATTCTCGCAATCGCTCGAATTTGACGATCGTGGGTCGCCTCCGCCATTAAAAGAGACACCTCTCCCTTACTCCTCACCTGCATTATTAATCGGCCTTCAAATTTTATGGTGCTACTGAGCAAGACACTTGCGCTTAAAAACTCACCCAACAATTTGGCAACAGCTGCTGGATAAGCATTAATATTTAGAACCTCTTCAAAACTAGTATTTAGGTGGACAAGCTGTCCCCTTATATCCCTATCTTCAAAAATAAATCTTTGACTTGAATCTGTAGACATTAATTACCCCTAATAATCGATAGCGTAAATTCACCTAAGCCTTCTATTTTCGCACAGACTTTATCCCCAAGCACAAGTGGACCCACCCCTGCTGGCGTTCCTGTGTATATTAAATCTCCTGCATGCAAAGGAAACATTTCAGAAAGACGGCTGATTAACGCTTTTACTTTCCAGATCATTTGCTTGGTATTGCCTTTTTGTCGACGCTCATCATTTACTTCTAATAAGATTTCCATATTCTCTGGATCTAAGACATGCGCCTTCGGCACGATAAGAGAGCAGGGAGCCGAATGTAAAAATCCTTTACCTGCATCCCAAGGCCGCGATTGTTTTTTTGCATCTGCCTGCAAATCACGCCTAGTTAAATCTATACCCACTGCATATCCAAAAATGGCTGATTCAGCTTCATCTAATGTCAAGTTAGTTCCACCTGAGCCAAGCGCCACGACCAACTCTACTTCATGCTGAAAGTCAGCAGTTTGGGAAGGGTAAGAAATTTGAGTTATGGTACTTAAATTGACGCTGATAATGGCGTAATTTGGCTTCATAAAGAAAAAAGGCGCTTCTCGAACGGGATCATGTCCCATTTCGGTGGCATGATCTGCATAATTCCTGCCTACACAATAAATTTGATTAAGCGGAAATACTTCATCCCTTCCCTTAACGGGTAACTTTTCTTGCGGTTTAGGGTCAAACACAAAATTTGCCATGGGTCTCTCAGTAGGCGCTTATCCGATGTAAGCAAAATTGAAAATTATCAAGTAGTTGACCAAAGGATACCATCATCAATCGATTGTTTGCTCCCCTTCCTTTGAGGTAAAGCAAGAGAGAATAATCTTCACCATTTCCAGCGGTGATAGACCTTGAATTTAGTGCGCTTTAGACAGTATCTTTAACCTTAGTAGTTTCAGTGGTTCACTTTTTAATAAGTATTAAACGGGCAAGGGAGCATTATAGAATGAATTTCGAATTTTCCGAGGAACAGAACCTGTTGAGAGAACAGGCGCGAGGATTCCTTCAAGATAATTGCAGCATGAAGGTCGTGCGCAAAGCGCTAGAGGAAGGAGATACTTTTAATCGCGACCTATGGAAACAAGTCGCTGAAATGGGTTGGACTTCTGCTGTTATTCCAGAAGAATATGATGGTTTAGGTCTAGGCTACTTGGAACTATCGGTCATTGCTGAGGAACTCGGGCGCACAGTTGCCCCCCTCCCATTTTCATCTTCGGTTTACCTCGCGACAGAAGCTATTTTAGCTTATGGATCGCCATCACAAAAAGAGGAATGGCTACCAAAGCTCGCTAGTGGAGAAGCCATTGGCACCTTTGCATTGTCCGAGAAACAAGGCCAAACCAGTCCAGCAAACCTAAGTACGGTTGGTGGAGATAATTTGTCTGGGATAAAGATACCTGTTGCTGACGGCGATATAGCCAATTTTTGTATCGTCGTTGCCAAATCCGACGAGGGTGACGGGGCGAGTCTTTACATTGTCGATGTAGATCAAAGCAGCATTCAAAAAGATAAAGTAAATACGCTTGACCCTAGCCGCTCCCACGTAAAGCTGACATTTAACAAGGCAAATGCATCATTGCTTGGTAATGAAGGCGAAGGATGGGCGGCAACGCAGAATATATTTAACAGAGCAGCTGTCTTATTCGCCTGGGAACAAACGGGTGGTTCAGAAGCTGCATTGGAGATGGCAAAAGAATATGCACTGGGACGTTTCGCCTTTGGTAGATCCATTGCCAGTTATCAAGCGATCAAACACAAATTAGCCAACATGTACGTCAAAAATACCCTTGCACGATCAAACTGCTATTACGGCGCTTGGGCCCTCAGTACCAATGCTGCTGAACTCCCCCTCGCTGCTGCAACCGCCAGAATCGCTGGAATACAAGCCTACTATTTTGCATCAAAGGAAAATATCCAAACCCACGGAGGTATGGGCTTTACGTGGGAATTCGATTGTCAATTTCATTACCGACGATCAAAGTTGCTCTCTGTCAATATTGGTAGTGAAGCACAATGGCAGGATAAATTAATCTCAGCAGTCGAAGCAGCATAGGAGAGAAGTAATGGATTTTAATGATACAAAAGAAGAAGCAGAATTCAGAACAGAGGCTGCTGCTTGGTTGAAAATCAATGTACCCAGCACGGACGAAATGTCTGACTTAAATTTAATGCAGCAGGCAAAATATTGGCAAAAGAAAAAAGCTGATGCTGGGTGGGCTTGCATAAGGTGGCCAAAGGAGTACGGCGGTCGAGACGCTAGCGCCATAGAACAGGTTATTTGGAATCAGGAAGAGGCAAAGGTATTCCCGCCTGCTACAGGCGTTTTTTCTATCGGCCAAGGTATGGCGGCGCCAACGATGATGACTTGGGCAACAGAAGACCAAAAACTGCGCTACTTGCCAAAACTTGCCAACGGCGAAGAAATTTGGTGCCAGCTCTTCAGCGAACCAGCGGGTGGATCTGATTTAGCTGCGCTTCGAACGAAGGCAGAAAAAGATGGCGATGAGTGGATTGTTAATGGGCAAAAGATATGGACTTCTGGAGCACAGTACTCAGACTATGGGATTTTAGTGCTACGAACTGATCCTAGCTTACCGAAGCATCAGGGCTTAAGTTACTTCTTTCTTGATATGAAATCACCTGGGATCGAAATCAAGCCCATTAAGCAAATGTCAGGTGCTTCAGGATTTAATGAAGTCTATTTCACAGACGTTCGTATTTCAGATGCCCAACGTTTAGGCGAAGTGGGACAAGGATGGCAAGTTGCACTGACAACACTCATGAACGAGAGAGCATCTATCGGCGGCGGCAGTAGTAAAGCAGGATTTGAGACTGCGATGAAACTGGCCCAAAAAGTCCACATAGACGACAAACCCGCGATTGAAGATAAAGTAGTTCGCGCAAAGTTAGCCAATTGGTACGTCCAAGAAGCGGGATTAAAGTACACTGGCTATCGTTCACTCACCGCATTATCTAAGGGCGAAATACCCGGCCCGGAAAACAGTATCGGCAAACTCGTAGGCGCGCCTAAGTCTCAAGATTTAGCTTCCTTCGCGATTGACTTAAAGGAACAGGCCGGGATTATTTGGGAACCAGGCTCCGATGAAATGGATAGCTTATTCCAAGATACTTATATGAGTATCCCTGGGCTGCGTATTGCGGGAGGAACCGATGAAATTATGGCAAATATTATTGCCGAAAGAGTATTGGGCCTTCCTCAGGAACCACGGATGGATAAAGGAATTCCATTTTCTGAAGTACCGACATCCTCGAAATAGGAAGGAATTCGCGTCTTCCAACAGGGAAGCTCTCAAGCTCAGTATCAAGCACCACCAGATCATCAGATCTGGTGGTGGTTTCATTAAAGGCCTATACACGCGTTTTAAAATACTTTTGCTTGTCAGGTTCAGGTCAGTATTTCTCTTTGATCTTTCCCACTAAGAAATCCACTGCAACTTTAACCTTGGGCACAAGATAGCGTTGCTTTTGGTATAAAAGATAAACCGCTAGATTGCTATTTTGTGTGATCTTCAATTCCGGCGCGATTAGCAATATTTGCAACTCGCCTCGCTCAATGTACTCGCTTATAGCCCAGCGCGGCGCCATAAATATGCCTTCACCGTTCACTGCCTTGCCGGCTAGCCATTTTCCGTCATTAGAGGTTGCCGCTTCTGGGACAGCTACTGTATGCCATTGATCATCCTGTTGGTAATACCAACTTTGCCGTCCGACCGGAGTACGATAATAAAGCCCCCTATGTCCGAGTAATTCTTTGGGGTGTGCTGGCGTGCCGTTTTTGACTAAATACGCGGGTGCAGCCACCGGAATAAAATCATTGTCCATTAAGCGAATGGCTTGTATGCGCTCGTTTGGGGCATAACCACCCCGAATGGCAATGTCAACATCATCGCTTCTAAGTTTAGACAACTCATCGCTGAGACTGATATCAAGGATAACTTCCGGATAAAGAACGCTGAATTCCTCTAACAGGGGCAACAACATGCGCTCACCAAAACCGACTAAGGAGCTAATTCTGAGTTGCCCCATGGGGCTGGAATGATAGCTGCGTACCGACTCGTTACTTTGTTCTAACTGGTACAGTATATCTTGTACTTGCAAAAAATAATCGTGCCCACTCTCAGTTAGTTGCACGCTACGAGTAGTGCGCTTTAACAGGTTAGCACCAAGGCTTTTTTCCAAATCCGCAACCCTGCGAGATAACGATGATGGCGGTACCGAAAATTGCTTTGCCGCTTTGGTAAAACTACCGGATTCCGCTACTGCTACAAAGTATTTCAGCGCTCTTAGTTGATCCATTTTTTGCTTAGCTCTTCGAATTAATGTCTTAAAAACAATAAAGAATAGCATAATCCCCTCTATATCTACGGATTTAACTAGGTAATAATATGGATATTGATCGTTAAAATTTAACCAAAAAAAGCCCAACAAGATTTCTTTTTGGGCGATTAAGTACCTTTCAATTTCTCAACTCTGATAATCAGGAAAAAACCAATGAAACACCTAATGTTTACTTTTGTATTGATGGTCGCTTATGCGCCATTAGCCATGAGTGCTGAGAGCAGCAATTCGACCCAGCAAGTGCCCGGACAGCTCGGAAGTTGGTTTGCTCTCGGCATCATCATTACTGCAGCATTGACAGCTTGGTTGATGAACTCTAGCGCGCCTAAAATGCGGGCTTTTGGCACTTTGTTGGCAGCTTTGGGCTGTTTTTCGATTGTCTTGTGGTTTGGAGATATACTTGAAACCGGAGTTCTTGAAAACCCCAAGCCCAATCAAACACCAATGGATTCAGCAAAACCAATACTGCTTATGATCCAGACTGGTATTGCACTGATCGCTGGCCTAATGCTGCTCGTTACAGCCTTTCACCAAAGCAGGAATATCGAAACACTACAATTAGCTGCAGAAAATGAGTCTGATCGATATGGCATGGTCTCAAGAATGATTCATTGGACTACCGCAATCCTCTTCGTCACCCTCATTCCAATGGGTATTTTTGCATCGATGATTCCGGAGGATGCATGGTATCGATACGACTATTATATTGTTCACGAAACGCTTGGCGTGATCGTCTTAGCTTTGCTTTGTGTCAGACTATTCTGGAACAAACGATCCAAGCGCCCTGAGCTGGATGGCTCTCTCAAACCATCAGAACGTAAACTTGCCCATGTCGCGCATATAGCACTCTACATTTTGATGGTCGCCATTCCGGTAACAGGTTTTTTCATGACCAGTTATCATGGTTTTTCAACTTCTTTCTTTGCATTACAACTGGAGCCACTTTGGGGAAAAAGTGAGGTCTACATAATCTGGGGCACCTTCCACAAATACATACTCCAATATTTGGTCTATATCATACTAGGTGCTCATATCTTGGGCGCACTAAAACATCATTTCATCGACAAGCATACGCAGGCACTCAAGCGCATGGTTTCTTAAAAAGATTGATTATATAAAATCTACAATCACAAGTGCCCGCTTTTAATCACGCGCTTTTAATCGCGGGTAATACAAATCGAAAGTACATCACTTAATGCATTACTTTCGATTAGATTGATTGCCTGAACTATATCGGGAGAGAAGTAGCGATCTTTATCATAGAAAGGGACTTTCTCTCTTAATATTGCTTTTGCGCGCTCCAATGATTCAGAGGTGTTAAGCGGTTTCAAAAAGTCTAAGCCTTGAGCAGCACTCAGCCACTCTATTGCTAATATACCGACAGTATTTTCGGACATGTCTCCTAGTCGTCGCGCAGCAAATGTCGCCATGGAGACATGATCTTCTTGATTTGCTGACGTTGGCAAACTATCCACTGAAGCAGGATGTGCTAAGGATTTATTTTCACTTGCTAAGGCTGCAGCCGTTACTTGGGCAATCATAAATCCCGAATTTACGCCTCCATTGTTAACCAAAAAAGGCGGTAATCCACTTAATTGACTATCAATTAGCAAGGCCATTCTACGCTCTGATAACGCTCCAATTTCAGCCAATACGAGGGCAAGATTATCCGCTGCCATCGCGATCGGTTCTGCGTGAAAATTACCACCTGAAATGATTTCATTATTATCTAGAAATATAAGCGGGTTATCAGATACAGCATTGGCTTCGATAAGAATAATTTCTGCAGCATTACGTATTTGTTGTAAGCATGCACCCATCACTTGTGGTTGGCATCTTAGGGAATATGGATCCTGTACTTTCTCGCATTCTGTATGACTATCTTTGATGCTGGTGTCTGTCAACAAAGAACGATAGTAGGTCGCCATATCAATCTGAGCGGGATGCCCCCTTACTTCGTGTATTCTCTTATCAAAGGGTTTATGCGAGCCTTTGGCGGCTTCCGTTGTCATCGACCCGATAACCGTTGCCGCATTCAGACAGGTCTCTGCATGAAACAAACCTTGTAGAGCAAGGGCGGTGGATGCTTGGGTTCCATTAAGTAAAGCAAGTCCCTCTTTGGGCGCTAAGGTAATAGCATGTAGACCGGCAATTTTGAGTGCTTCTCCCGCTGAGATTAACTCGCCCCTATAAGTCGCTTCTCCCTCGCCAAGAAGAATGCAGCTCATGTGGGCAAGTGGTGCTAGATCGCCCGATGCCCCAACCGAGCCTTTAATTGGGATACTGGGATAAATCTCTTTGTTGAGTAAGGTAATGAGTGCTTCGATCAGCTCAAAACGAATACCAGAATTTCCTCGAGAAAGTGCATTAACCTTCAGTACCATTAATAATCTAACGGTCGACTCTTCCATTAATTTGCCAATCCCCGCTGCATGGGATAAAACAATACTACGCTGTAAAACTTCCAATTCACTAGAATCTATTTTTGTATTAGCGAGAAGTCCAAACCCTGTGTTAATACCATAGACCACCAACTCGTCTTTGATGACTTGATTGACAACCTCTGTCGCCTTATCAACTACATCACGACAGGCTGGATCTAGTTGAATATAACAAGGCGCGTGATCTATTAACTTAAGGTCATCTAAACTTAGCTTGCCTGGTTTGATTGTGATGGTTTTCATATTCTTTGTCCTTAGTTCTTAGTACGTAATTCTTAGCACATAACACTTAAGCATTTTTTGTATCGAGCATCGGTAAATCTAAGCCTTGTTCTGAGGCGCATTGAATAGCAATGTCATAGCCTGCATCAGCGTGTCTCATCACACCCGTTGCTGGGTCATTCCATAAGACGCGACTCACTCGCCGTCCTGCATCCTCGCTGCCATCACATACAATCACCAATCCCGCGTGTTGGCTAAAACCCATTCCAACACCTCCTCCATGGTGCAAACTTACCCAGGTCGCGCCACTGGCCGTACTGAGTAAAGCATTCAACAAAGCCCAATCTGAAACCGCATCCGAGCCATCTTTCATCGCCTCGGTTTCGCGGTTAGGAGATGCGACTGACCCAGAATCCAAGTGATCTCGCCCGATAACAATCGGAGCACTCAATTCTCCCGTAGCAACCATCTCATTAAATGCCGCCCCCACTCGGGCACGATCTTTCAATCCGATCCAACAAATTCTAGCCGGTAAACCTTGAAATTGTATTTTTTCCTGGGCCATGTCTAGCCAATTATGTAATTGCGGGTTATCAGGAATAAGTTCTTTTATTTTTGCATCGGTTTTGTATATATCCTCTGGATCTCCCGAGAGTGCTACCCAACGAAAGGGCCCGATTCCTTCACAAAAGAGAGGTCTAACATAGGCCGGTACAAAGCCTGGAAAATCAAATGCATTATCAACGCCTTCTTCCATGGCCATTTGTCGGATATTATTACCATAATCTAAAACAGCTGATCCCATTTGTTGGAAATGCAACATGGCTTTTACCTGTTTTGCCATAGAAATTTTTGCAGCCTTAACGACAACTTCTGGTTCAGATTCTCTTTTGATTTCTGCCTCTTCCATTGTCCAACCACTTGGAAGATATCCGTTTAAAGGATCGTGGGCGCTGGTTTGATCCGTGACAACATCAGGCCTTATTCCTCTATTAGCAAGTTCTTCAAACAGATCTGCTGCATTGCCTAACAAACCAATGCTTAAGGGTTTTTTGTCACGACAAGATTGTTCAATTAATGCAAGCGCATGATCGAGATCATTTGCTTTGCAATCTATATAGGCCTTCTTAAGGCGCATATCTATTCGAGATTCGTCAACATCAATTGCAAGCATAGAATATCCCGCCATTGTCGCAGCCAAAGGTTGAGCACCGCCCATACCTCCTAGACCTCCAGTAAGCACCCATCTTCCAGCTGCACTTCCAGAAAAATGCCTATTTGCAACCGCACAAAAGGTCTCATAAGTCCCTTGAACAATGCCTTGAGAACCAATGTATATCCACGATCCTGCCGTCATTTGGCCATACATCATCAGGCCGGCCTTATCGAGTTCGTTAAAATGTTCCCAAGTGCTCCACCGCGGCACAAGATTCGAGTTCGCAATTAACACTCTCGGTGCATCAGCATGTGTTTTAAATACACCGACGGGTTTACCACTTTGCACTAACAAAGTTTCGTCAGACTCTAATCTTTCAAGACACTCTACAATTTTGTCATAACATTCCCAGTTTCTAGCGGCACGGCCAATGCCGCCGTAAACAATTAAGGATTCTGGGTGTTCTGCCACCTCAGGATCAAGATTGTTCATTAACATTCTTAGCGGCGCCTCTGTTAACCAACTCTTTGCCGATAGTTTAGTTCCACGACTCGCCCTTATCATTCGGCTTGTATCTGTTCTGGTAAAGGTATTGCTCTTCGACATAATAAATCCCTTAAAATGTTAAGTGTCCGCCCAGTCGATATTTATCGCCTGGGTGATAGAGATAGGCAACGCTGACAATTCCACCCTTACACCAAGTGCGTCTGGTTACCTTCAAACATGGATAAGTTGATTGCAGTGCCAGTGCTATCTTTTTGTCTGCTACAACAGCTTCAACGATGTGATCAGCCTCAGTAAGCGGCGCTACCTTCGAGAGATAAGCATTAGGCGTCAGATCTAAAAAATTTTGATTGAGATAGTCAGGAGCAAACTTTGGATTGATAAAACGATTTTCATATTGCACGGCTATATCATTTTCGTGGTGAACTAGGCTGCTATGATAGACAGTAGAGTCATCCGGTACGCCTAACAATATCGCAAGATTCTTATCTGGAATCATCGATTGAACATCTATCACTCGACATGAGTATTGATGCCCACGACTGACAATTTCATCAGCAATGTTACGTATTTCCAAGAGTGAACTCATCGGACGCAGATCAGCTACGAAGGTTCCTAAACCTTGGCTTCTTACGAGTACACCTTCAGAACAAAGCTTATCGATCGCCTTTCGAGCTGTCATGCGGCTCACAGAGAATTTAAGTGCAAGTTCATTTTCAGAATAAATTTTCTCTGCAGGCACCCATACACCTCGCTCTATTTGATCGATAACATAATCTTTGATAGTAAGATATCTTGCTTGCACTTGTGCTTCCTTGTTTGCGATTCTTTCTTTCAGGGGGCAGCTTACTGATCTATTAAGTACTTGTCTACTCTTGTATATACAAGTACACTTAAATTTGTCTTTCTATATTTAGAGTATTGAATGCAAACATTTGAACCAAAGGTAGTAGATACGCTAATTTACAATATCAGCATGGCAACAATGTCAGATGAGCCCCGGCCTGACGGAGAGGGAAAGTCCGCTATTGGTATCTTTAATGGAAAAATCGCCTGGCTCGGAAATGTTGAAAATGCCCCCGCAGCGAAAACTCGCATCGATGGACTAGGCCAATGGTTAACACCAGGCTTAATCGATTGTCATACCCATTTAGTCTATGGAGGCAACCGCGCGAGTGAATTTGAAATGAAATTAAACGGGGCAAGTTATGAAGCAATCTCCAATGCTGGTGGCGGCATAGTCAGTACAGTATCGGCAACAAGATCTATGGACGAGGCAAGCTTGTTAGCAGGATCTCGACAAAGATTAGAGACATTAATGGCAGAAGGTATTACTACCATCGAGATAAAATCTGGTTACGGACTGGATACTAAAAACGAAATAAAGATGTTAAGGGTAGCCAGAAGCCTCGAGAAAATATACCCGATCTCGATACGCACCAGTTTTTTAGGCGCACATGCCTTACCTCCAGAATTCGACAGCAAAGATGATTATATTCAATACCTCATTGATGAAGTATTACCAGCAGTTCACAAAGAAGGACTAGCTGATGCCGTTGACTTCTTCTGTGAAGGTATCGGTTTTAGCCGCGCACAGTGTGAGAAAATTTGTCAAGCAGCAAAAAAATACCATCTCCCTATCAAAGGTCACGTCGAACAACTATCTAACTTGGGTGGTGCTAGTTTGGTTGCCGAATATGAGGGATTAAGCGTCGACCATATAGAGTATTTAGATGAAGCCGATGTCCCTATTCTCAAAGCAGCAAACCTTGTCGCGGTATTATTGCCTGGGGCGTTCTACTCCCTCAGTGAAACTAAGCTGCCGCCCATCCAAGCCTTGAGAGAAAACAAGCTGCCAATAGCCATTGCTACAGACCTCAATCCCGGCTCGTCCCCAATCGCGTCCCTACTCACAGTTATGAATCTCGCCTGTGTTCAATTTAAACTGACCCCCTATGAAGTTTTATTGGGTGTCACAAAAAATGCAGCAAAGGCGCTGGGTATGGAAGACCAAATCGGTCAAATTAAATTAGGTTTTGATGCAGATCTTGTACTTTGGCCAATCGAAACACCTGCCCAGCTTTGTTATGGAATGAATCTTGTAAAACCCACTATTGTTTTTAAGGCAGGGGAAAAAGTAAATGAGTGATTCTCCCTGGCAAGGTAGAGACGATCCATCTGATAATTCTCGCTGGCATGATATTGTTGAACACGCCACAAGTGCAAAACCCAACAGCCATTGCATCATTGGGTTTAACTGTGATGAAGGTGTTAGGCGAAACCAAGGACGAATAGGCGCTAAAGCGGGACCAGACAAAATACGTGCGATGCTCGCAAACCTCGTCTATACAGGGAGCAAACCTGTTCACGACCTAGGGAACGTCGATTGCATAGAGAATCGCTTAGAGGAAGCACAATCAAACCTCGCAACGAAAGTAGCAGAAGTTATCAAGTCGAATTCACTTCCGCTGATGTTGGGGGGTGGTCACGAAATCGCTTGGGGCACCTATCAAGGTATCAGGCAAGCCCGCCCCAAAGCTAAGCTTGGTATCATTAACTTTGACGCCCATTTTGACCTACGACCACTCGAACCCTTACCCTCTTCAGGGACACCCTTTAGGCAAGCTGCCCTATACGCAGAAGAGAACGACGTGAATTTCGATTATTGGGTATACGGGATAAATCCGAGCGTGAACACAGACAATCTATTTAAGTATGCTGAAAAGAAAAATGTCCGGTGGAAATCCGATTTATCAATGAATAGCCAAACCCCAGAAAAGAGCTTCGAAGATCTAGAAGCCTATTGCCATTCTCTCGATTGTATTTACATAACGATCTGTTTGGATGTATTTCCAGCATCCTTTTGCCCGGGTGTAAGTGCACCAGCCGCTTTGGGGGTAGATCCCAACATAATTCTTAAATTTATAGAGCGAATAAAAAGCCAATTCGATTCAAAAATAGTCGCCTTCGAGATTGCAGAAATGAATCCTACTTTTGATATTGATGATAGAACTGCCCGTTTTGCGGCCAGACTCATTCATCAGTTTACCAAAGCCTAGTTCACCTGGCATTTGTTAATGCTGATATAGTTAATGCTGATATAGTTAAGCCAGTTCAGTTAACCAGCTGGCGATACCTTTACCAATTTCGTCAGGGCTATCCTCTTGAATAAAATGACTTCCCGAGACGGTAATTTCTTGTTGGTTAGGCCAGGTCCGACAAAATTCTCTTTGGCTCCCAATCAAAATCGCACCGGGGTCGGCATTGATAAACAGTTTAGGAATCGTACTTTTAGATAACCAGCTTCCATATTCTGCAACAAGCTTAACCACATTTCCCGGTTCGCCTTCTAAGGGTATTTGGCGAGGCCAAGTTAACGTTGGGCGCCTATCCTCTCCTTTTTCTAGGAATGGCTCTCGGTAAATTGCCATTTCTTCGGGTTTCATATCTCTCAAAATTGATCCGGGTAACATTTTTTCGACAAAGAAATTATTCTCCAAGACCATTTCATCGCCTGCCTCTGAGCGAAAACCTTGGAATGCTGCGGTTGCGGCTTCTGGCCATTCATTCCAAGTTAAGGGCTGAACAATGGCTTCCATATAGCAAATCGCTTTTAGCGCTGCTTGATTGCGATGGGCCCAATGAAATCCTAGGGCTGAACCCCAATCATGAATAACAAGTGTAACATCCTTATTAACACCAAGCGCCTCTAATGCACCTTCAAAATATTGGCTGTGCTCCACAAATGTATAAGCGCCAGGGCCCGAATTTGTTAATTTTTCAGAATCACCCATTCCGATTAAATCAATTGCTATGCATCGTCCCATACTCGCAAGATACGGCATGATGTTCCGCCAAAGATAAGAGGATGTTGGATTGCCATGTTGAAAAACAATGGGCTTACCTTCGCCCATTTCGACATAAGCCATTTTTTTTCCAAGAACTTCAATTGTTTTCTTAGTAGGTTTTTCTATAGTCATCATTTATTTTCCTATGGGGCTTCACAACATGATCATAAGACTAATATATTTAGCCATCCAAGAAAAGGGGTGATTTTTTCAGCAGATCTATCAGTAAATTATGGATGGAGTAACTCATTCTTCTGCATCTATCATCTGTCTTACCCTACCGAGCAAGTCTCTCAAACCATATGGTTTCTCTAACAAACTTAGCGCTTCGGGTAAAATGAAATCTGTATGTATACCTTCTTCTGAGTAACCACTTGTGAACAAAATTGGTGTTGTAGAATTTATCTTTCTGATTTGATTCATAGCCTCATGGCCATTCATTACAGGCATCATCACATCAAGAATCACCAAGGCTATTTGATCTTGATGTTTCTTAAACATCTCTACACCTAACAAGCCATTTTCAGCTTGTAGTACGCTGTACCCAACACCTGACAACATTTCTATTGCCAATTTTCTCACTTGAATATCATCTTCAACTAACAATATGGTTTCTATTCGAGTTAATACAACTTGTCCCTCAGTAATTTCGTGTTCTATAATTTTACTATTTACAATGGGAAGATAGGTATTGAACTGAGTTCCTTTGTTCGGACTACTTTGCACCCGGGTAAATCCCTTGTGTTGATTTATGACACCAAAATATACCGAGAGACCCAGTCCTGTTCCCTCGCCTTCTGCTTTGGTTGTAAAAAATGGTTCAAAGATATGATCTTTAACTTCCGCGGAAATCCCAGATCCCGAGTCAGTGATTCTCAGTCTAACGAATTCTCCAGCTTGAGCCCAAGGATAATCAATTAACTCATCCTTAGAGAAAGATACATTACTAGTTTCAATAACTAAATTCCCTCCCTTCAACATTGCGTCTCTGGCATTGACAACAAGATTCATTACAACTTGTTCCAACTGTCCTGCATCACCTTCAATAACACTCAAATCTTTAGCTAACACAATTTCAACATCAATGTCTTCTGGTAATAGACTTCCGAACAACCCATCTAGCTCTTGAATCATGACATTTAAATCAAGGGGTTTCTTTTCCATAATTTGCCGCCGGCTGAAAGTCAGCATTTGACGTGTTAACTTCGCTGCACGATTCGCCGCACCTTGCATTTGCAAATGTTATTCACGTAACAACTCGTTACCGTCATTTATTCCATCCGCAAGATCAATATACCCACCAATGACTGAAAGCAGGTTATTAAAATCATGTGCTACACCACCTGCCAATTTACCTAGGGAGTCGAGTCTCTGAGATTGGAGCAACTGTTGTTGAATGAGTGCTTTTCATCTTCAGATCGACGGCGTTGTAACTCTGCTGCGACATGAGAGGCAACAATCCCTACTAAATTTTCTGCCAGCGGATCATCGCGCATAAATTTATCATCCATGCATATCATCATGCCCATAATTTCGCCTTCAGAATCCGACATCCGCACACCAAGATAACTCTCTATCTCAAGCTCAACTAATAAATCATCCATTGGAAATAGAGATTGTACCTTGCTTCGATAGAAGCAATTTTCATCGTTAAAAACCTTCTCACAAGGTGTGCCTTCAAGCTTATATTCGAAATTTTCGATTATTTTACCGTCTTTACACACAGCTAACGTTCGGAAAGTATTTTCATCAACGACGACGCCAATATAAATGTATTTAACTTCTAAAACCTCAGCAATGTTTTTTACCACCGAAACAAAAAAGCCTTCACCATATTGCTGCCTTGTACTTTCCAGTACCGTCTTAATCGTCACATCCAAACGTCGCCGTTCTGTTATATCTCGACTGATGCCATGGAGACCCAAAGGTTGACCATCCTCATCTCTTAAAAATCTTACTGCCAATTCAGCATCAAAATATCTGCCGTCCTTTTTTTATGTCTCATTTCAAGTCGAACAGTACGGTTGGGATCTCGTTCGTGATCGTATTCTAGTTCTTCAATCAACACCTCACTCGCCCGATTTAATTCTTTAAGCTCAAGTATCCCACTCCCTCCCAGTTCGAAAGCCTCATCTACTGAAAAACCAGAAAGTTTTTCAATAGATGGACTAATGTAAGAATAATTCAGATCTAAATCGGTGATCCAAAATATATCTGTAGCACTGTTTGAAAATAATTCAAATTTTCGAGCTGCGTCTAAAGCAATATCTAATGTGTTCTGAGTTGTATTATTCTTTTCTTGTAAGGCAAGATTGCTACCTTCAAGCTTATTAACAAGGAAAGACAACGAAGTGATGGTAATAAAGAAAACAACAAAATAGCCCATTAACAGCGCTATCCAAGTGGGATTGATTGAAGTATCTTGAACAATGTTCGGTATTTGTGATGCAACTAAATATATGAAAGATAAAACCAGTACCAAATGCTACGAGTAACAATCCGACTTTTTTCAGTAATATAGGCATTTTGTTAACAAAACGCAGTATCACTAACATGACGATAGAAGCCAGTGCTATGTTGACAATTAGGGGATGATCTTCATCATTCTTGCCTAGTTGAGGCAGAAAATAATAAACAGTTGGCCACCCTACTACCGCTCTAATAATAGTTCTCGCCATTCAATGGTGGGTCTGATGTTATCCAAATGAATTACCTTCAACAAATACGGTCTTAAGAAGATATTCTTAAGATTGTTGTACTGATGACGATAGCATTCAAGTGTGGATTGCGAAAGTACTCTGAAGTGAACTCTACCATGAAGATCGAAAATGAGGATCCGAACAACGATTGTTCTCTGCTATAGTCGATTATTACGACATACAAAGGCTAGTAAAGGACTCCCGACATGTTATCAATGACGCAATTGATCAACCGTGCCTCCCAAACTCAGGGTGAGTTGATCGCAACCTCTTATTTTGATCAAGTACTAGGCAAGCTACGAGAACAAACTTGGATTCAGTATCAACATAAAATAGCTTGCTTTGCCAGCGGTCTTCACGAACTTGGCGTTGTGAATGATGATACCGTT
This sequence comes from Flavobacterium sp., assembly GCA_047616645.1. Taxonomy (GTDB): domain Bacteria; phylum Pseudomonadota; class Gammaproteobacteria; order Pseudomonadales; family Azotimanducaceae; genus JAHRVQ01. The sequence continues at coordinate 4,839 of JBLHIH010000061.1, read as the reverse complement.
GCGATATTAGCACTTAATAGCGATCGTTATTTCGAGTTTATGTTCGCTGTACCTTGGGCTGGTGCAGTCTTTCAACCCATCAATACTCGCCTTGCGGGTCCAGAGCTTACATTTTGGTTAAACGATTCAGAAGCAAAGGTATTGTTTGTAGATTCCGCCTTTGTGCAGATCGTCAATGAAATAAGAAGTGAGCTCAACCACATAGAAAGCATCGTCTTTTTAGACGATGGCGATACCCCTGAAGGTTACCTTAGTTACCATTCGATTGTATCTTCCGACCCTATTGCGGACAGCAATCGACACGGTGATGATCTAGCAGGTCTTTTTTATACAGGTGGTACCACCGGTCGCTCTAAGGGCGTTAAGTTAAGTCACACAAATTTGGTGATCAACGCAATGCAGACTGTGCCGCTGATTGATTGCCAAGAGAAGGATAGGATTCTTCACATCGCGCCCATGTTTCACATCGCAGACGCGTTTATATGTATGTCTTCTGTCATTACTTGTGGCTCCAACTATTTCCTACCGGCATTTGATCCAAGTGCACTCATGAAAATTGTTCAAGCGTCAAAGATCGAACGCATGTTACTTGTCCCAACTATGGTTAATATCTTGGTGAATCATCCAGATATTGGCGACTATGACCTCAAATCGATTAGGGGAATAGTATATGGCGCGTCACCAATGCCTGAACCTGTCATCAAAAAGGCAATGTCAGTAATGCCGCAAACACATTTTTATCAGGCGTATGGCCAAACGGAAGCCGCGCCTGTAATCACCATTCTCTCTGCAGAGAGGCATGTTTTTGAAGGTCCATTATCTGGAAAAATGAAGTCTGCAGGTCAAGCTGTGCCGGGCGTTGATTTGGTAATAATGGATGATGATGGAAAAGTTGCTGGCACTGATGAAGTCGGAGAAATTTGTATGCGTGGTCCAAATGTTATGTTGGGCTATCGTAATTTGGCCGATCAAACAGCAGCGACCATTGTAGATGGTTGGTTACATACGGGTGATGGCGGATACCTGGACAAAGACGGATTCCTCTCCATCGTGGATAGAGTTAAAGACATGATTATCTCTGGAGGTGAAAATGTCTATTCCGCTGAAGTAGAAGCGTCAATTTACCAACATCACGGCGTAAATCAATGTGCTGTTATTGGTATCCCCAGTGAAAAATGGGGCGAAGCCGTGCATGCTATAGTTGTTCTGCATGAAGACGCGGTAATTGGGGAAAAAGCACTTATTGCTCATTGCAAAAAGCTAATAGCCGGATTTAAATGCCCGCAGTCTGTTTCTTTTCGCTCAGAACCTCTGCCACTATCCGGTGCAGGTAAAATACTGAAGACAGAACTACGGCTACCTTTTTGGGCAGGAAAAAATAAAAACGTAAGCTAGTTCAGAGGAATCAATGCAGCTATCACTTGTATAACTTTGATGGCCTATAGTGAACACCTTAGAACGGAGGCTAGATAAGTGTGATCAAGCTATTGCGTCAATTATCAATCCGACAGAGATTATGGCTAATCATAGCTCTCGCACTTCTATCTTCAGCGATACTTACCGGTCTCTCCTTTAGCTATACAAAGCTATTATTTACAGAAAGCGAAAAACTCTCCACGCACACTCAAGCTCAAATGGCGAAAAAGATAGTCTCAAATTATTATCAAAAATCAGTCAATGGATCTATGACAAGACCAGAAGCAAAAAACTAGCCCTCAGCGTATTAGAAGAAATTGCAGTAGACAAGAATAGTTATTTTTATGTTTACCATAAAGAAAATTTCATTGTGACGCACCCCTTTTTGAAAAACCAAACCTATCCTGATGAACCACCTGCTGTCATTCCCAGCTCAGCCAAAAACTTTCGCGCTAGTATCGACAATCTCTCGGAGAGATTGGACCTTCCCGGTAGTGGAAAGAGTTCAATAGACTTAATACGTACTAACAACTTTGAAGGTTTTTTTGATTACTTACTTTATGTTAGCGCAGACAATGATGCACTTGTCGTAACGATGGACGACTCGGCGGTTCCTAGTACAGCCACAGCAAAGCTCGGCTATGGTACCTACTTTGAACCTTGGGACTGGGTGATTTTTGCCAGTGTTAATCTGGATGAAATTGTAGAACTTAAACAAGATATTGGTGCCGCCATTGTAATACCAACCATATTCGTGGTCGTCACCCTGTCTTTACTCATGGCGCTCATTTCAATTTCTATTACACAACCCCTTTCAGAAACAATTCTTCATCTTGAAAAAATATCAGACGCGAAATCTTCAGAAGAATCACTGGATGACATTCCAAGCGATGAAGTGGGTGAACTTGCACATTCGTTTAATCAGATGCTCTCTCGCATGAGACTTCAAGCAGCAAGTGAAAGCCAACTAAAGGAAAGGTTATGGCAAGCACAAAAACTACAGGCTGTTGGTCAATTAACAGGTGGTGTCGCTCACGATTTTAACAATCTCCTGACAATCATTCGAGGAAACATCGAACTGGGAATGACAGAACAAAATCCACATGAACTAGAAGAACTTCTAAACGAGGCAATTAAAGCAAGTGACCGCGGTGCACTTCTTACCCAAAGATTACTGGCCTATTCGAGAACCCAAGCCCTAAACCCGCAAACGATCGATATCAACTTACTTATAGAAGAATCCGTGTTCCTCATGGAAAGAACAATTGGGGAGAATATTTCAGTCATCTTTGAAAAAGAAGATGGTATATGGCCATGTGCAATAGACAAGTCACAAATGGAAAATGCCCTACTAAACCTGGCTATTAACGCTCGAGACGCAATGCGAGTGGTGGCACGATAACCATAAAAACTGCAAATGTGACCCTTACTTCAACTCATCACTACGGTGAACTCGAACCTGGAGACTATATTACAATATCCCTAACGGACACAGGAAGCGGTATCTTAAAAGAGAATCTAGAAAAAGTTTTCGAGCCTTTTTTCAGCACCAAAGGATCAGGAGGATCAGGGCTAGGACTCAGTATGGTATATGGTTTTGTCTCACAATCTAATGGTCTTGTAGAATTCGAAAGCCAAAATAACCGTGGAACGTGCATTTCTATATTGCTGCCAATATCTTCAAGCGAAATCATGCCATCTACTCAGTCGCCCGATAAGCAAATCAAAAGAGGTAAAGGGGAGTTAATTCTTGTAGTTGAAGACGAGTTTGCCTTGCGGGAATTAGTGACAAAAATGATAAGAATGATGGGATATGAAGTCATCGCAGCAAGCACGACACAAGAAGCAATATCCTATTTCAACGACGAACCCAACATCGCACTAGTGTTTACGGATATCATACTTTCTGAAAGACAAACCGGAATTGATTTAATTCGTAGGTTAAGAAGTTACAGACCAGAATTAAAGGCCATATTTACTTCAGGTTACTCAAAGGATCAAAATTCGTTAAAAAGGAACACAGATACAAAACCCAACTTTATTCAAAAGCCTTTTACTCAGATCGAATTATCTTTCATATTATCGGACATTCTAATTGATTTATAATGCGTGTAATTTAGAAATCTGCATAATGTTCAACCTCTGGAAACGGTTGATAAAAATGATGTAACAACCTTCTCCATTCCTGATATTCATTAGATTGGCGAAAACCAACAGTATGATCTTCTAGACAATCCCAGTTAACGAGAAGTACATAACGGCTAGGCTTTTCTATGCAACGCTTAATATCATGGGACACATAGCCTGACATCCCCATTATTATTATTTTCGCGATAGAAAAAGCGTTTTGAAAATCCGCCTCCTGACCGAGCTCAACATCCAATATTGCTAATTCTAGAATCATTTTTCTGAACCCGCTACTAAATTTGCTTTACTTGAACATTTCCAAATGTAAAATTCCATCTTCCTCGTAAGGCGCATTGCACCTTTGGAAACCAAAATTTTGATAGAATTTTTCGAGGTATTCTTGCGCTGATATGCGAATAGACTGGGTCAAAAACTCGTCTTCAATACATTTAATCGCTTTCGCTATAAGCGCTTCACCTAATCTAATCCCTCTAAATTCCGCCGCGACCAATACCCTACCAAAAGTCACTTCGGTATATATCTTTCCTGGAGGTAGAACCCTTAAGTATGCGGCTAAAACAAGATCACCGTTACCATCTTTTTTCCAATTGAATAAATGCCATGCACTTTCGTCAAGGTCGTCTGCATCTTCATAGATACAATCTTGCTCTATAATGAATACTTTTTGTCTTGCCCTTAATATTTGATGCAATTCATTTCGCGATAAATCTTCAAATTTCTTCCACTGCCACACTATTGACAAAATCAACTCCTAGGTATCCCTGCCTTATTTAAACAATACTCTTTGCGCCCAAAGCTAAGCCAATAGCTCGGCCAAAAGTTTAGCTGTACTTTTCGGGTATTTATTGTATGCTCCCCGCCCCCTGCCTTAACCTCAAGATACATTTATGACCTTCGCTAACCTCGGCCTGTCCGAGCCTATATTAAAGGCCGTCGCCGAACACGGATATGACACTCCATCTCCTATCCAATTAGAGGCCATCCCAGCCGTCATCGCTGGAAAAGATGTTATGGCTGCCGCACAGACCGGAACGGGTAAGACAGCTGGGTTTACCTTACCTATTTTACAAAAGCTATCTTCAGGCAAACCAACAAAAGCTAATCACATAAGAACGCTCATAATAACACCCACCCGTGAACTTGCAGCACAGGTCGGCGCGAGTGTAGCAACTTATGGCAAGCATTTGAGTTTAAGATCAACCGTTGTTTTTGGCGGCGTGAAAATAAACCCCCAAATGATGGCGCTTAGAAAAGGTGTCGACATTCTAGTCGCCA
>JBLHIH010000060.1:0-22611 GCA_047616645.1 Flavobacterium sp. | reverse complement strand
CCGAATAGTCCATGAGTGTAAAGATCAAGGACCTATTCTACTACCTTTATAAGCCAAGAAATTTCCTCATCACCTCAAATAGTTCGGGCTGGGTCACAAGTGTTTTTAGCAGGGGCCTTGCCAATTCATTAGCATGTAGAGGTACAGCAACCCCTGTGTGCTCTTCGGCATAAAAACTATTGGTTGCGTAATTAATTGCCATCTCACCACCGCCAGGCATTTTTATTCTAACCAATTGGCCCGGCGTAAATACTGGAATGCCAACAATCGAAAACAGGCTCTCATTTGGCACTAACTGAGCTGCCTGCCCATGATCTGCCGTAACCATTACCAGAGTGTCAGGATGAGTTTCAGCAAATGCCAGAACCGTAGCAAGGGTTTCATCTAGCTGGTCTAATTCGCCTATGGATCCGCAAGCATTTCTCACGTGTGATTGTTTGTCGATGGAAGCTGATTCAATCATCAGGAAAAATCCGGTGTCATTGTTAAGGCTCAAATGATCAAGCGCTTTTGTTGTCATAAGATTGAGTGAGGGTGTTTCACCATATTCCGGATTATCGACACAGTCCATCGCTGCTGGCAATTCAACTTCTCCCAAACTCCAGTGGACTGAATTGAGCAAACTCGGCTCTGGTTTTTCAGCGACCCGCCCTGCTTCACCTTGGCGTTTTATCGGTAAGTGACTATCGGCAAACAAACCTAATAAACGCTCGTCATCGTTCGCATCGTTAAGCGCCTTTTTGCTATGCAAAACCGTAAACCCTGAGGCTTTAGCCATCTCTTCAACAGTAAGTTCACCGGTTTCTGCTTTCATCTGAAAATGTTCCCGTCCACCACCCAGCACCACATCCAGGACTGAAACTGCAATTTGTTCGGAAATCGATCCGAGCCCGCCATTGGCTTTTTGATCTTTCGAGCAATCAACCAAAACGTCCCTTCTCTCGAAATACATGGTTTGCGGAGATTCACAGGCACGAATGTTGATATGTGCGACAAATGACGCCGGCGTTGCATCAGTCACACTGGACGTCGTTACAAGACCTGTCTTAAATCCAGCATCATGAGCAAGCTCAACAATCGTTTGCAGATCGGTATCTGCCTGAGCACTGGTAGCGATACGTCCACGGCTGGTGACAATGCCTGTCGCCATTGAAGTGGCACTATTCGCCGAATCTGCCACATAAATGGGCTGTGTCGGACTATCCTCATCAACAGTGAGCACCTGCACAGACGCCCTCACCGACATCTCGTCCAAATTTAGGCGCCCCCTAACCCCCTTTAGATAGTTTCTTGCAATGGTAATTTGATGATCGTCCATTCCATCACCAATAATTAGCACCACATTCTTCACTTGCTTTTGAGGTACTTCTTCGGCCTGTACATTCATCATCACTGCGAAAATACAAACGAGAAAAATTAGTTTTATATGCAAAGGTTAGCTCCAAGGCTCAGGTTTTGTGTGGAAATGTAAGATACTTCCAAATCCAAACAAATCGAAGAAAATAGAAAAGGTTAATATAAGAACGATGCTTACACACTGCAACGTTCTCTTTAGTTTTCATTCACATATATTTTTGCTAATTGATTCTGGTGATCCAGAAAATCCTTTGTCTTTAGATACGATGTAATATCAGACTGCTCCATTGAAAATACCGGCAATGCTTCTTTCTCTGCACTACTAACAGAATAATATACAGTGATAGTAGTTAGGATGGCTACTCCTACTCGACGGAGCACTATTATCATTGCCACCAAATATCGATATGATGTTGGACACAGTATTGAAGACACATTCGACGTCACGTGTCACGCTGTAATCGTAATCTAATTCCGTATCCCGTTCCTCACGTCTCTGATTTGCAAAGCGCTTGGTCTAAGCGTCCCTCAAATGCTTCAAGGGAAATTTACCCCTTGGTGCAATACCATTATTAAAACGAAGCGATATAACAAAGCGCTATGATTACAGTGCGCCATGAACAATTTCGCCATCGAGAATAACCGCGTCGGGCTTAACTTGATGAATGGTGTATTTATCGACTGTAAACAGATCTTTGTCCAAAACAATAAAATCGGCTTTTTTGCCCACCTCTAAACTACCCACTTGGTCTTCAACACCTAATTGATACGCACCGTTGCGGGTATATCCTGTCACCATTTCTTCTCGGCTAAGCGCTTCATTTTTCGGTTCTGCAACAGGGCCATTAGGACCATCCTCTACTTTTTGCCGATTATGGCCTACCTGTATTCCCGTAAAGGGGTTAGCGTTACCGGCCTCCCAATCGGAGGTAAAGTAGGTATCACTAGAAAAAGACACTACTGCACCCGCGTTAAACAACGATTTAGTAAGAAACATTTTTTCTTGTAATTCACCGATCGAATAATCATAACTATCACTATCGCTACCACCATGCCACTGCGGTGTGAACTGAGCAATTACGCCAAGTGTCTTAAACCGGCTAGCATCAGAGACATCCATATCCTCTAAATGCGATAGTGCGATCCGTATGTTGAACGGGCGGTCTAGCGTCTTACGAGCGTCTTCAATTGCATTCAGTGCTGTTGTGGTTGCCTTGTTACCCACAGTATGAAAATGTAAATGTAGCCCTTCTCTTTCGAGCTCAAGAATTAAGGCATGAAGCCGGTCTCGACTGAGCAAGGCGTTTCCATTATTGCCCGGGGTATCGATGTAATCATTGAACATATGGGCGGTACGGGTTTCTATTACGCCGTCGAGAAAGAGCTTTAAGGTATCTACTGTGATTTTCTGGCTCTTGAATTCACTACGCATGGCTTTTAACGTCGCGACCGCAGTATCGACTTTGTCGGGGAGAAACAATGTATACGTGCCATGATAGCGAAGTGGTAACTTTCCTAATTTATCTAAGCGCTGAATACTCTTATATACCTCATGATCTAAACCAAAGTTTCCCGCATCCAGTAATGTCGTCACACCATGATTTTTGAGGTAAGTGAGAAATGCTAACAAGGTAGTTTCTGATTGAGGCGCAAGCGACTCGAATTTATTCCAAAAATCAGTGGCAGCAGACTCCGTGATGTAGCCCGTAAGATCACCTTGTTCATCACGCTGATGAAATGCAAAGCCGGGGACCGGATCTTCAACAGTGCTGTCTACACCCGCGGCTTCGAGGGCTTTGGTATTAACCCACAAGCTGTGCATCCATGAGTCCCAAATCAGCAGCGGACGGTTCGGTTCAATCTCGTCTAGCATGCGTTTGTGAGGCCCATTGGGACCAAATAAGTTGTTATCCCAAGGTATGGCAATAATCACATCCTGATCTGGGTGGCTATTCACCATCGTTTCCACAGCCTTATACAAGACTTCTGTGCTGCCCGCCTCTGGTAGTGGCAAGTGCCTGCTCGCTAATGCGATGTAACCCGGGTGTGTATGTCCATCTATCAAACCCGGCAGCACTAATCGACCGTTTAAGGGCAATGTCTTTGTATGCTCACAAATCAATTTAGCCGCGCCCCTCTCATCAGCCACATACACAATTCTATTGCCCTTCACAGCAATCGATTGCGCCCAGGGTGAAACCGTATTGGCTGTATAAATTCGCCCACCACTGTAAACGGCATCTGCGGGTATGACTGAATACTGGATGCACGATGTTATCGGTATGATAACGATGAAACTGACTAGTTTTATAAGCCTTAAATAAAAGTTGCGCATAGATACTGATCCATCATTTGTGAGTACACTATCGTTTTTATAGGCTGATCGCGAAGATTCGCATGGCACGTAGAGCACTGTATTTGGTGCTAAGACGTCTTGCCTTACACGGCTCTATTCTTAACAAAAGGCAATGGGCACAAAGTGGCAACTAAGGGGCCACAGGGTGATTGAACACATAGCTTCTGCCCTATTTCGGCGTACTCAATCGGCACCATAATATAGGCTATGTTTTTTCCGAGACTTGAAGAATAAACGCAACTCGTAAGTTTGCCCACGGGGACATTTGATATGTCACTTTCAAGCTTTGATGTTGCTACGTTTTCGAAAACGTTTTCGAAAACGCTTACAGGCCAATGGTGTTCGTTGACATCAATGGGAATACCATCGATTTCGGCTCCCATAAGTTTCTGCCTTACGCCTTCTGATCGAATTTTAGTCAGCGCTTCCTTGCCGACAAAATTGGCTTCTTGATGGGTATCGCAAAATTTTCCTAAGCCCACCTCAAATGAATTGTTGGTAATCGGCGTCTCAAATAAACGTACCGCTCATGATTGGCACCAACGCACATGAATGGCTGATGTACATTTCAGAAAGTGACACTCTTGATAAACACCTATCAAGTTACAAACTCAGTCATAAAAAAGAGGATATTGAGGCCTTGTTAAGGGGACTTGATACAAAATCTAAATTGGATCGCATCAATACTGCAGTCGAAATGTTATGTCCATCCCTTTCAATGGCCACCAGTGTCAGCCACCAACAGTCAGCTTACGCCTACCAGTTAACTAGAGTGCGGCAAGGCGAACATGGGCAATCCGTCGGCGCATACCATGGTGCAGAGATTCCTTATGTGTTTAATACGCATGCCGATTGGCTTGAAACCAATAGTGATGACAAAACACTCACAAATCTCATGCAACAATACTGGGTTAATTTTGCCAGAACAGGCAACCCCAATCACGAAGGTCTACCTCAGTGGCAAAGTTTCGATAAAAAGCATCAGGGCCTCCTAGAACTCGGTGACCAAGTACAGATGATCAGAGCACCTGATTTGGCCTTGTGTAAGATTATTAACTAGTCATCCAACCAATTGGCCAAACTTTCGGTATGGCCATCAATACTAATCGCTTGACCAGTAATGTTACGAGCCGCATCACTCACCAAATAACTCACCATATTGGCTACATCATCGGAACTAACAAAACGCCTTAACGAATTCTGTTTCTCATAGACCTTACGAACAACTTCTTCCGCCACACCTCTTGTCTGCGCATCGCGTTTTATGACACCATCAATTCTAGATCCTGCTACAGAACCCGGGCACAAAGCATTAACACGAATTCCACAGGATCCAAGTTCCATTGCCCAGCTCTTCGTTAAACCTATAATTGCCCACTTTGCCGCGACATAAGGAGATCGAAGTGGTACGCCTGATAAGCCTGCATTTGATGATATGTTAACGATGACGCCCCCTTTTGACTTCTTGAGAATCGGTATACAGAACTTTGTAAAATAGAAAACACTATCCAAATCTACAGAAAGTGTCGTCTGCCATTCCTCCACATCAATATCTTCTACTGGCTTTACCGGGCCAGAAATACCGGCATTGTTAACCAGTATGTCGAGCCTTTCGTTTTCACTCTTAATCGTATTAATAAATGCCTTAACCTGACGAGCATTAGATACGTCCACAGAAGCCGCGATTGCTCTTTTTTCACCTACATAATGATCCCGGAACGCGTTCAATGCTTCTTCACAGATATCACATACGTATACCGTTGCTCCCTGGCGAAGCAAATCGTCAGCAATAGTACGTCCGATACCCGCTGCACCAGCAGTGACTAGGGCTATTTTATCTTCAAGAAAATTAGTGTTATTCATGAACGCACATTAGCGTGTTCTTCACCTTTCAACAATAACGTAATCGTACCCATAGATTAGTTATTTTCAAGTGTAGAGCACAGATATGATCTATATATGCTGTAAAGTGGCCACTACATTGCAAAACGGATGAGAGGAATTAACCATTGAGAAATAAACTCCCACCTTTGAATGCCCTCCGCAGCTTTGAGGCCGCAGCACGCCATAAGAGTTTCCGGCAAGCAGAGGATGAACTTTGCGTATCTCATTCCGCCATTAGTCATCAGGTGAAATTACTCGAAGATTACTTAGATACGCGTCTCTTTTCGAGAAAAGCTCGCTCAGTAGAACTCACCAAGTTAGGAGAATATTATTATCCCTTTTTGCGCAATGCTTTTGATCAAATCGCGGACGCAACAGCCCATATCACTAAGCCCAACGCACCCAACGTGCTTACAATCCAACTTTATTCAACTTTCGCCATTCGCTGGCTAATACCTAGACTGCCTCATTTCCAGCAACAAAACCCTGATGTACAAGTGAGGCTATATACCGCACAAGATGATGTGGACTTCGACCAGACCGACGTAGATATGTCCGTGATGATAGGCAAGGCAGACAAAGCTCAACTTCATTATGACTACCTATTTACCGCAGAACTTTTCCCCGTCGCCAGTCCCACTCTGATTAATGGCACTATCCCCATTAATACGCCAGAACAGCTTCAAAATCACGCCTTATTGCAAGTTTATCCCTCATCAAGGGATTGGCACGACTGGTTAAAAGGCAATGGCATTTCCGGTATCGACCCTGATTCAGGCCTACAATTTGACTCCTATGAATTATCCATCACCACCGCCGCGCAAGGATTGGGGATTGCGATTGGAATGAAGCCTTATGTCGCGGCAGACCTAGACTCAGGTCGGCTAGTTGATCTTTTCCAGACAAACATATTAAGGCGAATGGAAACTGGTGGTTGGTCTGCAGAGAGGAAAAAACAAATCTAAACAGAGTGGCATTATTCAGAGAGTGGATCATCGCCCAAGTCGAACTTGATCCGGAATTAACCTCTACCATCGAGACTGATACGGTTTATTGATCCAATAAACTGCAGCTTACTCAAAACTCGCTGCTCAATTGATACTATCAATAAGTCATCATCGCAGCAGTCCAAGCTTAGATAGGTGACCGGATGGAAGCGCACGTTGATATTCAACGGGCAGGGGAACAAATCGCCTTTGCAAATGCGCATCATGTTTGTAAACGAGAACGTACCACTCGTTAGTTGAGCGCCTTTTGTGTGGCACCTACTATAAAGACTGGGGCAGCCCTTTGTCGACTGCTCCACCACCACACCGCAATGTTTGAGGCAACCAATGCTGCGATAATTGGCCAGAACATAGGACCTATGCCATCAACGAGACCTATGGGTGAAAATAATACGTAAAGTGCAATGACCGCGGACATTAACGTTGCAGCGCAGGGTAACGCGAAACGCCATGGCGTCATATCGACCTGATTATGTGACGAATACGTCCATGGCTCTATACGGGGTTTGAGGTAACCCATGACTAGCATGATCCCGACCTCGATGAAAAAGAGAATCGCGTACAGGTGAAGAAAATGAATCGTGACCATGTCATCGAAAACGAATTTCAATAGGCCGTAACTGATGACATGAAACACGATGACAACTTTTGCAGCGCTGGCGGGCACGCGTCGAGTAAAGAGTCCCACCAGAACGAGTACAATCACCGGGATGTTGTAGAAGCCCGTAAATATACGGATGATTTGCCAAAGACCATCGGGCGCGAATTGCAACAGCGGCGCAACAATGAAAGAGAAAAGCGCAATGACGATGCTAGCGATTTTCGCGACTCGCAACATTTGTTTATCACTAACCACCGTTTTCTGCATTGGCGCATAAACATCGAGACAGAAAAGGGTTGCTGCACTGTTTAACAAAGAATTGAAGGAGCTGAATACCGCACCCAGGAGTACTGCAAGAAAGAACCCGGTCGCCCATATAGGTAAGACATCTTTTATAAGTCTTGGGTAGGCAAGATCAATTGACCCTAAGCCGGCGCCGTAGAGATGATAGGCAATAACCCCCGGAATCATCATCATGAAAGGCACAAGCACCTTAAAGAAGCCTGAGAACAACACGCCCTTTTGTCCTTCCGCCAGGTTCTTCGCGGCAAGGGTTCGCTGAATGACGTACTGATTTGTACACCAGTAAAACAAATTAGCAAAGATCATGCCGGTAAACAATGTCGCGAAGGGGGTGGGATCTGTTGGCCCACCGATGGCATTGAGTTTGTGTGTGTCTGTTGTCGTAATTATCGTTAAGCCTTCCGCGACACTGCCCTCGCCTAGTGTAGACAGACCCAGTAGTGGCACTGCGATGCCGATGATTAATAGACCAACACCATTTAATGTATCTGATACCGCGACGGCCTTTAAGCCACCAAAAATAGCATATAGGGCGCCAATAGAACCGATGACCGCAATCGTTAATACCAGTGCTTGAGGGTAAGTGAGCTGTAACAGCTCCGGTACATTGAATAGCTGTAGCACAGCGATTGAGCCAGCATATAAAACCGAGGGTATCGTGACGAGGCCATAGCCCACCATAAATAGGACAACTGACATGCGCCGAACACCACCATCGAAGCGATCATTCAGAAACTGAGGCAGTGTTGTGAATGCACCTGCCAAATACCGAGGTAAAAAGATAAAGGCCATACATATCGTGGCAACAGCGGCGGTCACTTCCCAGCCCATGCTGGACAGGTTAAACCCATAGGCGGATCCATTGAGGCCGATGAGTTGTTCTGCAGAAAGGTTGGTGAGTAACATTGACCCAGCAATGAAGACAGCAGTTAGACCTCGACCTGCGAGGAAGTAACCTTCTTGTGTATCTACCTCACCTCGGGTCTTAAGGTACGAAACCCAAGCAACCAATGCCATGAAAAAGACACAGCTGAGCAGTGTGAGTAGTAGTTCGTTTGAATCCATCGATGGATCAACTCTGTCCTAGCAAATTATTTATTCCAAGTGGATGTTACCACATCATAGGTCGCGGCCTAGGACGCCGAAATATCTTTGCTAGGAACAAAGACAAGAAAATTTTCTTATACAAACACCTACAATCGACACAGCAATTGTAATACTTACGTTTTTCAGAAATGTCAGTAAATGAATGCCGGCAAATGATTTCGATCTTCGATTTGCCAGTAGCGCTAGCTTTCAGCTACGGTCAATGGCAACAATTTCGGACCGAATAACGGCTTTTTCCCGAACAAGAATTGACTCATTATCAAGGCTGAACAGACACAGAATATCAGTGTGACGAGCATGAGATGGATATAGTGTATCGGTGACCAGAATGAAGTAATGAAAGTGAACATGGCGTATAAACCGGTGCCAAAAATAACACTAATAATGACAGCTCTGGCATCTACGTTGGTAAACAATAGACCTGTTATAAAGGCTGACAATATAGGCATGCTCAACAAACCATTCAGCTCCTGCACCAAATTGATAATACTGTCCGCGCCATTGTAAACCGGGACAAGCAATAATGCGGTTCCAGCGAAAACTAGTGTGATAATGGTATTTAGGCGGTGTACATTAGGTTTCTGGTTGACAAACTTTTCATGGAAGTCACAGACATAAAGCGTTGCTGAAGAATTTAATACGCTATTAAAACTGGTCAGTACGGCCGCCGCCATCATGGCAGCAAAGGCGCCAGACAGCCAATTGGGCAGAAGGTCGGCAACAAGCATGCCATAGGCAGCATCGCCTACATCACCATACAGTTTATAGGCACAAATTCCGGGAATAACAATGACAGCAGGCACAACCATTAGCCGAATAATTGCTGCAGCAAAAACACCTTTTTTTGCTTCAGCGACATTCGGCGCTGCCATCGCACGTTGTGTAATAGTTTGATTGGTACTCCAGTAAAAAATTTGAATAAAGAGCATCCCGGTAAATAGTGTCTGCCATGGAATGGGAGAGTCAGCAGAGCCGATGAGTGTTAGGCGTTCCGCTGGAATTCCTGAGAAATCAAAATCGATAGCGACTAAGGCAAGGACCACAACGAGAATTGCCATAGAAAGTAATCCAATACCACTATAGGTGTCTGAAACGGCGACCGCACGGAGCCCGCCAAAGATTGCATAGGCAGCCCCTACAATAGCAAAGGCAAAACTGATGACAATAATTGGAATGTCTATATCGAACATCGATTGCATAAATAATGAACCGGTGTACAACATGATGGGTAGATAAATAAAGACATTACCAAGTAAAAAGAGTCCGGCAATAGTGACCCGTATATGTTTGCTGTTATAACGTAGCTCTAACAGTTCGGTAGTGGTCGTGCAGTTGTAGCGATAATAAATGGGCAGAAACACGGTAGCCAGAATAACCAAACCCGCTACAGCCGAAAGCTCCCACCAAGCCAGTAGTAACATTTGATTGCCATTCATACCGACTAGTTGATCAGTGCTAAGATTGGTTAGAGTGATTGAACCGGCTACAAAAAACCATGATAAGCCACCGCTCGCTAGAAAGTATTCTTTGTTCGAATCGCCGCTGCGGCTTCCAGCATCGCGGCATTTTCGATAGGTTAGCCATCCGATCAATACAGTGATAAACAAAAATACGGCTACTTGTACCAAATCAGTCATTCTACATTCCTGTTTTCCTAGTCTTTTTCACTAGGTCTTTAAGTATTTTACTGGTAAGTGCCGCTGTAACATCTCTCAGTGGTTCGGCAAGTATTCCCTACCCTACCATGAATCTTCGCAACAACTTCCCACAACATTCATCACACATGTCCTACCTTTCTCTCCACCAGCGACGTGTAAGACAAATCATTAAAAATGACAAACACATTATGCTGCGTCTTGGTAGCGTGTACCGATGCTTTATGCTTCAGGTTAGAAACCAAATGCTGGAAGCCAGCAGAATTACTCACTAGCCAGCGCATGTAAGCCAGCATCACAGCAGTCATTGACCATCTAGATGAAATCAGTCATGACAATACTTGACTGTTCTTCGAACAATGTGGTTTATAGTGCCTACTCTCGTAGGAAGTTATCGGCATGGTATCTACAGTAATGAAAACTGTTTCATCGTTCATAGTGGCACTGTATGCGGTAGCTTTCATACCCAACAGCCTCGCTGAGCAACGACCTAATATTATTTTCATCATGTCCGATGATCATGCGACACGGGCCGTAAGTGCTTATGGCGATGCGCTTGTCGCAACGCCAAATATTGACAGAATTG
Organism: Flavobacterium sp.; assembly: GCA_047616645.1. Lineage (GTDB taxonomy): Bacteria > Pseudomonadota > Gammaproteobacteria > Pseudomonadales > Azotimanducaceae > JAHRVQ01. The sequence goes on along the minus strand of JBLHIH010000060.1, from coordinate 11,756 downwards.
CGACTAATGGTCTGCGCTTCGACCGTGCATACGTGGCAAACGCTCTGTGTGGCCCGAGTCGCGCGACAACACTAACGGGGTTACACAGTCATGGAAACGGCTTTTACAGTAATGAGTGGTCGCCGGACTTTGACGGCAAGCAGCAGACCTTCCCACGACTGCTGCAGGCAGCGGGTTATCAGACTGCGGTAATCGGTAAATGGCACCTTTACAGTGACCCAGTGGGTTTTGATCACTGGGAAGTTGTGCATAACGTTTTTGAGCAAGGAACTTATTATAACCCTGAGTTCAGAAGTGCTGATGGTATCGAGCAGACAACAGGCTATATATCTGAAGTAGTCACTGATAAAGCCATTGATTGGCTGGATACTGTCTCAGAATCAGACGGTCCATTTATGTTGATGTATCAGCACAAGACACCCCATCGCGACTGGATGCCTGGGCCTGATGAATTGGCGAACTGGGATGATATTAGTCAAGTTGAGGAACCGTCTAGTCTACTGCGTGACCTGAGTCACGAGACCCGCGGACGCCAAGAAGCCAGGATGACGATATCCGAACATATGACGGAAAAAGACGTGAAACTCAAGCGTGCCAAGTATCTTAATACTGACCAAGCACAGCTGTGGGATAAAGCATTCTCCGAGGGGAACCGCGCATATCGAGGGGCTGACATGTCTGCCGACGAAAGAATTCGTTGGAAATACCAGCGGTATATTAAAACCTATATCGCCGCTGTGCAGGGCATGGACCGCGAGGTGGGACGTATCTTAGATTACCTTGATGAACGGAATCTGACCGAGAATACCTTGATCATCTATACCTCGGATCAAGGTTTTTTCCTTGGGGAGAATGGATGGTTCGACAAGCGCTGGATGGATGAGGTCTCCTCTAGGGTACCACTGTTAATGCAGTGGAACGGGACAATAAAACCTGGTACGACGACGTCATCGCTGGTACAGAATATCGACTACGCGCCGACGATCCTCGATGCTGCTGGGATCAAGGCTAGTATCCCGATGCATGGCGTCAGTTTGTTACCCTTAAGTGGCTCACAAACGAAAAACTGGGATCGTGATTTATACTACCACTTCTATGAGAACCCAGGTTTTCATGGTGTTGCGCGTCACTATGGTGTGCGTACGGATCGTTACAAACTTGCCTACTACTACGGCAACAACGAATGGGAACTTTTTGACCTTTTTGACGACCCAGACGATCAGGTAAACCTGTACGACAAAGCCGAGTACAGTGATATTCGGGATGACCTTAAGAAACGCTTGTCCGCTCTGCGTGATCAATACCAAGTACCACTAGAGGACCCTTATGTACCTTGGTATCACGGTATCGCGGTGCGAGTGCTTGAATGGTGGTTTAGATGAGCTCTAGATGCGCGCTCTGCCTGATTACCTATCCGGTAACCATTTTAGGTAGGGGGACGAGCGGCGGTAGGTTTAAAGCCTCTCGGTAGGACTTGTGGAAATGATGTAGCGCCGGCTCGTTGCGTCCAAATATAATTTCTTTTAACAAACCGTTCTGCGCGGACCGTTGCTGCATTTCTCCCATTACATAATCTTCCATTTCAATGGTGCTGCGAAAGACCTCCAACGACGCCGCTAAACTCGGTCCAGAATTTTTTCTTTGATCTGACTTGTATACGTCATCAGGCGTAAATTCTACATGGTCCTCTGCTTCTGTTTGTGCTTCTGCTATCGCCGCTGGTGAGTAATAGAAGGAAATGCGAGTAATAGATCGCCCTGGATTATTTTCATCAGGATAGATTCGAATCAGGGTGACGCTATCAGTGTTAACCACAAGCTGAATGTTCGGAAACAAGTAATAAAGTACAAACGTAGCATCGGAAATTGACCACTCATCCTCCGGCAAAGCGCGCATATCATGAATGGCGTGACTGGCGGTGACAAAACGATGATGGCGACCAAATTCTTTTAAATGCAAATTATTACCTAGAAATATCTGACCCAAGGTGTGCTTATGTAGTTTCTGAAAATGATAAGTCTCACCAAAGGTATCGTTAGCCAATTTCCAGTTGAGTTTCATGTCGATGATTTTATCACCGCCATAGACCATGTTACCTAATCCATAGCTGGCAAGCTCACCAGACAGCCCAACAAGCAATTCGTCTATATCCAAATGTCCATCTGGTTTTGGATGAACCCACAGTAGGCCGTCTTTTTCGATGGCCGGTAGTTCAATTAAGCCATTGCAGGATTTATCAATTGGACCGAAATGATCTTCATTGGGGATGCTAATCAGATTCCCATTGTTACCATAACCCCAATGATGGAACGGACAGGTAAATATAGACTTCTTACCTCGTTCGTCTGACGCGACTCTCGCGGACCGATGGCGGCAGGCATTAAGAAACGCATGAAAGTGTCCATCTTTATCACGAGTGGCGAGTACCGGTATACCAAAATTATCGAAGGTCAGGAAACTGCCCGGCTCAGGTAATTCACCTGATAATCCAATTAGTTGGGGATGTCCTTGGAAGAATGTTTCCCATTCTTTTGCTGCAAGGTCAGGGCAAACGTAGGACGTAGTGGGCATTTTGTACTGAATACCAGCATCGATGTTCTTTCCTTCATCCAACTGCTGCATCAGTTCTTTAAGTATTTCTACCTGTAACGCATGCTCCATCGTCCATTCTCCTCAGTTGTTGTGCTTACGCTATCACTATTCGTATTATAGAAAAAGCTTAATTTACTAACGCGACCTGCTGGTGTTCATTGGTTTCTCTGGTCACTATTTTCTTAAACATGCTATTCAAACCATCTCAGTGATTCACTTGGCGTGAATCTTGTGGCTTACAAATCATCGAACCTAGAGAAGGACTACGGAAACTCTAAACTTCTTTGACAATCTTGCTTTCAGAAAGGGTATGTAGCATTCTTTAATGCTAATCATTAACCTGAAAAAGTAGCTTGTCCAAGGATGACAAAGATCTACTGTTCGACTCAACACTATCCAACGATCTGCTATAGTCTGCTTGTTAAAGACCGCTTAATAATGATTGTAACTGCACTGGCGAGATGCCAACGAAAGCACTAATAGAAATACGGAGTTTTAAATGATCACAATTCACGGTTCACCCGTCTCGCCCTTTGTCCGCAAAGCCCTCGTCTGCCTTATCGAAAAAGGAATTGAGCATAAGGTCAACCCCATCAGCCCATTTCCCGCACCCGAATCGCATCTGAAAATCTCGCCTCTTGGTAAAATCCCCGCCATGACCGATGGCGATCTTGCGATCCCTGACTCTGCTGCAATTTGCGGTTACATCGACAAGAAGCACCCAGAAATGCCACTATTCCCAAGTGATGTACGCGATTATGGCCGCGCCTTGTGGTATCAAATATGGGCAGATAACGAACTCGTCAAAGCAACTGCAAGTTTGTTTTTCAATAGAGTGGCTGTACGAATGATGAAGCGCGAACCCGACGAGGCGCTTATCCAAAAAATAATCTCCCATGTCCAGCCTCCTATTTTCGATTATCTTGAAGCAGAGATCGCTGATAAGGAATATTTACTGGGCGGCCGATTCAGTATTGCAGATATTGCGGTAACTTGTCAGTTTATACAAATGATGTACTCAGGTGAGCCACTACCTGAGGCAAGCCACCCCAACATCACTCGCTACATCAACGCGAATATTCGTCGAGATTCCTTTAAAAGTCTTATCAATGCCGATCCTTTTATGGATATTGAGTAACAAGAAATCGGGAAGAGATGGGGTTCAAAAAACTACTGCCAGTATCACTGAGGGGAAACCGGAATGGAAAATAAAACAGCAATGAGCATTCAGGCAGGCAGTTCAGCGATTAAAGGCATTCATCACATTGGTATATCTGTAGCAGATCTTACAGAGTCGCTTAATTTTTATAAAGGGGCAACAACGCTTACACCCCACAGCAAAAAGGGGTTTAGTGGTGTTGGTTTAGCGGCGACAGAGCCTGATGATACAGCGGTATTAAAAGGGCCAAACAGCTATATCGAGCTCATGCAATTTGATCGGGCCTTACAGGGCGATGTAAAGGCGATTCCTGTTGAGGGGCCTGGCATCACGCATATTTGCTTCCAATCTCCAGCAGAACTCAAGATGTATAACATGTTCACCAGTCAACAAGTGATTCCCGTTACACGGGGAGAAGGACCCGTCGATTTAGGTGGTTATGGTGTGTACTACGCTTACTTGCGGAACGTGGATCAGACTATGTTCGAAGTTGAGCAGCTTGACAATTCTCCGTTTGAAGGACCAGTTTGGATTGGACATGTTGCACTGGTGAGTCATGACATAGATCGACTTGTTGATTTTTATTCGAAGATATTCGCAATAGCGCCATATCGCCGTGTGAATAAGGTTGTCGGACCGAAGATTGACGAGGTGACTGACATCGATAACGTTCGTGTTCGAGCGGCCTGGTTTAATGTCGGAAATATGATTCTTGAAATTTGGGAGTATGTGAATCCTGTGACGCCGGATACTGGCGCTGCGCGATCTTTTGAGCGCCTCGGTTATAACAAATATGCCTTTGAGGTAGTAGATATTACTATCGAAATTACTCGATTAAAGGCCTTAGGAGTATGCTTCACTGGCACAACTCAGAAGACGCCTATTGGCCAAGAAATTTATGCGACTGACCCAGATGGTAATTGTTTTAGCCTATTGCAAGTAGATGAAAATGATCTTTCGATCGATCAACTATCTGAGATAACTTGGAAAACTGCTTAGCTAGTGAGTATCCATAAACTAACTTCGGCGGGGCTACTTCCCTTGTAAGTGCCTGAATATGCGACCTAACTTATTTATAGTTTCTTAACTTTCATCTAAAACACCTATTTCTGGACGGGAACTAGCTAGAGAGAAACTTCTCAAGCGCATGATTAACCTCGCCGGGCTTTTCCAACATCGGTGAATGGCCTGTGTTTGCCAGACGAAGCACTTGCAGGTTTTCAGCATATCTAGGCAGTTCATCGATAAATTCGGGTATGAAGGTTTGATCTGACTCTCCCCAAATCAATAAGGCTGGCACAGGTGTGGACGCATCTCTGCTAGGCCAAAAATCACTATCGCCTATTGACTTCACAGGTGGAATATTTGCTCGATACCAATTGATGCCAGCATTAACAGCACCAGGCGTACCCAGTCCCTGTCTGAAACTGCGTTCAGACTCGCTTGTGAAATGATCAAAGTGGCGCAAAGAGTCACATATGTTGTCACACACTTGCTGATTATTGTTCTGCGTCATGGCTTGATGGATTTTACCATCGCGCATTGTATACATATAACTCGAGCGTTTTTGCTGTTCAACGTTGCTTTCTAAAAGTTCGAGTAGCTGATTGAATGCGGGCGCACAGATGACAACTAACTTATGAAGACGTTCAGGATAGTATTGAGCATAGGCCCAAGCTAGCGCGCCACCCCAGTCATGGCCGATAAGATAAAATTTATTCTCGCCTGCTATATGTCGAGCGAGTTGATCCAATTGAGAAGCCAAATTTTCAATCTTGTAGTGAACCAAACCATCGGGGCGAGAAGAAAGATTAGCACCCAATCCATCAACTGCGACAACATGATAATGCTTAGAAAATGCCTCCATTTGCAGGTGAAAGGCGTACCAGAAGGATGGAAAGCCGTGGTAGAAAACGATAGTTGGCGCTATACCAACAGGCTTTCCACCCTCTACATAATGGAGTTTTATTTCGCCTAGATCTAAGTAATGATCAAGAAATGGATCCATGTTACTTGCCTGTTTTAATATGCGCGCTTTTAGATTGTTGGGCAATCAGCTCATCCCGTAATTTCTCAGGTCTTGCAGATTTTTCTCGATCACGTTCTACCAATTCGCTTGGAATATACCAATGATGGGTATCGCTATGAGAAGCATTCCATACACATTCTGTGACAACTTCAGGGCCGATTGTGCGACTGGCATCCGTGCGACCAGTATTTAATTTCGCCAAGTTTGTGACTTTTCGTTCTTCACCCCTTACGTAAGATTTACCTTCCCACAGCGGTGTATCGATGATGCCTGGTGAAACGTCAGCTGCCCGCGAGCCAAATCTGGCGAATTCAACACTTAATGCTTCTGTTAACCCTTTGATAGCATACTTGGTGGCAGAATAGGTTGCCATACCAGGTGTACCGTATGTTGCCGCCGAAGAAGAAGTACTAAAACATAAAGAATTGTCGGTCGCTTTTAATAATGGAATAGCAGCATGAATGCCGTTCAATACCCCAATCAAATTGATATTTACGGTGCTAATCACTTTATCGAAGGGAATGGCTTCGAGAAGGCCACCAATGGCAATACCGGCATTGTTAAAAATGATGTCCAACCGACCTTCGGTTTTATCGCCAAAGCCAGACATCGCGACATCAAATGCGACTTTATCTGTTACGTCTAAGACAGCGGTTATGATGTTTGTAGAAAGCTCAGTTTTTAATTCATCAAGTTTTTCCTCATCCAAATCATAAGCACCAATCATCCAGCCTTTCTGATGAAAAAGGACAGCCGTAGCACGGCCTATCCCACTGGCAGCACCGGTAATAAAAATGCTCTTTTGTACCACAGCATTCTCCTGATCTTAAGCTTGTTTTTAGTGAATATCTTATTGTAAAGACAGATCTTACAATCGGTTAGTGTATCTCGTAGTAGACTATGTTTATTATTTCTAGAAAATTACCTAGCAATTATGCCAAGCAAAACGATAAAAAAGAAGACGCTTAAACCCCAAAGATAGAATAGATGAGCTATTAGATACAGCCGTATCAATTGTCATGTCAGAAGGTGTGGCAGCAGCAAAAATGCAGCGCATAGCTCAAGACTCCGGGGTATCAAAAGGACTTATATACGCCTACTTTGATGATCAGAGCGAATTGTTACAATCGCTCATGAGGCCACCTCGTTTGATGAAATGGTTCGCACCACTCAAATGGATACTTTGAATTATGCGCTTAACCGTAGGCCTTTTAGAGATCGTTTAATGGCAGTACCCGCTGTATCTGAAGTCATGGAAGATATATTGCTGAAGGAAAAAAGCAATGACGTTAAATTTTTTTCAAAAAAAATATTAGAAAACTTTAATATTCCCGGCACTGTTGCAAGACTCGCTATAGTCGAACTAAGGGGCATTAGGCAGGAGGATTAACAGCCTTTTAAGCCCAGCAAAATTAAAAGAAGTCGAAGACATCTGGTCGATTATGGTCAACGGCGCGTGCCAAGCGCTCGAAAAAAGTACGGCAAGTAGATACTATTTCAATCTTCGAAAGACCGATAACACTAAGACTTTAAGACTCAAGAACAAACGCATCATCGTTACCGGCGCCATTAAAGGCTTTGGAGTTACAATGGTGATTTAGTTGATTGTATCTAAGGTGTGCTAACCTAAATAGAAAAGGAAAGAGCTGATGAACAAGATTCTTAAAATTGTCGGCGTCGTAGTTACACTAACCGTTTGCGTGCTGATAGTTTTAGCGCCTATTGGCCCAATGCCAGGCGTCTTCATCGGCGGAACGCAGGCACCAGCGCCTGCGGTTTGGGGTAATACTTCAGACACACACGAAATTCGTCTAAAAGTAGACGGCACCATTCCAAGAGTCATCATTATATGGGTTGTTCAATATGACAACGCATTGTATGTTGTCGGTAGCAAGGACAGTGGTTGGGTGAAGATGCTAGGCCAGGGCGGCAATGTTGCCATGCGCCTAGATGACAATACATACAATCTCATGGCCTCAATTGTTAATACTGACTGGGAGCCGGTTATGGTGGCTTATGTAGACAAGTATCGCCCTGATTACCCCGACATCATCAATTCTTTTCCTGCAATTGAAGATGCAAAAGGCACCATCTCCGTCTTCAGACTTTCTCGCAGCTAGCCACAGGAGCTAGCCACAAGAGCTAAAGCAAAAAGCTTACCGCTTAAGCAAATCAAGGTAGACATATTTTGGCGCTATTCTTGAACCTACCTACGACGCGAATAGTCGGTCTGGGTGACATCGAAAGCTAGCACTATCAACACGCCGTCTTGAAGAATCGCCCAGCATTATGAGCAACTTAATTACTAACAGCTTTGGTGAGTTCTGCCATTTCAACAATGGCTGTACCAGGTCAATAAAATAGATACTTGCTCTAACTGTTATCGCGAGGTGTCTCCAAATAGGCTCTGGCCATGTTTAACAAGCTGCTGAATCAGTCAGGAATGATATCGAGATTCTATCTAGGAATTTGGGAATACTGAACCGGTTTACATCAATCTAAATCCATGGGTCGCTAACTTGTTACCCGATCTTGCGTCATTGGATAAATATCCTTGCACTGGTCATGCAGGATCACAGAGTAAGACACCTCTACCACGGCATTCTACTTAGACTGGACTAGATTTGTTCTCTGCTAAAGATAAGGAGGCTAACATTCAGCATCAACAATTTTTGGATTTCTAAAGTTTGGCATCAGCACCAACGAGATAGAGAAGTTACTCTGGATTAGTCAAACAGGTGTCTCTAGATTGTTAGCATATTGAAGCACATCTTGTGAGCAGGAAGAGCTGCAAGTTCAAGTGTTGATGGGGTTAAGCCATGAAGTCATTGGTGTCACCCAAAATGGGTCGACAGCAATCCCCTCGAAGTTACATCAACTAGAGAATCCAGTTGGTTGCACATTGACAAGGCTGAGCCATGGTGTATGTTAGGCGTCAGACAATCAAAATTGAGGCAAGCTACGATGCCAAGAATTTCTGAGAAAGGGGGTATGCCAGGTTTCGCGGGGGTTTATGCCCACGCGCCTGATCTGTTTAACGGTTTTATGTATCGTTATGGTCTGCTGTGGTCGCACAGCCGACTTGAACCCTTGCTTAAGGATTTGGTTCGCCTCAAATCTGCCAATCTCAATAAGTGCCTTTACTGAATTCCCGCTCGATCTTCTGCGGCGCAGAAGACAGGTATGACAGAAGATGTGATTAAAAAGATGCTAGATCACAGAAATTCAGATCTTAGTGATCGAATTAAACTGGCAATGGAGCTGACTGAAGATTTTGTCACCAATCACGCCCACGGTGTGGATGACGAGATGATGGCTCAGTTGCTGGAACATTACACGGAGCCAGAGGTGGTTGAGCTGACGGTAGCCATTGGCATCTGGGATTCTGTGCATAAGTTCAATAATGTGTTCGACGTGCACCCTCCCGTAGAGGATGGTGAATTTGTCGTTGACCCACCGGATGTACCCGAAGCCATGCGTCAACACATTCTGGAACCCGGAAACAAATTCGAAACCTAGATCACTCTCTAAGTCGGGGAGACTTCCTATCATTCTGCACGTGCCAGATGCGCTGGTTCACTTAGCCGAATATTTCTGACAACTGGACTCGCGTAGACGTCGCCTTTACCGCGACATAGTTCGGGTCGATCGGACCACCTGGAAGAATCGTTCAGGTCATAGTCAAGCGCATCCCATGCATAGGCACGAGTTGCATCGTTCATAATCAATTCCGCGGTACCACTACACATGACGTGAATGAAGTTTGGAGGTGTAACCTGCCACTAGACATCACCTGCCCAGGTAGGGTGAACCATTCGCACCCTAGGTCCAGTTTTACTTTGGGTAGCCCAGGCGCACCAGACTGCTGCGGCACTTGCTTTGCTTACTTCCTCAAAAACGCATCTTCTCCCGCTGTTGTGACATCAGTCGTGTTTAGCGTCTCTCTTTATAGTTGAGGTATAGTTAATGTGTAACGCTACCAAACCGCTCAGGATATCGCCTTCTACAAGTTGGAGTTTAGCGCGCCATTTCGGGTGCAGCGCAACCCATATTTACATACTCAGATTGAGAATATTCTTCCCCTCGGAACATCCTTTCGTACATGTCGCAACCACCTTTTTGATTGTTTGAAAAGTCTTCAGTAAGAAACTGTTGCTTCAACTTTTCCATAGATAGTTTGTCGGTTTGCATACGAATATTATCAGTATCTATAATTAGAATGCGTGGTACAATTTTGTCCGAACTATCCCATTCTTTCCACACTTCTAGGTCCTTGGACTGACCTCTCCCAGGGTTGCCAGTATAGGCAAAATTAGCCCAGTAAGACCGCATTGACGCCGACACAGACTCAAATTTTTCTTGGTTGGCATCAGGAAAAATCACCCTTAAAGGTTTCGGAAAGTTGCCGAAGACGAAAGGCAATTCCAACGCATGTGCTGCACCAAACAAGTCCTTAAAAGAAATAAAGCCAAGATCACGCCAATCGTCAATATCGAACCTGTACGCGTAAACTTCACTGCCCTGGGCTTCTAGCATGGCATCAGCGAGCTGATCTACTGCTGTGATTTTCCATCCTTGCGTCCCGTACTGACTGTCTCTGTTATATCCGGCAAGGTCGTTGAAGCCCGTGGGCAAGCCCCCAATTCTATCTACGCCTGGATGAGCAAAACCCATAAATAATTTCACTTCGTCTCGATTGGTGCCGAGGATAATTGGCATTTCGTTGTAGTGCGTAGTGTCAGAGAATATCTCTTTTGTAGACAATCCTTTTGGCAACACATAACCATCTGCAAACAGATCCGGGTTGCCCAGCATACCGCCAAAACCATCGCCATAAAGTGCGATGAGTTCGAATGGCGATGCACTGTGGAGCAATTGACTGATTTCAGTAGTCTCCATATTGAGCTGGAGCGCTTTTGCATCGTCTCTGTCTGAGGCTCTACCCAAGTGAATAAGGAGTTGATTGACGGCTTCCTTACTACTTAAAGCGTGCCCTGGTTCTTCGTCATCTACATAGTTTTCGGCTGCAGCAATGGTGTTTAGATTCAACCCACCACTTTGAGAGATTGCCTTATGAAATAGGCCGGCAGCCAAAGGTGAGGCCATCATTGAAAGGGTATCAAAGGCGCCAGCTGACTCCCCGAACACCGTGACATTCGTCGCGTCGCCGCCAAACTGTATAATATTTTTACGCACCCAGTGCAGTGCCAATATAATATCTAAAGTGCCGTAGTTACCTGAATTGTCAGCCTTTGTAGATTCTTTTGTTTGAAGCGCCGGGTGACGGAACCAGCCAAGTGGACCCAGTCGATAGTTGATACTCACCAGTACCACATTATTTTCTCGTGCGAGCCTTGCGCCATCGTAAATGGAAGTTGCAGCCTCGCCCATGCTATTACCTCCGCCATGGATCCAGAACATGACAGGTAGTGATTTGCTTCCCTCCGGCGACCAGACATTTATGAATAAACAGTCCTCACTTCCTTTGTCGGATTGTGGGCAGGCGCTGCCGAAGGACAAGGCCTTGAATGTTTCTGACCATTTATCTGCAGGTAGTGGCGCACGCCATCTAAGCGCGCCTATAGGTGCTTGGGCATATGGCATACCGAGCCAAGCATCGACCTGCTGATCGCTAAACCCAACGATGGGCCCCGTACTGATCGTTCTGGCAGTCGAAGTGTTGACGAGGTTGTCTGGTTTTTTGTCAGCAGAGATATAGTTATAGACATAAATGGCTGATCCAGCGATTAGAACTACAATGCAGGCGATGGTGTAAAGTATTTTCTTGATCAAGGTAGGGGCCTCTTTTTCGTCTAATAACAAACCGGAATTTATGTAACTGTGGACACACCAAACTTTAGCAAATACTTTATTGCAAGTGAGTATTCATAAACCAACTTCAGCGGGGCTATTTTAAAACTGCACTGGAGAAATGCCCTTAGGTGTCTGTGTTGTTTAACCAGATTGTAAAACATC
>JBLHIH010000059.1:0-22855 GCA_047616645.1 Flavobacterium sp. | reverse complement strand
TCCCATGGGGGTGAGCTTAACTTTATCTAGATGAACACCTCTGCAACCCTTAATCGGATATATGACTAGATCTTCAACTTTTCCTTCACTCATCAATCACGCTTCCTAAATCTCTTTGACAAAAAACCATGTTAAGGTAATTAAAAATCAAATTCTCTCCTTCTTTTTAGGGGTATAGGTTTAAATACTCAGGCTCGAATGAACAGGTAAAAAAGTATGCTCAAAATATCTCAGCTATTACTTCTTCTATTCCTTCTGACATCTTGCAGTGGTTTAAGAACAGTACAATATTCAGTGGGAGAAATACTCACGTCTCACGGTAGCATTTTGATTTGGCTTTATGATGAAACTCCAGTGCATAAAGAAAATTTCATCGCTCTCGCCAATGTAGGATATTGGAACGATTTTACTTTTAATCGCGTCATTAAGGATTTTGTCATCCAAGGGGGTTGTCCGGATACACCCGCAGGTTTCGCATACTCCATTCATTTGTTAGCACCGGAGTTTCGTGAAAAAATTCGACACACCTACGGTACTTTTGCTGCGGGACGAGATGATAACCCCAAAAAACTTTCAGCTGGTTGCCAGTTTTATATCGTTCAAGACAAAAATGGTATCGCCAGACTAGACGATAATTACACAGCTTATGGTAAGGTTTTTAAAGGAATGGATGTTGTAGAAAAAATTGTCAAAGTAGAAACAGATTCGTCGGACAAACCCATTAAAGATATCAACTTGCAGGTAAGTATCATTCTTATGAGCGCATCAGAATTACTGGCTAATGGATTTAAGCCGCCAAATTGATACATTGCCCAACAAGGCTAACCTATTTTAATTCAGAAGAACTTTTACCCAATATATTCCTCGCAATAATGAGCTGTTGGATTTGTTGCGTTCCTTCGAAGATATCTAATATTTTAGAATCTCTAGCAAATTTCTCTAATAAATTTTCTTCGCTATAACCCAAATTATTGCATAGTTTTACGCAACTCAAAGTGACCTTATTACACATTCGACCTGCTTTGGCTTTTGACATGGATGCTTCAGTAGAGTTTGGTTTACCATTATCCGCCATCCAAGCTGCGTTAAGCACGAGCAAACGAGCAGCTTCCCAGTCAGCTTCAAGAGAATAAAGTTCTGCCTCAATCGCTGACAATTGTATCCTGCTCTTATTATAATCCAAGGTTATACCTTCTTTTCCTAAGATATCCTCACATAAATCTAAGGCGCCCCGAGCAACACCAATCGCCATTGCCGCAACCATGGGTCTTGTATTGTCAAAGGTTTGCATTACACCACCAAAGGCTTTCTTTCGTTCTTCCTCAGTCGCAGCAACTTCAGGCTTGTCCCCTAACAAACAATCTCTGTCGATGTGGCAATTCTCAAATCGTATTGTAGCCGTATCCGAAGCCCTCAAACCGAGTTTGTCCTCAACGCGAACGAGTTCGCAACCAGGCGTGCCTTTCTCAACAATGAAAGATTTAATTGCCGCTTTTCCTTTGGATTTGTCAAGCGTTGCCCAAACAACGATATGGCTACACCGTTCGCCGTCACTAACAAATATTTTTTCGCCATTAAGAACCCATTGATCCCCTTCGAGAGTAGCAGTAGTTGATACATTCTTACTGTCAGAGCCCGCACCAGGTTCTGTAATCGCCATCGCTGCATAACAGCCTGCATATTTTTCTTTCTGCTCCGGTGTGCCTGCAGCACCAATGGCAGCATTACCCAAGCCACTACCTGGCATCGCCATCATCAATCCAACATCACCCCAACAAAGCTGGCCTATCGAGCTCACGCCACTCATATTACTGCCGTTCACGACCTCACCAGGCTTAGGTTCTTTTTTCTTTCCACCGCCAGAACCACCCATTCTTCGCAGGTCAGCAAAAGCATCTAACTCAGTAGGATAATCATGTTCCTGTTTGTCATACTTTCGGGAAATTGGCCTAAAAAAATGCTCTGCTAACATTCTAGCTTGCTCTTCAGCTTTTCTAATGGCTTCTGGTATCTCAAGATTTATCATCATATTTCCTAAACAACAACACAACCATCCAATAGTCCGACAGCGCGTAAATTTCGATACCATAGTTCAACAGGATGTTCTCTAGTAAAGCCATGTCCACCGAGTAACTGTACGCCATTTGTACCTATTTCCATGGCGTACTTACTACATTGCAGATTCATCAAATAAGCTTCCTTATGAAAACTAAGTCCTTGTTCTGCCCTTGATGCTGCACGGTAAACCATTAGTCTCATTGCTTCGATCTCAGTTGCCATATCCCCAATCATAAATGCGACAGATTGACGGTTGGTAATCGGCTCATCAAATGCCACACGATCATTGCAATAATCTTTAACATAATCGAGAACAGCACAACAAACACCGACACTCATAGCACATAGGCCAATTCTACCGAGATCGACAAGACGTTCTAAATCGATACTCGCGCCTGCTCCCCCCAAACGATCATCTTCACTCACCGATACATTTTCAAGCGTCATTCGATTCAATTGGAGTGGACGTAAACCCATGTATTCTTCTTTACCGAAACTCACACCCTCTTCATTACCTTTTATAACAAAAGCGGCTGGGCCTTCGTTTTCCACGGCTACAATGACTAGAATCAGCTCAGAAGACTGCCCTAGCGCAACCATACTTTTGATACCATTGAGAATGTAAGATTCACCAGATTTAACTGCCGAGCTAGTGAGACTTAAGGGATCAAAGGTGGCACGGGGTTCCATCAAAGCGATCGTTGCGCCGTGAAATTTATCATCAACAAACCTGGGTAAATAATTGGCAACCTGTGCTTCGGTACCATTGTCTAAAACAGCGTTAACAAATGACAAAGGCGTTAATGCACCAATCGCCAATGACATATCTCCATGGGCAAGATCTTCCGCATTCAAGATATTTGACAGAGGTGAACGAGGCATGCCAGCACCGTCTTGCGCTTCCGGAATCGGCATCATACTTAAGCCGAGTTCAGCGGTTTTATGATAGAAATCCGTCGGTGCTTCTCCAGCTTCATCAGCGCTTCGAGATATACTCTCAATTTCTGACTGAGCAAATTTCTGCATGGAATCTCGACTCATCTGCTGATCTTCGTTCAGCCTTAAGTCAAAAGGGTGTTCTTCTTGGGTGCGTGACATCCGGTATCCTATGCTTTCTAGTGTTCTCGATAGAAATCGATATACGTTTACAAAAGCCAATTAATAAAGCATTTTTAAGTGCTTATTTAAGAGGCTTTGTCATTAGCTTAGCAGCTATACTGGCTTTCTATAATTTAACGAGCATTTTACCTTTATTAGCACCAGTAAAAAGGTCAATAAAGGCTTTATGGGCATTTTCGATTCCTTCATAAACAGTCTCTTGATATTTAACCTCTCCGCTTGAAATCCAGCCAGACATTTCTCTCAGAAATTCCTCTTTTAAAGCACCGAATTCTGTCACGACAAATCCCTTAAGCATAATTCGCTTATAGATTATTTCTGTTAAATTTGTGGGTCCAGGTGAGGCAGTACCATGATCATTATAATGAGCGATCATGCCGCAGACGGGTATACGGCCATCGATACGCATATGCGTAAGGGCAGCTTCCAATTGGGATCCACCCACATTTTCGAAATACACGTCTATTCCATCGGGTGCGGCTGCTCGAAGCTCGTCTAATGCATTCGCCGTTTTATAATTGAATGCGTGATCAAAGCCGTATTGTTCCTTAATCTGGCGGACTTTTTCATCACTCCCTGCGCTACCGATTACAGTACATCCTTTAATCTTCGCTATTTGGCCAACAAGACTACCCACAGCACCAGAGGCGGCAGAAACAAATACTGTTTCTCCATCTTTTAAGCCTCCTGTTACCAATAACCCTCCGTAAGCTGTTAAGCCTGGCATCCCTAATACCCCAAGATAGCTACTAAGCGGTGCTACATCTGGATCTACTTTGACCAGTTCCTTCCCGCTCGAAATAGCATGTTCGCACCAACCGGCGCTATTACTGACGTAGTCTCCTTCCGCAAAGTCTGGATTTTTTGACACAATTATTTGACCGACAGACCCACCAATCATGGTTGCACCGAGTGGCGCATGTCGCATGACGCCTCTCATATAGGGATCCACAGACATGTAGGCATTCTTGATGAGTACTTCGCCATCATTTACCTCAGGCAAACTAGATTCAACTAACTCGAAGTTTGCTGCTTCGGGGTTGCCTTTCGGACGGGCGACAAAATGAATAGATTTAGTGGTAGACATGATTAATTGATTCCAGTGGATGCTAAGGCCGATCATCCTAGCATTTGTTTGGTACTGGGCCACCACCCATCAATCGAAGTTTTTGATCCTTATGGCCATGGCTTCATTTAGCTTATTATCCACCACAAATATCCTTAAGGCTTCTGCCAGGGATCTTGAGGCGAGAGGCCACTCCACTTTTCGAGATAGCGAATACTGCTAATGGACTTTCACAAAAGTCAGTATTTTCACCTATTTCAACATACAAACGATAACCAGCACTTAAAAAAGCCTTATTGTTATAAGCACTCACTACATCTGGCCTTAGTAATTTTGGTACAGTGGAGGAAAGATATTGCCCATCCAAAAAAATAACAACTTCATGGGCAGTATTATTTTCTTTTAAATCTGCAGCCCAGCCGTCAAAACGATACACACCATCAGAGAATTCAACAGTATCTAAAAATCCTACTAAACTTTCTGAGTCAATCAAAAACTGATGTTCATTTTCATCCAGCAGCATCTCTTTAGTCTTTTTGTAGATAGTGGCTTTTGTAGGCTTAAAGCGAAAAAGTAGGCTTGATCCATCTTTGTGATTATTGATAGTGAAGATTTCTAAGCGGTTTTTGTCGGCCTCATAAGCTGTCTCAGGAATCAAAAACGAAAATTCATGACGCCCAATTACCGTGGGTAAGAAAGTCTGACTAACGGCTTTTATGACACCGTTAACCGCTATTGCTAAACGATATGGCGGCTGCCGCACTTTAATGTCACTTATTTCAGATAAGGTACCGCTAATATAGTTAGGTCCTAACAGACGATCAAAAACACGTTGATCGACCTTCGCCTTCATATCAAGCGTAAAACTGCTTTCTATGGGCAACAAGGTTCCGTCAGGTAAAGCTTGTCCAATCCAATGTTTATCAGGGCCCATCGCAAACAATTTATCTGGATCATCATCATCTCCAAACAAATCTATTCGATCAGCTATCACATGATTTTTAGCAACAATTTCAGAGGGAAATTGTAAAGTTCTTTCCCCTTCACTAAATGTAAAGATCGTCTTACTTTTGCGCTTCTCTAAGCTCTCTTCATCAAAAACCGAAACACCATCAACAGGTGCACTGAGGGGGATATTAAGCAAATCAACAATAGTAGGTAGAATATCGACAGTCTCAACATTGACATCAGAAACCGAGCCCAGCGTCTGATCTGGTAATTTAATGAATAGCGGAACGGGTAAGATATCCATATGGTTTTCATCGGTGACGGGTCTCCTTGATTGCCCCGTCCGAAAACTCACACCGTGATCCGCAGTTAAAACAATGAGCGCCTGATCAAAAAGCGCTTCTGATTTCAGTGTTTCAAATAACTCACCTAACAAATTATCGACATAGGCTAATTGTAACAAGTGTCGTTGCCATGCTTGATTCACAGCCCAATTATCGTCAGTCCATTTTTCATCACGTAGACCTGGAATGGCTTGTCTGCCATAATTTTTCCCACCAGGTAGATATTCTAGCGCCACGTGAGGCAGGAGAATGTGTATTAGATTAAGAGAAGGCTGTGGTGTATTTGGAATCGAAGCCAAAAATTGATGCCATAGTGCAGCCCGATCATCTTCTAAAAAGGACAGAATTAAACCCAATAACCACCCTTGCTCATTGGTCTTTTGTTGACTTATTTCTTGTTCACCATTCTGGACGGACGCTAAGAAATTCACCCACCCTTGGGTGATATCAGGCAGGATGCTTGAATACGATTTGGGTACAATAATATGTGCATATAAAACCATTGAGTCCAATCCCAACAATACAATTTGTTGGATAAATGATCTTCTTGGTGTAATTGGAGGACATAAATTAGGTGGACAGAGCCTACTAGCGGATTCGTGAGCATTATAGGTATGTGTATTTTGTAAAAGAGAAAATATGTTCACTGGATATGCTTGGTAAGTTGGCTGAGTCTGCTGAGCATATTGCCCTGACAAGATTGCGGGTACTGCATAAGCAGTTCCATCTGCAACCGTCGTGGCATTCCGAAACCAATGGGATTGCTGCGAAAACCAATGTAGGTTTGGGTATAAAACTTTGTCTACCTCACCCTGCCTATTGATAACAGAGTTGATCGTAAATTCATCAAAAATAACCATTACAATAGGCGTAGGAAGGATTTCTTTACTTGCCCCACTCATCGTCCATTTTTTTGGAAAAGCGAGGTCCTGGATACCAGCGTTAAATAAAAAGCTCAGTGGTAGAATCAAAATTAGAGGGCTAATCAAGAGCAGAGACGATCTTAATTTCTCACCCTTTTTATATGCCCATCCAAAAACAATGCCGAGACCAAGCGCAAAACCAATCCCCATTTCTGCAGACAGAAAAGAAATTTTATTGATCATTGGCAATGAAATAGCAACAAACAACAGAAAAACAAATGTAATTTGTACTACCTCAGTCACGCGGCTATTTATGACAGAAGAAAATGCGATCACCAAAGACAGTATCAAAGGCAAAGCAAATAAAACTAAAAACGCGAATACGAGAAGGTGTTCTGCCTCAATTTTATGCGATGTGAAAAATTCCGGATACGCTCCCAACAATGATAGTAGTGGGAGAGAAAATGCCAGTGTACTTAGACTAACTAAACCGCCAAAGTAGGTCTTTACCAATTATCTCGCTTCCCTCTTAAAGCTAGAAATACAGCCTTTGGATCAGAATCCGCCAGATTCAGCTTACGCATTATTTCAGCCTCTTCCAATCTTAGAAAGACATTAAAACCCTTTTCTTCGCGAATATTAGATTGAATTGAACCGGGTACATAATCAGCCTCCCTCACCTTCTCTAGCCATTGCTTCGCTAGTTGATTGTTGGGTTCAAACTCCAAAGTAAACAGGAGATTGTTTTCTAGGTAGTCATGTCCAGGGTAAACAATTACGCCGTCATCAAGATGACGAATCTGGTTTGATATTGTGTGATAAAGGGTATCAGGATCACCGCCACCATCACATCGACCAACACCAGCATTAAATAATGTGTCCCCGGTGAATACTGCTTTGGCGTCCTCTCCTTCAAGAACAACAAAGCATAAATGAGCGTAGGTATGACCTGGTGTATCTAAAACAAGAAGTTGCATACTTCCATCTAATTGGATCATTTCATCAGCAAGAAGGCTACGCGATAATCCAGGTATTTTGCCTTCTCCATTGCCATGTGCCCATACTTCACAGCCATGGGCTTCAACAAGCGCCTTATTTCCTTGGATATGGTCCCAGTGCTCATGTGTATTGATGATGGCTTTTAAATCCAAGCCCTTTTCTTTAAGGGTTGCAGTGATGCTATCTGCATCCCAAGGGTCAATCACGATAGCGCTCTTATTATCCAATTCAATAATATAGTTGAAATTTCGAAGTTGATTATGGGTATAGAGTTGATGGATTTTCATTGGAAACCTCAAGATCAAAGCAATTAATTGAAATAAACAAGAATCGTATCACAAGTCTGGTCTATCAGAGGTCTTCAAAACGAGGTCTTCAAAACGAGGTCTTCAAAACGCTGTGCTTTTGTATCCACATCACAGATGCTAGGATATTGGGCAAAATGCTAATAAATAGGAATAATTATGGACTGGTCGGAAATACAAAACTTAGAAAGTTGGGCAGATGTTGATCCTTTTGATGTACCCATCGACAAATTTGATATGAGCCGTCCAGAATTATACGAAGCCAATGTCCATGAAAAGTGGTTTGCCCGCTTAAGAAAAGAAGCGCCTGTTCACTACTGTGCCGAGAGTAAGGCAGGGGCATATTGGTCTATCACAACATTTGCCGATATAAAGACTGTAGACAGTAATCACAAAATATTCTCATCTGATAAATCTATTGCCATCGGAAAAATCAACGAGGATTTTAATCCTCCTAATTTTATTGCCATGGATCAACCGAAGCATGATGTTCAACGAAAAGTTGTGTCCCCGGCTGCTTCACCCGTTAATCTTAGTCAGCTAGAAAGTGTTATTAGAGAAAAGGCTTGTTTGATTCTAGACAACCTACCGGTTGGCGAAACCTTCGACTGGGTAGATAAAGTTTCAATCGAAATGACGACCTATATGCTCGCTATTCTTTTTGATTTTCCGATGGAGGATAGGCAAAAGTTAACCCATTGGTCCGACGTGACAACCTCGACGGAAGAAGTAGGTAATTTTTCCATCACCGCAGAAGAGAGAGAAGCTGAGTTAATGGAATGCCTCGCCTACTTTCAAAAATTGTGGCATGAGCGAGTTGGCAACACGGAAGGTTTTGATTTCATCACGATGCTTGCTAATCACCCCGATACTAAGGACATGATAGATGATCCAATGATGTTTCTGGGCAACCTCATGCTTTTGATCGTTGGTGGTAATGATACAACAAGAAATTCAATGAGTGGCGGCGTACTGGCGCTGAATGACTTTCCAGCACAATATGCATTATTGAGAGAAAACCCTGATCTTATTCCAAATATGGTTTCCGAAATTATTCGTTGGCAAACACCCTTACCTCATATGCGCCGAACAGCACTAGAAGATTTTGAACTGAACGGACAAATGATCAAAAAAGGTGATCAAGTGATCATGTGGTACACCTCTGGTAACAGAGATGAATCGGCCATTGAGCAGCCTCAAGAGTTCATTATAGATCGCCCTAAGGCTCGCCAGCACTTATCATTCGGATTTGGCATTCATCGTTGTATGGGGAATCGTGTTGCAGAACTGCAGCTCAAGATCATGTGGGAAGAAATTACAAAGCGGTTCAGCTATGTCGAAGTTGTTGGCGATGTAAAGAGATTACCCTCAAATTTCGTCTTGGGTATCACTGAAATGCCGGTAAGGTTACACGCTGCCTAATCAGGTGCTTTTTGCAGTATAGTCACTAAAGACTGAGCATGTTCAGCAGCTTGAACACCTAGGGGGGTTAAATAACCCCCATCAATCTGTGTAATCAGCTTTTTTTCATACAAGCTTTTACCCGCATTTAATCGATCGTCGCTAGCATCGTGGTGAAGTTTTAAACCTTGTTGGCCACTGCTTAACTCAAAAAGGTTCAACAGTTCGAATTCTGCGATAAATTCTGTATTCAGTTTCATTCCTAAACCCCAAATTTGAATATACTACTAATTGGCGAAAACCAATTAACTAAGAACAAAGGCTATCACGAATGAGACGCGCCTTACCATCAACCAAAGTACACGATATGACCCAGATTACGATTCAAGCCGGTTCAAAGGCATATCAACAAATTAAAAGTAGGGGATTGTCACCTGCAGACATCTCAACCATCTTTGGCGCATCGGGTGCCGCCAAATGGCTGGCAATATACGGATTAGACAAAGCTATTTTTAGCCAATGGCTAGTAGGAATCAGGCATAAGATCGATGTATTTGGGACCTCAGTCGGCGCGTTCAAACTTGCAGCGGCTACCCAATCAGATCCTGCCATTGCATTGGACAATCTAGCAGAAGCTTACATTCATCAACATTACGAAGGCGATGTGACTACGGAGCAAATATCGATCGAGACCACTAAAATACTAGGTGCTTTTCTGTCTGATGAGAGTATCAAACACATTCTTAACAACGATCATCTACGTTTTCACTGCGCCTCTGTACTATGCCAAGGTTGGCTAGGTAGTGAACATAGTGCGCGCCAAAAAATGGCCATGATAAAGGCATTTGCTCTGTCCTTAATAGGTCGCCGTTTTCACAAAAACACACTTGAGCGCGTCATTTTTAAAAGTGGGGAACAAGATAGTGCCTATCAAGGTTTAGATCAATTTAAGACCCATCAAGTGAATTTGAATGAGCAAAACTTTACCCAGGCCATCTTGTCTTCGGGCTCTATTCCGGTTGTCATGCCTGGTGTCACTGATATACCCGGTGGACCTAAGGGGACTTATCGAGATGGCGGCCTATTAGATTATCACCCTGTGCCAACTAACATTGTAGATGTTTCCGAAGGATTGGTTCTTTACCCTCACTTTTATACTTACTTGAAAGAAGGATGGTTTGATAAGTTTGCGCCCTGGAAAAAAGTACAAGCTTCCCAATTGGATCGTGTCGTATTGCTCAGCCCAAGCGATGACTTCACCCGGTCTTTACCCGGCGCTAGCATTCCAGATCGAAAAGATTTTTATACCTTCAAAGACAACGATGATGAGCGAATTCGGCGTTGGACCGCAGTAAAAGAAAGAAGCGAAGAAATTGGGGAAGAATTCCTCGAGCTTGTAAATACTGGGGAAATTGCCTCAGTTGTTACGCTAATAGAATAATAATTGCTACCTATCGATAAATCAGAGACACTCAGCCTCAAACAACCAATGGAGAAAGTCATGTTGATAGGTCTAAAAGTCTTTTGTGGTTTGTACGCTGCACTCTTAATGATGTTGGGCGCAAGATGGTGGTTCACCTTTGATGCAATTGTGGTCGAATGGGCTGTTACAGCACAAAGCGCGCTAGGTATTAACAATCTAATGGCAGATATGGGGGCTTTGTTTTTTGGAGGTGCAATCATGATTGGCCTTGGACTGTGGAAAAATCAATCTATATGGCTTCTCGCAACAGCGCTTTTAATGGCTATCGCAGCGGGTGGAAGGCTACTTGGCTATGCAACAATAGGATATGTACCTGAGACGCTAGTGCCATTGTTATTCGAAATAATAAGTACGGTTCTGCTCTACGTTACCCATCTTCAAATGCAAAAGGTTTCTTCAAGCGCTGCAGAATAGACCACTCGAGCAAGTGATCATGACAATTGGCATTTCGCGCTAGCGGTAAGAAGTGAAATTAAAGAAGCTGGCCTCAAGTTCGAAGATATAATAGAGACAACGCTCTATAAAGGTAAAAGACGAATTTATAAAGGCGCCTTATCCTGCTTCCACATGGATCGACAAATCAAGGTCATAGCGCGCATCCCGAGCTAAACATTTTCATTAAAAGTTACAGATCAGACTAATCTGTGAATGCTACAATTAAATCAATATCAAAGCATCTCGGATGACCAATGGATTATCTTTGGGTCGCAATCGCTTTTATCTGTGGATTGCTAGCAAAACAAACCAGCTTACCTCCCCTTGTCGGTTATTTAGCAGCCGGTTTTGGTTTGCACGCACTGGGTGTAGTTCCCGACACAACCATTGATACCTTAGCTGAGCTCGGCATAACGCTATTACTATTTACCATCGGCCTAAAGTTAAATTTCAAGAACCTGTTAAAGCCGGAAATCTGGGCTGGCGCAAGTGTCCATATGTTCGTCATCGTGATGCTCACTATATTGAACTATCTGATTTTTTCTTCTCTTGGCATAGCACATTTTGTTGGTCTAGATTGGCAGGCCGCAGCCATGATCGGTTTTGCAGTCAGTTTTAGCAGTACAGTTTTTGTCGTTAAGGTATTGGAGAGCAAGGGCGAGTTGAAATCTCGCCACGGTCAAATCGCTATTGGTATCTTGGTGATTCAGGACATTGTTGCGATCATCTTTGTTTCAGTAGCGACGGACAAAACACCTTCTTATTGGGTATTTTTACTCCTTGCTCTTCCCCTAGTTAAGCCCCTTCTATCAAAGATACTCGATCTTTGTGAGCATGGAGAACTCCTGCCACTAGCGGGATTTTTCCTTGCGCTTGGCGGTGCAGAGCTATTTGAACTTATAGGCTTAAAAGGTTATTTGGGCGCGCTTGTGATCGCCATTCTAGTCAGCGGGCACGATAAGGCATCAGAGCTTTCTAGATCACTACTTGGATTTAAAGACGTCTTCCTCATTGGATTTTTCCTATCGATTGGTTTTACTGCAATACCAACGGTCGACATGTTAGCTGTTGCATTCATTATGGCAATTGCGCTTCCCGTAAAAGCAGGCTTATTTTTCATTTGGCTCACTCGCTTAAAGTTACGTTCTAGAACGGCATTCCTTGCAGCAATGAGCCTTTCTAACTATAGCGAATTTGGATTAATTGTATGTTCTGCTGGTGTAGCACATGCTTTGTTAGATAAGGAATGGCTTGTGATAATGGCATTAGCGGTAGCAATCTCATTTATATTCGCAAGTATTTTAGATTCACAAGCACATCGTTTATACGCTATGTGGTCTACAAAACTTCGATTATTTGAAACCGATGTTTGCTTGGAAGAAGATCAATACTCACAACCAGATGATAATTCAACAATTCTCGTAGTGGGCATGGGACGAGTAGGTAGAGGGGCTTATGATACGCTTGCGTCAAAGTTACATGAAAATGTATGTGGCGTTGAAGTTGATCCAATACGATCTAAAAAACTCAAGAAAACAGAACGCCATGTTATTTGCGGCGATGCAGAAGATCCTGAGTTTTGGTCTCAAGTAAAACACGAGAAAATTCGCTTAATCATGTTGGCCATACCAAATTACCTTGACACACTTGAAGTCGTCAATCAGCTTCAACACGCAGGATATCAGGGAAAAACTGCAGCAACTGCCAAGTATGAAGACGAAAAGAAAAAACTACTAGATGCAGGTATTAATGTAGTTTTTAATCTCTACGCCGAGGCTGGAGTCGGTTTTGCCGAAGAAAGTGTACATTTATTAAAAACCTTAGATGCAAAAATAACTTACATAAAAGAGATCTAAGGGTTAAATTCAATTCCTTCAAAATCTCCACTACTTCGCCATTCATCTATATATTGAAAATACGCTGCTGCGCCAGCGGGATAGCCAACATTAAGTTTGCTTGCATCTGACGAGACTTGCCCTTCATTATTATAGTATCCAGGTGTACAGTCTAAAGAGCCCAACATCATACCTGCCCCAGTTAATAACAAATCAACCCAATCAGATTCTGCTTCTGCCGTGACCTCAATAGTTTTAGCGTTTGAATCGATCGCATGTTTAATCATTAGCGCAATAGTTTGCCCAGACTCAACGATATTGTGAGGAACATTGGATATTAAATTTGCGCCTTGGGTCGGCTGAACAATAAATGCATTGGGGAAATTATGGACATTAATACCATGCTTGCTCTTCATTCCATTTTCCCAATATTCGGCGAGTGTTACGCCACCGCGCCCGACAGTTTCGAATCCTGTTCTTCTTAACAAAGATGTACCGACTTCAAAGCCCGACGCATATATAATACAATCTACTTCGTATTCCTTTCCTGAAACTACAATGCCAGTTTCTGTTATTCGTTCTACACCTTTTCCATTCGTATCGATCAATTTAGTTGATGCATTATTAAAAGCATCTAAATACTCATCATGGAAACAGGGCCGTTTACACAACTGACCATACCAAGCTTTTAGATCTTCAGCTGTTTGAGTGTCATCTACGACACTATCTACCCTACTCCGAATCTCTTCCATTTTCTCGAAATCAGCGTCTTCATAAGCTGCCCACATCTTTATGGGATTACCCCTATCTTCCAAAGGTAGTTCATTAATTCTTGCCCGTACTCTTCGAGAAAGGTCGGTCCAACCATCCTGAACGAGATCTTCGGTTGCATTACCACCGGTCTGGTTGAGCGTGAAATTTTCTAACCAATGTTTCTGCCATCCGGGCTTTGACATCTCTTTAAACCAATCGGGATCTGTGTTGTGGTTCGCTCGAACGTCCACGGATGAGGGTGTTCTCTGACACACATATAAAGTTTTGCTTGATTCCGCAAGAGCGGGTATACACTGAACTGAAGTGGCACCTGTACCAATTATCGCTACTCTCTTGTCTTTTAAATTTTCTAAGGGCGCGCCATCTGGATCACCACCTGTGTAATCATAATCCCATCGACTAGTGTGAAATGAATGCCCCTTAAAGGACGCTATTCCAGGAATGCCAGGTAACTTCGGAATATGTAGAGGCCCAGTGCCCATCGCGACAAATTGCGCGGTGAAATTATCACCCCTGTTAGTTTGAATAGACCATCTTGAATTATTTTCGTCCCATTCAAGATGCGTAACTTGTGTGTGAAACAAAGCTTTTTCATAAAGCTTATATTGCAGTCCTATGCGTTGACAGTGGGATAGGATTTCTGGCGCGTGGGTATATTTTTCACTAGGCATGTGGCCCGTTTCTTCGAGCAAGGGCATATAAACAAATGACGCGGTATCACACATAGCACCTGGATAACGATTCCAATACCAAGTGCCACCAAAATCACCGCCCTTATCAAGAATTCTGACATCAGTAATACCTTGTTCAGCGAGTCTGGCGCCAGTGACAAGTCCCGCAAAACCGCCGCCAATAAAAGCAACCGTTATATGGTCATTCTTAGGTTCACGTTCTTTTACTTCTACATAGGGATCATCTAGATAGTGGGCCAACTGATCCTTCAACTCAAGATACTGCTCATTACCATCAGCCCGTAATCTCTTGTCCCGTTCTTCGGCATATTTTTGCTTTAACGCATCTTTTTTACTGGTAGAAATAGACATGGAATATCAATTATTAGAATAAGATAATTTAATAATCACACTCGTTAAAAAGCCTGTCAATCAACAAAGCTATGGTGAATATCGATTCATTACAACGAGGTTCTCGAACTCACTAACTTTACTAACAATTTCAGAGCAGGCACTAGTATTCCGCCACCGATAAATTAGCTTTGACGAATAACTTCCAACACTAATTCGGGTCTTTCCAAGCTGATAAAATGGTTCGTCCCGGTAGTTTTTACTATTCGTAAGGTTTTATTCAGCGACTGACCAACAAGGGCGCTGGCCTCCATCGTTTCATTTTCCAATACGTCATCTCGTTCACCCTGAATCAGAACAACTTGGTGATAAGTTTCATAAAGCGAGTGAGCCTGTTCTCTCTGCCACTCTGGAATATTTGCTACATTAAGCAAGTAGACCCAATAATGTTTTGGCGACTTGAAATTCATCATGACAATGTTTGTCTTTAAGTCATTTGTAGGCTTCATCATCGGCATCTTTTCGAGTTTGTCTCGTGAAATTTTGGCATATAAACTAAATACAATGGGCATTACGTAGTTACTGATGGCTTTGCCCACTTTTCCCGGTTGAGGTGCTACTGTCGTGCCTTTCGGTACAACCGCCGCTTCTAAAATCGCCGTGATACATTTCCCATCTGCTCGGGTAATCTCTGGGAATTGCCGGCCAGCATCTAATACGACAGCACCACCACGCGAATGGCCATGAACAAATATTTTATCGTGACTCGCATAGTCCTTAATAATCTTGGCCAAATAAAAACCGTCATATTGAATCGTCGCTGGCGGGAAGGGATTCGCATCCCAATTGAGTTTTTCTGAACCTTTCATATCAAAAGGACAGTGGTAGAGGGCATTATTGACGAAGATTAATTGGCAGTTTTCGTTTTTATAAAGTTCGACAAAATAGCTCATCGTTTCCGTAAAACCTGGAAAACAAATGATAGTCTTGCCCTCGTCGCCTTGACAACGGCGAATAGCAAAAACGGTTTCACCTACTTCAAATAAATTGCCATCAAAAACGTTGGGGACTAAAGGTTTAATCGATTTTTTGGCAGTGTATTGTCGATAAATATGAAATATCAGCATAAAAACTATCAGAAATGTGATGGTCGTCATAAGCGTATTTCCTCTTGTGGTTGGTGCATTTGGTAGACACTGTACTTGATAGATTGAGAACAAACGCGCACCACCGAATTACTTGTCTGCATTACGCACAGAAGTGCCGGATAGAAACCTCGCCGTGCTGTGCCAGTGATATTCTTTCTTATCCAAATTGACCATCTTCAATCGCTGCATACAGACGATCTCTGTCTTTATGAAATCGTTTTGCTGCGAAATAAAACAGTGGTAATGCCGTCGCGGAAAACCCGCTGAAGACAAGTAGACAAATTGTGTAAGGTTCTTCGACATCGTTGGCGATTAGATAATCAATAAAGAAGCCAGATGCAGTAATACCTATGGCGAGACCGATCAAATTTAATGCCAGTAAATAGAAGGCGACTACGGTAGATCGAATCTGTGGTGGTACCAACTCTTGAACGGTCGAAAACGTAGGGCCATAAAAGCTACCTAACTGAAAATAGGCACAAAAAATGGCAAACCAAAAAAAGCCGCTGTCAGGGTCAACGATACGATAGGCAAAACCAACAGGAATCAAGACACAAAGAATGACGACAAGAAACATGGGGCGCCCGCTGCTGCGATTTCGTTGCCACCAGTCGCTCCCCAAACCTCCGAACAGATTACCTAATATACCGCCAGCTACTGCGTACCATCCGGTTGCCTGTGCAATGTAGGCACGATCAAAACCTCGCTCTGACACAAACCAGAGTTGCTCAAATGCAGCTGCGCCGAGTATGAAATGTGTCGCAATACCACCGGCCATCGTCAATGCAAGAGCAGGAGAGAACTTAAGAATTTGGAAGAGCTGCTTGGCTATAGATCCGAAACTTTGTTTTTTTGGTGCTTCGCTGCTTTCCAGTTGGTGCTTGCGAGGGGTTTCCTTGACGAATAACATAATGATGGCGAGCGCAATGCCAATGGCGCCAAGCGCATAGAAACAATTTCGCCAACCAATCGCTGGGCCAAGGTAACCGGCAACCAAAAGACTGACCCCTACCCCAACGGGCACACCTAGGTAGTAAAAGCCCGAAACAAAACCTAATTTAGCTGCGGGAAATCTATCGGCTAAAATCGACATTGATGTCGGCGTGAGTACAGATTCACCCACACCAATAAACATGCGAGGAATCGCAAGGCTAACAAACCCTTTCGCCATACCGGAGGCTGCGGTTAACAAACTCCATAGAGCGAGGCCAAAAGCGATCAGTCTGGGCCGATGGACCATGTCGGCCAACGCGCCCATGAATAGTCCCATGAATGCGTAAAATGTAATGAAAACAAGACCCGTGAGCAGCCCGAATTCGGTGTTAGTAAGTTCAAGGTCTGGGACAATAAAATTTGCAAAGCTTGCCAACAATTGTCTGTCGACGAAATTCATCACATTCAAAATGGTAAGAAAACACAATAAGATATAATTGCGTCTTTTAACTGAAGGGGTTTGTTCCTCTACAATAGAGTTTGTTTCTGTTCTGGTTCTTTTAGTGTTGTTATTATTCGACACAATAATTGCCTAACCATCAAAGTGAAGCACTGAGAATATCGACTATAGGATGAAAGTCAACTTGATGACAGCTTCTGTTTGTTCGATTCCAATAAAGCGTGTTGTATTTAGAGTGGCCACTGTTTTCTGACGAGTAGGCACAGCTGCATGCTTAGAATCAGTGCTACTTTCTGAAGGCTAGATTCCCGATTAAGATTGTCAAGTCGCCAAACAGAACTCGTTCACCACTCGCAAGTGAAGAACACCCTTCCCATAATGATGCATAAAGGTGTGCGCTTGTTGCTAATTAAAAGAACCTAATCGACGTGTCCGAGATACTCTTGAGACTAAGCACTTTAGTGCTATATTCACAAAACTTATTGATGGTTATATGAATTTCCGGGCTTATGAACACCTATTAGCGTTAATGATGTAATTCGCTTCTATTAAAATCCCAACTCAGTGTAGAGCCTTGTAAAACAAGACTTAGAGAGGATTTCAGCTTATTAGCATTTAACTTTTTGCCTCTCTCAATAACTCGACTTCGCCCAAAATTTGCGTATTATCTGCTACTGAGACATTACGCATAAAGAACCGACCAAATTTTCTATGTGAGAATCGCCAAGGATTGGACCAAAAGTCTTTGTCTTAGCCATTCGATTTGTTTTGTATTATTGCCTAGCGACTTCAAATTACGTTGTTTCAGGCAAGGGGAGAGTAAAAAAAGGGGGAGGAGAGTAGAATAAAAATCAGAGGTTTCTTCTCGGTTTTTACTGCTCTTTTTCATATTACTTTATTTGTTTTGTCATCATCGAAGCGTATTCATACCTACGGTATGCGGCAATCGATGGATGGAAAGCTGATCGGAGAATTAGTAATGAGGAAGATAACGAAGACGGCCTTGGCCATTGGAATTATACTACCGGCACTGGCATTTAATGCTTTTGCTGAAGAAGAAATTGAAGAAGTCATCGTCACGGGTAGTTTCATTCGAGGTACACCCATTGATACTGCATCGCCAGTGACAGTACTTAGCCGTGATGGCCTGCAAAAGCAGGGCGCACCCAGCATGGTAGAAATGGTACGTCGTTTATCTGCAAGCTCTGGTGTAGACGGTGAGTCGAATCAGTTCCAGTCGAATGCAACCGAAGGTACTGCAAATGTAAATATTCGTGGACTAGGTGCCCAGCGTACTTTGGTTCTACTAAACGGTAAGCGTCAAGTTGCTGTACCTGCGCGATTACCAGGTGGTCGGTTTGTTGATGTGAATAACTTTCCTTCCGTTGCCATGGAAAGAGTTGAAGTGCTGAAAGAAGGTGCTGCGGCAACCTACGGCTCAGATGCTATCGGTGGTGTTGTTAACTTCATCACCCGCAAGAACTTTGAAGGCGTTGAGGTTTCTCTTGGCTATCAGGACATTCAAGATTCAGACGGTAATCCCTCTCTTGGACTTATCGTTGGTAAGGATTTCGGCAACTTTCATATCGTCAGCTCGTTGGGCTATGAAGAACGAAATGAGTTAAGTTTGCGCGATCGCAGCTTTGCTAATCAACCTTTTGCTAACAATCCTCAAGGTGGTTTTTCCAGTATTGGAAACCCTGGTGTATTCTTTAATCCAGCATCTGTCGCTCCTGCGATTGCTGCAGGTAGCCCATTCTTGGCGCTTGCCGGCGGATTTGGCGGCGTGAAAGATCCTAATTGTGAATTGTTAGGTGGTGTTGATAACAGCTTATTTTGTCGTTTCAGATATACTGATTTCGATAATTTGATCGAAGATGAAGAACGTCTTCAGTGGTTTACTGAAATAAATGGTGATCTCACTGATGATATTACTTTCCACGGAGAGTTCTTATATTCATCAATTGACGTACCTAATTGGAAAACTTCTCCATCCTATCCTCCTCAGGCTTTGTTCGGTGACATTCAGTTTGTTCCACCGAGTCATCCTGGTTTGATTGATATGGCTGGAAAACATCCTGAATTTAACGCCTTTCTTGCCGACGGAACGACTTTTTACGGTCGAATCCAAGGTGTAGGCGCACAAGAAGGTCGCTCTGCTTCTCGCGAGTATGAAACTTACCGTCTTGCAGGTGCCTTACAAGGTGTTTTTGAGAATGGTAACGGATGGGATCTTGCCGTCACTTACTCGACTTCTGAAGGCGATCTAGAAGGCGTTGATGCACAAATTGGTCGAACCAAGCTCGCGTTTAGTGGCTTTGGCGGGTCCAGTTGTTCAGCTAGTTTGGACAATGCGGGTAATATCCTAACTAATGGTGCAACTGCAGGTGCAGGTGGATGTCTCTACTACAACCCATTCTCGAACGCTATTGCCACGTCACAAGCAGAACTCACCTTCGGTACAGTTAATCCAGATTTCAACTCTGCTGTTGCTAACAGTGCTGAAGTACTTGCTTACTTAGACGATAACAGTACTACGAATGTAGAATCTGCTTTATTGGTAATAGATGCAGTGGTTCAGGGAGAAATGTTTGAAGGTGAAGCAGCTTGGGCTGTTGGTTATCAATATCGAAGAACTGATATTGAATCAACGCCTTCTGACTTAACTAACCTTGGAATTAATCCTTGTGCTTTCGTTGGTCAAACAGATTGTTCTGCACAGACTGGACTAAGAAGCTTCTTAAGTGGCGGTCGTGAGATTGATGAGGATCAAGATGTTCACTCCTTGTTTTTCGAATCAGCCATGCACATTAGTGAAAATCTTGACCTACAGTTAGCTGTTAGGTACGAAAACTATGGCGATTCAGATACTTTGGATCCTAAGCTCGCTGTTCGCTGGGCACTGAATGATAAATTGACCCTACGTGGATCTATGCAAACAACTTTCCGTGGTCCAGATATCGATGCATTAGATCCTTCTGCTAGCACGTCTTTGTCATTCGTTGGCCCAACTGCCGCGTTTAAAGCGATCGACAATACAGGCAACCCTGATGTTGAACCGGAAGAAGCTTTCACCTATAACTTTGGTGTCATCTATAATCCTATGGATAACCTCAGTTTGACTTTAGATTACTGGGTTTATGATTTTGATAACCCCATTGTTAATGAAGACTTTAATGCACTCGTTACTGCTTATTCTTCAGGTGGTCTTGCAAAAGAAGCAGTTCAAAGTCAAATTTTCTGTACTGGTGGAACGAATGATGGCTCTTGTGCTGCATCAGCCCTCGAGCGAATCGTTGTTAATACAGTAAACGGTGCAGGTATCGAAACCTCCGGTGTCGATCTTTATGCTAACTACGATATTGAAGTGGGTCCCGGTACATTAAGCTTAGGCATGGATTTCAGTCATACTATTGAGTATGAAGTGGATGAGTATGTTAAGAATGGTACCGTCGTATCAGCTTCATTCGATGCTGCTGGATTCCTAAATGGCGGTAATGCCGTTCGCCCTCTTCCTGATCTAAAGGGTCGAATATTTGGTGAATATAATTGGGGCGGTAACAATGCCTTACTTTATGTTAACCATATCACTGACTACGAAGATGAGCGTTTTAACGTAGAAGTGGATTCTCAAACAACTTATGATTTCCACTATCAGTTAAGCTTCTTAAATGATGATGCAACGATCACCTTTTCTGCGCTTAACTTTACAGATGAAGAGCCACCATTGGCTCGTTTAGACCTTAACTATGACGGCTATACACATAATGCCTTTGGCAGAATGTATAAAGTTGGATTCAAGTATAGTTTGAATCCTTTCTAAACACGTTTTAGAAACTGAGTTAGATAAAAGGCGTTGAGAAATCAGCGCCTTTTTTTTGCCTGTTATTTCTGATATTACTCATACTAATGATGATAAGCTTTAATGGGTACCACACCGGTACCGTCGTAAGCGAGGGCATTTTTTAATATGCCGTTTAGTATTCGATTGAATGTCCAGATCTGTCAACTCACGATCCAGATGAACAACGTTAGCCAGCCGATTCCCTGCTAGACGCTTGCTTATAGCCTTGTCATTGGCACCCTCTCGCATCTTCAGCACCATGTCAGGGTTCTGAGCATACACCGTACCGCTTGCATCGACAGAGAGAGTACTTCTGTGTCGTCTCCACCAGCCGCGATAATATCGATGACTGACATGCCTTCCTCTATACCCAGTAAACTCCATTTAGACATTGACTATACCTTCGTCTCAAGGGAAACGGAAAGCTTACACACTCGCAGTATCAATGCGACGAATGACCTTCGATTTCGGGATGTGACGATGGCGTTAGGGATTTGGTACAGTGGGCGTCACAATTAACTGACTGAAACGAGTGAGAGAAAACAAGGGAGCATTATATGACAACGACTAAAATTGAAACTGGCACTGAGGATCTTTTGGCAGAGATTATTGACGGCGTTGCTGTCATCACCCTTAATCGTCCTGAAGCAAGGAATGCGATGTCTGGTGAGATGAACGCCGCATTGCAGCAAACTTTAGCGGATGCCGAGCTGAACAACGAGATAAAATGCATCATTCTCACCGGTGCCGGTAAGGGTTTTTGTGCAGGTGGCGACGTAAAGGGCATGGCAAGCTCAGGAGATGGTAGCCCTGAGCCGATGACAATTGATCAGGCTATTCACTCGCAGAGGGTTAATCAACGAGCGACGGCAGGAAAGCTATTCAAAATGCCCAAACCGACGATTGCCGCTTTGCCTGGTGCGGCCGCAGGTGCAGGTTTATCCCTAGCATTAGCCTGTGACTTAAGGATTATGGCGAGTAATGCCATTATGACAACCGCTTTCGCGAGAGTGGGTTTCTCCGGGGACTATGGCGGCACATACTTTATGGCGCAACTCGTCGGCACCGCAAAAGCCAAAGAGCTATATTACCTATCTGAGAGAGTCAGCGCCGAAGAGGCATTGCGCTTAGGTCTAACCAATTGGGTTTGCGACGCGTCCGAGCTACAAGCTAATGCACTCGAGATTGCGCTACGTATGGCCAGCGGTCCGACGGTGGCATATCGCTATATGAAGGAAAACCTAAACAGAGCCCTCTCTGGTGATATAGATGATTGCATGGATCTTGAAGCGACGCATCATGTGCATTGCGGACAGACCGAGGATCATAAAAATGCCACTAAGGCCTTTGTTGAAAAACGTGAGCCCGTCTTTAATGGTAAATAGCCAGTGGTAAGTAGGCAGTGATAAGTCATCATCGGAAAATAGATTGTCTTAACATAGAGTCAAAACAAATCTTCGTAAAAATCTGGAGTAAAAACTTATGTCCGTAATTCAAAAAGGTGCTGTTATAGCAGTTACAGGCGCAGCAGGATTCATCGGCGGATGGATTGTCAGTCAATTGCTTGAAAAAGGATATAAGGTAAAGGCCTGCGTTCGAGATGAAAACGATAGTGCAAAAACTGAATTTCTTACATCAATGGGCGCTTATGCCAGTGGACGATTGACACTACACGCTGCAGACCTGGATACTGATGGTTGCTTTGATGAAATATTTTCGGGTTGTGATGGTGTTTGCCACGTATCCCATGTCAGCGATTATGAAAATCAAGACTATGTGCAAAAGGTCTGCGATCACATTATTGCCAGCGTGAATAAG
>JBLHIH010000058.1:0-22976 GCA_047616645.1 Flavobacterium sp. | reverse complement strand
AAAAAATGTCTGTTAAGGGAACTGATGTCATCAGATCATTGATGGGCTTAGGGGTAATGGCAAATATTAATCAAACAGTAGACCAAGATACCGCAATCTTGATCGTTGAAGAATTTGGGCATACCGTCAAGCTCATGGATGCGCACGCGATTGAAAACTCTATTGTGAGTGAAGAAATGGCGCTTGCTGGCGAAAAACTTAATCGTGCACCTGTTGTAACGGTAATGGGCCACGTCGATCATGGTAAAACTTCACTTCTTGACTATATTCGATCTGCCAGTGTTGTGACTGGAGAAGCTGGCGGCATCACCCAACATATTGGTGCATATCGTGTTCCAACGGATCATGGTGATATTTGCTTTATTGATACGCCCGGTCACGCAGCTTTTACTGCCATGCGTCAAAGAGGAGCAAATGCAACAGACATCGTCATCTTGGTTGTAGCTGCCGACGATGGCGTTATGCCGCAAACCGAAGAAGCGATAAAGCATGCAAAAGCAGCCGGTGCACCCATAGTCGTTGCAGTCAATAAGATGGATAAAGAAGGTGCTGATCTTGAGAGAGTTAAAAGTGAGTTAGCCGCGAGAGATGTAATACCAGATGGATGGGGTGGTGATACACAGTTTGTACCAGTATCTGCGATAACGGGTGACGGCATAAATGATTTGTTAGAAGCGGTTCTATTACAAGCAGAGCTATTAGAGCTAAGTGCGGTTCAAGAAGGAGCTGCACACGGTATTGTAATCGAATCCGAATTGGAAAAAGGGCGTGGACCTGTCGCGACCTTATTGATTCAAAACGGCACACTGGCGCAAGGTGATGTTATCGTTGCAGGCGATCAATTTGGTCGGGTGCGATCGGTTCGAGGTGACCAAGGTGACGAAGTTAAATCGGCGGGCCCATCTACGCCAGTCTCTGTTTTAGGTCTAAGTGGTACGCCAGCAGCAGGAGATAGCTTTGTTGTTGTAAAGGATGAAAAGCGTGCGAGAGAAATTGCCCAGTTTAGAAAAGACAGATTAGATGAAGTCCGATTGGCAACACCGGCGGCAAGCTTAGACAACTTGTTGGCAAGCTTTGGTTCTAGTGAAATTGACTTCCTAAATATTGTTGTAAAAGCTGATGTCAGAGGCTCTCTTGAAGCGATTGTCACCGAACTGCAAGCCTTAGGTAACGATGAAGTTAAAGTGAATGTTGTTTATTCTGGTGTTGGTGGTATTGCAGAGCATGATGTAAATTTTGCGCTGACCTCCGGTGCCGTAGTATTTGGGTTTAACGTACGAGCAGATACATCTGCTCGTCGTATTGTTGAAGCCGAAGGTTTGGATCTTCGTTACTACAAAGTGATTTATGACTTGGTTGATGATGTGCGTGATGCGCTTAGCGGTATGTTATCTCCGGAAATCCGAGAAGAGATCATGGGTATTGCTCTGGTTAAAGACGTATTCCAGTCCAAGAAGCTAGGCAGTATTGCAGGTTGTATGATCACGGAAGGCACCGTCCATCGTGACAAGAAAATCCGTGTTCTTCGAGATGATGTCGTTATTTATGAAGGTGAACTTGAGTCATTGCGTCATTTTAAAGAAGAAGTGAGCAGTGCCAGAAATGGTACGGAATGTGGTATCGGCGTGAAAAATTACAATGATGTCAAAGTAGGTGATCAAATCGAAGTATTTGATACGCGTGAGGTTGCTCGAGCGCTCTAGATTACGAGAGGCGGGGTTCTGGAGTTTATTTATGCCAAGAGAATTTAGTAGAGGCCGTCGGGTAGCCGACTTGATCCAGCGTGAACTTGCAATTTTGCTTCAAAGAGAAGTAAAAGATCCAAGGATAGGCATGATTACGGTTAATGAGGTTACTGTAAGTCGAGACCTTGCCTATGCAGATGTTTACTTCACTGTATTGCCGGATGAGCATCACAAAGAAAGTGTTGAGATTTTGAACAGTGCCGCTGGATTTTTACGCTCGCAATTAGCAAAAATATTAGCCACTAGAACAACGCCTAAACTTAGATTTCACTATGACAAAACCATTGTTAATGGTGCACGGATGTCTAAGGCAATTGATGATGCTTTAAAGCGAGATCAGCAGAATCATATAGACGATGAATAAAGTTTCAAAACGTAGGGCAATCAATGGCATTTTGATTTTAGATAAGGCCATAGGTATAAGCTCGAACGGTGCCTTACAAGAAGTAAAACATCTATATAATGCAAAAAAGGCAGGCCATACGGGCAGCCTTGACCCACTAGCAACAGGTGTATTACCTCTTTGCTTTGGGGAAGCAACAAAGTTTTCGCAGTATCTTCTTGATGCCGATAAGCGTTATGAGGCAACAATTAAATTAGGTATTAGAACCGCCAGCGGCGATGCTGAAGGCGAGATATTGGAAGCGTGCAAAGTTGATGCTTATTCCGATGACGAATTAGAGAAGGCGCTCGATCAATTTCGCGGCGCTATTGAGCAAATACCTTCAATGTATTCAGCCTTGAAGGTAAATGGTCAGACGCTATATAAATTAGCCAGAAAAGGCATAGAAATAGAGAGAGCTGCTCGTCCGATAACCATTCACCAATTGGATCTATTATCCAATCAGGGTGATGTTCTTATATTGGATGTTCTTTGTAGTAAAGGGACATACATTAGGACATTAGCTGAAGATCTAGGGAAAGTATTAGGCTGCGGCGCTCATGTTAGCGCCTTACGTAGAACACAATCGGGCCCTTTCCATATTGATCAAGCAATTGGTATAGACGGTCTAAGAGTAAAAGAGCAAGAGGTGGGTCTTGAGGCAATAGATACGCTATTGTTTGATGCGTCTTTTGCCTTAGAAGGATGGAATAAAATTGTCCTGTCTGAGCTAAGTGCTGCATTTATTATGCAAGGACAGGCAGTACAAATAGCAAAATCACCTACATCTGGTTGGGTGAAGCTATTTAAAGAATCGAACGAAACCGAAGATGAACAATTCATCGGTGTTGGTGAGATAATGGAAGATGGAAAGGTTGCACCGCGAAGATTGGTTGCTAACTAATTCAATTTTTTTGTTGTAGGAAATGGATAAATTTTAGGGTGAATACCTTAAACATAATCCATATGGCGGTGACTACTAATATGCGTGGTTATTTGTCTTATTTTAATTCTGGCGGATAAAGTCAGAGCGGCATATTAATGAGGAGAAAAAAATGGCATTAACTGCTGAAAACAAAGCTGAAATCGTGAAAGGTTTTGGTGGTTCAGAAAATGATACTGGCTCGCCAGAGGTGCAAGTTGCACTTTTGACTGCAAACATTGAACAGCTACAGTCTCACTTTAAAGAGCACAAACATGATCACCATTCTCGCATCGGTTTATTGCGTATGGTAAGTCAGCGTCGAAAGCTTTTGAACTACTTAAAAAATAAAAGTACTGATCGATACGCACAGCTTATTAAAAGACTTGGGCTAAGAAAATAAAAGAAGCCTAGCTGCAATTAGGCGAAGGTAATTTCTACCTTCGCGATCGCGGCAACTATTTATAATTGGAGAAAAATTTGAATTCCGTAAAGAAGAAATTTACATTTGGTGGCCAGGAAGTCACCATCGAAACTGGCAAAATTGCCCGACAGGCAACAGCGTCAGTATTAGTGACAGTTGAAGAAACTTCGGTACTGGTATCAGTTGTTGGTCGAAAAGAAGCAAAACCTGGACAGGGCTTCTTCCCACTTACAGTCAACTACGAAGAGAAAACTTATGCTGCTGGTAAAATCCCCGGTGGCTTTTTCAAACGTGAAGGACGTCCATCCGAGAAAGAAACCCTCACTTCGCGTTTAATCGACAGACCTATTCGTCCTTTGTTTCCAAAGAGCTTTATGAATGAGGTTCAGGTTACCTGTCAGGTTATATCAGCAAATAAGAATATCGATCCAGATATTATTGCGATGATAGGCACATCAGCAGCGCTAGCATTATCGGGCATGCCCTTTGCTGGTCCGATTGGTGGTGCGCGTGTTGGCTTTACAAAAGATGGTTATATTCTTAACCCAACTTATGAAGCGCTTGCAGAGTCCGATCTTGATATGGTCGTAGCAGGTACTGAAACTGCTGTACTTATGGTTGAATCTGAAGCGAAAGAGCTTACTGAAGATCAAATGTTAGGTGCTGTTCTTTTTGCTCATCAAGAGATGCAGGTCGTTATTAAGGCGATCAAAGAGTTGCAAGCCGAAGTTGGCAAGCCTAGTTGGAATTGGGAAGCGGAGCCAGAAAATGATGCCCTAAATGCTGCTGTTGCAGAACAATTTGCCGCTGGTGTTAGTGAAGCTTATCAAACCGTTGATAAAATGGTTCGACAGGATAAATTACATGAGATGCGCGATCAGGCTGTTGCAGCCTTAGCGAATGAAGAAACAGGTTTCTCAGCTTCAGATATTTCGGGTGCCTTTGGCAAATTAGAAAAGAAAACAGTTAGAACACGTATTGTTGCTGGTGAGCCTCGAATAGACGGTCGAGATACTAAAACCGTTCGTGCTATTGATGTAGAAGTAGGCTTATTGGGCAAAGCTCATGGATCTGCTTTGTTTACACGTGGTGAAACTCAAGCTATTGTGACAACAACACTAGGATCAATGCGTGATTCTGCGATCATTGATGCGCTTCAAGGAACTTATCGCGATAATTTCTTATTGCACTATAACTTCCCTCACTACTGTGTTGGCGAGACCGGCTTTTCTGGTGGACCAAAGCGTCGAGAAATTGGTCACGGAAGATTGGCAAGACGTGGCATCGCCGCTGTATTGCCATCATTGGAAGATTGGCCTTACACAGTACGTGTTGTTTCTGAGATTACAGAATCTAACGGCTCATCATCAATGGCGAGTGTTTGTGGTGCTAGTCTTTCATTAATGGATGCTGGCGTACCGCTTAAAGCACCTGTTGCTGGTGTTGCCATGGGTCTTGTAAAAGACGATGACGGTTTTGCGATACTGACAGACATCTTGGGTGATGAAGATCATCTTGGTGACATGGACTTTAAAGTCGCAGGAACTGCAACTGGTGTCACTGCTTTACAAATGGATATTAAAATCCAAGGTATCACCGAAGAGATTATGGAAGCGGCACTAGAGCAAGCTCAAGTTGCAAGATTGCATATCTTGGATGAAATGAACAAGGTTATTGCTACTTCAAGAGCTGAAGTTTCAGTTAATGCGCCTGCAATGGTGACGATGAAAGTTGAGTCTGACAAGATTCGCGACATCATTGGTAAGGGTGGTGCAACTATCCGGTCTATCACTGAAGAAACAGGTGCAACAATTGATATCGACGATGATGGTACGGTCACTATCTTCGGCGAAGGTCAAGAGTCTCGTGACGCAGCAGTTGCTAAAATCGAAGAAATTACAGCTGAAGCTGAAGTGGGTAAGGTTTACCACGGCAAGGTTGTCAAAATTGCAGATTTTGGTGCTTTTGTTAATATCCTTCCAGGTAAAGATGGTTTGGTTCATATTTCTCAGATTGCAAAAGAGCGAGTAGAGAAAGTGACTGATTATTTAAAAGAGGGACAAGAGATAGATGTACTTTGTCTTGATGTTGAACGTGGGCGAATTAAACTTTCGATTAAGGAATTGGTAAAGGATGAAGCACCTGCTGCTGAAGGTTCTAGCGAAGAATCTTAAGCACAATCTTTTATTAGAAAGCACGTAATAAAAAGGGCAGATAATCTGCCCTTTTTTTTTGTTCTTTTTTTGACCTCTTCTTTTGATCCATCGCTACTGCCGGTTTTGTACCAGGCCTTCAACTACACTTGGGTCGGCTAAGGTACTGGTATCCCCAAGATTCTCGAGATCGTTTTCTGCGATCTTACGCAGTATACGGCGCATAATTTTCCCAGAGCGGGTTTTTGGTAATCCTGGTGCCCATTGAAGTTTGTCTGGTTTAGCAAAAGCACCAATTTCACTTCGCACAGAGTTATTGAGTTCTTGAAGCAATTCTTCTGTCCCCTCGACGCCTGTCATTAAGGTGACGTAGGCGTATATTCCTTGCCCTTTAATGTCATGGGGGAAGCCTACTACAGCTGCCTCAGCCACGGCCGGGTGAAGGACTAGCGCACTCTCAACCTCGGCTGTTCCCATTCTATGGCCCGAGACATTGAGTACATCATCAACTCTTCCTGTGATCCAAAAGTGACCATCAGCATCACGACGTGCACCATCACCGGTGAAGTAATATCCAGGAAAGGCGGAATAGTAGGTGTCGATGCAGCGCTGATGATCACCATAAACGCTTCTAATTTGGCCAGGCCAAGATAGAGAGATTGCCAGATTGCCCGCGCCCTCTCCTTCTATTTCACTGCCATCGGCATGTAAGAGGGCTAATTTTACGCCGAAGAATGGTTGCATCGCTGATCCGGGTTTAAGTGGGGTAGCTCCCGGTAAGGGAGTCATCATGATACCGCCGGTTTCAGTTTGCCACCAGGTGTCAACGATGGGGCATTGCTGCTCCCCTACAACATTGTAATACCATTCCCATGCTTCTGGATTGATTGGCTCGCCAACAGACCCAAGCAGTCGTAATGACTTTCTGGAAGTGTTGGTCACATATTTATCACCTTGTCCCATTAGCGCACGAAGTGCAGTGGGGGCCGTGTAAAAAATGTTGACCTGATGTTTATCAACTATTTGCCAGCACCTCGATGAGTCAGGGTAAGTGGGGACCCCCTCGAACATTAGTGTTGTTGCGCCATTAGCCAAGGGTCCATAAACAATATAGGAATGCCCCGTCACCCAGCCCACATCTGCTGTGCACCAGTAAATGTCTCCTTCATGATAGTCAAAGACATATTTGTGGGTCATTGCTGCGTACAACATGTATCCACCTGTCGTGTGTAATACCCCCTTTGGTTTACCAGTAGATCCTGAGGTATAAAGAATAAATAATGGATCTTCACTGTTCATCATGGTCGGAGCGCATTCAGCACTAACGGCCGCGCCTGCTTCTGCATACCAGATGT
The DNA here is from genome assembly GCA_047616645.1 of Flavobacterium sp. Lineage (GTDB taxonomy): Bacteria > Pseudomonadota > Gammaproteobacteria > Pseudomonadales > Azotimanducaceae > JAHRVQ01. The sequence goes on along the minus strand of JBLHIH010000058.1, from coordinate 15,995 downwards.
CTCGGACTGCATTCCAATCAATATTTGCACCGGTTCTTTTAACCACTATCACTGTATGTACATCCGGGCATTTTTCTAGTGCTGTGTCTGCATTTTGTTTTAGGTGTACTGGTTTACCGCCTCTCACACCTTCATCCGCCGTGATGAGCGTTTGGCAGTCCGAATCTAAAATTCGATCTTGTAAGGCTTGAGGAGAAAAGCCACCAAAAACGACCGAGTGTACTGCGCCAATGCGCGTACATGCCAACATCGCGTAGGCAGCCTCTGGGATCATTGGCATATAGATGCATACTCTATCGCCTTTTTTGACGCCCCGATCTTTGAGTACATTTGCGAGACGACACACCTGTTCATGCAACTCTCGATAGCTAATATGTGTAGACTGAGTGGGATCATCACCTTCCCAAACAATGGCAGTTTGATCTGCGCGGGTTTCTAGATGCCTGTCGATACAATTTACACTGGCATTGAGCTCAGCCCCAATGAACCAGGCGGCTTCTCCCTTTTCCATATTGGATTCAGAGACTTTATCCCAGGGTTTGTGCCAAGTGATTAGCTCCTTTGCCTGTTCAGCCCAGAAAGACTCCGGTTGATCAATTGAAGCCTCGTACATAGCCAGATATTCGTCTCTATCAATGAAGGCTCGACTTTTTGCTTCAGGAATAATGGGATAGATTTTTTGTTCAGACATAGGTGTTCCCTTTTTTAAACTACTTTCTTTCTCTGTTCTAAGTATCGATTAATGAGTGTCGAAGTTGAACTATCGAGGCTGTTATTTTTGGCGCCATTATCTTCAGTGGCACGACTTGTTGACTCATGTGCAGTAATTTCTTGATAAATAATGTCACCAAGTTCTTTGCCCAATTCTACGCCCCATTGATCAAAAGGATTGATTTGCCAAATTACGGCTTGGCAAAAAACCTTGTGTTCATATAGCGCAATTAACGCGCCTAAAGTTTTGGGACTTAGTTCATCAACTAATAATGTATTTGAAGGTCGATTGCCAGGCATGTTTCTGTGCTTTGAATTAGCCCCTTCTGCACCGAGCGTGTCCTGACCAACAAGCAGAGCTTGGCTTTGACTCAAGCAATTTGCGACCAAGTAATCATGATGATCTTGATGTTTATGGTGTGGGCTTAAAGGGAGAATAAAATCGATTCCAACAAAACGAGTACCCTGATGTAAGAGTTGGTGGAAAGCATGCTGACCATTGCTACCTTCACCTCCCCAAATAACAGCGCCGGTTGGATAAGTTGCCTCCTTTCCGTCAAGCCTGATGGTTTTCCCATTACTTTCCATGTCAAGTTGTTGAAGGTGGGCGGGTAGAAAACGCAAGCCATGATCGTAAGGAATCACAGCATGACTATGAGCATTGAAAAAGTGCTGATACCAAATACCGAGCCAGGCGAGGATCATCGGCATATTTTTTGACATTGGATTTGTTGCGAAGTGCTGATCCATTTCTGCCGCGCCATCAAGCAAATGCCTGAAGTTCGCGTATCCGTAGCGGATGGCAATGGGAAGACCGACTGTGGACCAGAGGCTATACCTACCACCGACCCAATCCCACATGGGTAATATATTGTTTTTTGAAACACCAAAATCAATCGCTGCTTTTTCATTAGATGTAATGGCGATAAAATGCTTTTCTAGATCAGATTTGTCGAGGTTGGTGAGTAACCACTTACGCGCAGTGATAGCATTGGCCTTAGTTTCTAAAGTAGAGAAACTTTTAGAAACGACCAGAACGAGGGTCTCCAATGGATCAACTTCTGCCATGACTTGCGAAATATGGTGGCCGTCAATATTGGCGATATAGTGGCATTTAATTTCATCACTTGCGTCTTCTCGATAGGGAGCGAGTGCTTCATCGATCATATAAGGTCCCAAATTTGAGCCGCCGATACCCAAATGAATCACGTGTTTTATCTTCTTTCCAGTGCTGCCTAACCAAATTCCGTTTCTTATGTCATTGCTTAAGGCCCTCATTTTGTCTAAAGCATCAGCAATTTGTTTTGTTTCTTTTGCGAGTAGTTTAGGCGCTTGATCCTGAGGGCAACGTAGTAAAGTATGTAAGGCGGCACGATCTTCTGTGATGTTTATTTTTTCACCTTTGAATAAATTTTCTACAGCATCCTCAATCTTTGCCTCTTTGCTGATGGCAGAAAATAAGTCCAGGCTTTTTTGAGTAATAAGATTTTTTGAGTAGTCTAGGTAAATCCCCGCTGCTTTTACTGAGAAATCACTTGCGCGATTTGGATCTTCCCTAAACAAATTGGACATTGAAAAGGTCTGGGCTTGTGCGGCGTGATCTTCTAGATCTTGCCAGCTTGGGTAATGTAGAGCAGTCATATAGGGTTTCTATATCATGAGGGGTGAGGGGTTGTAATAGTGTCGTCCATGGGACAATCCAGTAATATACGCGAGAAGAGATTCGTAATCTTGATCATTATTAACGAGATCAATTTCTGCAACATTTACGATTAGAAGAGGAGCGTCGTCATAGAAATGAAAAAATTGAGTGTAAGCATCTGCCAATTGAGTGAGATATTGCTTTTCTATACCCTGTTCCGATGGTAGTCCTCGTTGCTGTATTCTTTGCATCAATACATCTGTGGGTGCTTGTAGATAGATGACTAGATCGGGTTGAGGCGCATCGATGGTCAAATACGTGTAAATGTTTTCGTATAGTTTTAGTTCGTCACTATCTAAATTGACTTCAGCAAATAAACGATCTTTTTCAAGTAAAAAGTCAGCGACTCTAAATGGCTCGAACATGTCAGCCTGTCGTAATTCTTGAATTTGGCGCGCTCTTTCAAAAAGAAAAAACAATTGTGTGGGTAGTGCTGCCTGGCGTCTGTTTTGGTAGAAGCGTTCAAGGAAAGGGTTTTCATCTGCTTTCTCCAAAACCGTTTCATAGTGTAGAGATTCTGCGAGACGCAAAGTGAATGAGGTCTTGCCAACGCCAATCGGTCCTTCAATGGCAATATACCGTGGTGAATTTTTAGATTTCAATCGAGGCTCCGAACTCGCTTCCTGCTATATCCTACCTTAGCTGGTATGGTATTAACCATCAGCATTCTCAGGTTTTTTAGGAGGCCGACGTTTGCGTCTGCGATTCGAAGATGTCTTAGGTTGGCGCCGAGTCATTTCTGCTCGTTGCTCAGGATTTTGCTCTTGATAATCAGTCCACCATTGACCAAGGTCTTCCAAATTTTCTCCCGATAGCTCTCGAATTAACAGAAAATCATAGGCGGCTCTGAATCTTCTGTGGATGACGATGCCCTCAGGTTTTTTACCAGTACGTATACCTAGACGTGACTGAAGTTGCCATATTTCGCGCATAGGTCCGGAAAAGCGCTTTGGAATTGACGTGAAAAACTGTTGTTTGCCAATAACATTACCAGCTGCCTCAAAAGCAGCATTGGTATCTCCCAGTTCTTTTAGGCGATCCCTTTCAATCTCAAATGGATGCCACAACAAGGCGGCAAATACGAACGCTGGTGTGACGGGCTTTTCTTCCGCAATCCGTTTATCTGTGCTTGCAAGGGACAAAGCAATAAGTTTTTTTGTTCTATCATTTATCGCCATGGCATTTTTGCTGTCAGGGAATAACCAGCCAAATAATTCGTATTCCATTAGGATTTCAAAGGCTTTTTCGCCATATCCTGACATGAATAATTTTAACATCTCTTCAAAAAGGCGAGCTGGTGGTATGTCTTGAAGTAAATGCCCAATTTTTCGTAGCGGCTCTTCCGTATCTTCAGACAGCGTAAAGCCTAGTTTTGCTTTGAAGCGCACTGCTCTTAACATTCTAACGGGATCTTCACGGTATCTGCTTTCAGGGTCTCCGATGAGCCTCAATACTTGGGCATCTATATCAGAAAGCCCATCTACAAGGTCTCGAATTTCTTTTGTATCCGCGTCGTAATAGAGTGCGTTTACAGTGAAGTCGCGTCGAAAAACATCCTCACTAAAGCTGCCATAACTATTGTCGGAGAGAATGAGGCCAGTGTCCGTGGTGTTGGATGAATTGTCGGCATGCGGGGCACGGAATGTTGCAACCTCAATGATATCCCGTCCATATCGAACATGGACTATCTTAAAACGACGGCCAATAGGCCGAGAATTCTTGAATAACTCCCCGACCTCATCTGGGTGGGCGTTAGTTGCTACATCGAAATCTTTGGGCGCTCTACCTAATAGTAAATCTCGTACACATCCGCCGACCAAATAGGCTTCATATCCTTGGCTACTTAACCTTCTGACAACTTTTAATGCATTAATGCTTATTGGATTATCAGCAAGCCCCGTTTCAATAGGCATCTGTTTTCTGTCCATGAGAGTGTGATTGAATTAATTTCTGTGCTTGGCTTTGAAATGTAGAGCGGATAGAGAATTATTACCAAGAATTTATTTTTATGTCCGCATACTAACAGATGCGAGGGCTGATGCTAGTGTCGATCCTGATGTTCGTAGCAAAGAAAGGTTAATAACTCGCGCACGTGGTCATGGGATGGGGATATGGAGGATTAATTTTTTTGTGACGAGAAGAAAAATGGGAAAAGTAAACTTTTCCCATTCAGCGAGCCAGTTTTTTGTTTTTCTTATTATCGTTATTATTCTTATTATCAAGTGCTTGTTTTTTTTATTGCACTCTATTTGCGTTTTCGCTATGTATAGAGAGTGCATTTACTATGCCAATATGGAAAATAAATATATTCTTTAAAATTCAGAGACTTACAATATCGTGATAATTTTAAAAAAAAGGGTTTGTTACCATTGGTAACAACGATGGGGCTATAAGTAACACTTTTTGGTTCTTTCAAAAAAATCGCCAGCTCAGCTCGATGGCATGGCATGCCTTATCGTCTTTTCGAGCGTTCTCGAGGTAGTTGAAGTTTCTGCCGTTTTTGCCACAGTGCTTTTCGACTAATACCCAGTTTCTGGGCCATTTCTGTTTCAGTCATTTGATCTTGATTCTCAATAACAAATCGTTGGAAGTAGTCTTCGAGAGAAAGGTCATCTAATAACAGATCTGAATTGTCATGATCGTCTGCGGGCTCAATTTCAATGGCGAGTAAGTCAGGTGGGATAAGTGTACCCTCGCAGAGAATGGCAGCCCGTTCAATGGCGTTTCCGAGTTCACGAATATTGCCCGGCCAGCGATATTCTAGGATTAGCTTTTTTGTTTCTTCGGTAAACCTTAGATGGGGTTTCTCTAACTTTTGGCATGCCTTTGAAAGAAAGTGTTGGCTCAGAGAGATAATATCTTCGGGCCTCTCTCTTAGGGGCGGTAAACTGAGTTTAACCACATTAAGGCGGTAATAGAGATCCTCTCTAAATTCACCTATTTTACTTAAGGATTTTAAATTCCTATGGGTCGCGGCTATTAACCTCACATTGACCTTGGTAGTTTCGACAGAACCTACCCGTCTCACTTCGCCTTCTTGAATTACTCTTAGTAGGCGTGCTTGGGCTTCCATTGGGAGTTCGCCGATCTCGTCCAGAAATAAAGTACCGCCATCTGCGGCTTCAACGAGACCCATTCTCTGCGCTGTCGCTCCGGTGAAAGCGCCTTTTTCATGTCCAAATAATTCGGATTCAATGAGGCTATCCGGAATCGCCGCACAATTTAGAGATATCATTTTCTTATTAGCTTGTTTGCTATTGCTGTGAATGGCTTTTGCAACTAACTCTTTACCCGTGCCAGACTCACCTAAAATAAGTACGTTTGTGTCTGTGGGCGCAACTTTGTATATCCGACTAAACAGTAGATGCATAGCTTCACCCTCACCAATCATACCTTGTAGGGGTGTTTCTACATTTGATATTGGATCGTCGATTATTGACTTTATTGTTATCAGTAAGTTGTCGTATTCAAAGGGTTTAGCGATGTAGTCCACTGCACCCAGTTTCATTGCATCGACGGCTGAGCTTACACTCGCATAGCTCGTCATAATGAGTACAGGGATACTCGGTGCCATCTGAATGATATTAGTACCAGTCGGCCCTGGTAGACGGAGGTCGGTGATGATCAATGAGAATTTTTGTAGATCAAAAATTTCAGTGTCACTGATGGAGCCAGCTTCGCTAACGATAAATCCCTTTTTGCTCAGAAATTTAACAAGGGATGATCGAATGACAACTTCGTCTTCGATAATTAATATTTTTTTACCGCTCATAACTGCCGGGGAAGGGGTGTGAGGACTTACTTAACAATGGAAGGGCGGGCTGTGTCAACAAGTTCATGTGTCGTTCTTCAGCTCATTTTCAAGGTCGCTTTCTAGCGTCTTTTCTAAATAGGGTAGTTTGATTGACACTTTGGTACCGCCGGATTCATTTGCCTCTGTAGAAATCGCGCCGTGATGCTCTTCAATAATGGTGATTACGATAGCCAGACCGAGTCCAGTGCCTTGTCCTGGATCTTTGGTTGTGTAGAAGGCCTCGAAAACTTTCTGTCTATCTTCTGCTGCAATGCCATGTCCTCTATCGATAATATCTATGACAATGGTTCCCTCCACAAGCTTTCCTACAATGATGACTTCGTCATTTTCTTTTGAGGCATCACGGGCGTTTGTTAGGAGATTAATAAATACTTGTAATAATCTTTGTCCATCCCCCAGCACTTTTAGGTCGATTTCGCATCGGTTAATGTAATTAATTCCTTTGTGATCACTGGACAAATTTAACAAATTGATTGCCTCGTTAATGCATTGTCTTAAGACGACAGGTGCCAAAGGTTGCTTCATATCTGGCCTACCGCTGTGGCCAAAATGTACCAGAGATTTTAAAATGCTAGAAATTCGGTTTGTTTGTTCTAATATTTCATCTGAGATTTGGAGGAGCTCTGGCTGATCAGAATCAAGTTTGATGTTTTGTGCAAGACAGGCGATACCGGTAATGGGGTTGCCAATTTCATGGGCGACCCCGGCTGCTAGTTGTCCGATGGAGGCTAACCTTTGGTTGTGTAGAAGTTGTTGTTCCAATTTCTGTTCGTCTGTAATGTCCTCAATAACAATAATAATTTCCCCTTGATTTACATCGCTCTCTATTAAGGATTTGTGTAAATACAATAGACGATGGGAATTACGTATTTTAAATTCAACTTTCATTCTGTCTAAGGATGCAGTGTTTGTAAAATCAACGAGCAGTTGATACCACTCCGAAACCAGCGTGGAAATTGCTCTATCAACAATTTCTTCAGAGTGAATTCCCGTCAACTCCTCCATCGCCAAATTCCAGGTGAGTACTGTGTAATTGCTATCAATAGAGCAAACTGCGGTGGGTAAGTCTTGGAGAAGTTGTCGATGGTATCTTCTGAGATTATTAAGTTCTGCTGCTAGCCCCGTCAGTTCTGCTTGATGGATTTCAAAACGATGTTCCATGCTCTGTACGCTTTCACTGACGATATCCCCTGGCATGTGTTTTTTTAAAGGTAGAAATCGTGAAATGATGATATGCGCCAGTGTTTGCCCCACTGTCGTCGTCAGGTTTGATTCAATGTTGTTCCTGATTCTGATCAACGCGAAGGGGCGAGATTCATTATTTTTTAATGATAATTCTGACAGTGCTTCGTTGATGAGGTGGGAGGCTGGTTCTGGTTCTATTGCTAAGGACAAATGCATTTCCATTTCCGTTACTGAGCTAAGCTGAAGTTCTCCTTGATAAAGTTGAATTGGCGATATTCCAATACATTCATCGGCGGCCTTAAGCTCCTCTATATTTGCTTTGCTTAAAAGTGAAACAATGACAAAAGCCAGACAGTTGATGCTCAGTGATATTAACGTTGCTTTGTGCCAAACCTGTTGGCTGGGTTCAAAAACTAGGGAGGCATCTATCCGAAATGAAGAGACGATGTCTCCCATCAATGGTAAAAAGAGCATCAACAACCATACGGTAAAGCCCCCTAGTAGCCCTGCTACTAATCCTTTAGTGTTCGCGTCACGCCAATAGAAAGTACCTACTAGACCTGGAAGAAACTGTAATACCGCAACAAAGGTAACGATACCTAAGCTTATTAGGGTCTGCTGATCATCGAATAATTGGTTTAGTAAGAAGGCTGCGGTGATAATGCCAATGATGAGTGCTCGACGTGCATTCAAAACAAAGCGAAGAAAATTAACCTTTGGGTTTGGCCTATAGAGCGGCAACATTATGTGATTGATAGACATAGATGCTAAAGCAAGCGTGATGACGATGAGTACGCCACTGGCGGCGGCAAATCCGCCTATAAATCCTAAGATAGTAATTGGCTGGTTAGAGGATGCTAAGCCTAAGCTAATAGCGTGAAACTCTGGGGAGGACTCTATCCCTAGTTTGTTTGCCGCCCACAGAATGGGTGGAATGCATAGGCTAAGCCCTAACATGTACAGGGGGAAGCCCCATCTGGATGCAATAATTAATGTTTCGTCATTGTTTTCTGTGAGTAAAATATGGAATAAGTGGGGCGCAGCAATGGCAAATGCAAAAAACATTAGCAACATCGATCGTGAGGGTCCTGCGGCCAAGGAGAGCTGGGTATGTTCAGTCCAATAACTCGTATTTAACCAAATATTAACTGCCTCAATGCTTCCAAAAACACCATATATTGCATAAAAGGCGAGAGCAGCGAAAGCCAAGAACTTAAATATTGATTCTATCGCGAGGGCAAAAATTAAGCCCTCATGCTTGTCCCGAGTTGATACGTGTCGAGCACCAAACAAAATCGCAAAAACTGTCATTAAAATGCAAAAAATAACTTCTAGGCCATTTGTGCCGATATCTTGATTAAGTAAATGAATAGATCCTGATACGGCATGAATCTGCAGTGCAATAAGTGGTAAGACCCCAAGCAACATTAATAGCGTGATGAGCCCGCCGACCCAGGGGGCTGGATACCGAAAAGCGAATACGTCGGCTAGGGATCCTAATTTATGGGCTAAGGCGACTTTACCGAGTGGATTCATAATGAGAGGAGCAACAAGAAACGCGGCGCTTGAGCCTAAAAAGTAGAGTAAATAGCTTGGTCCAAATTGGGCGGCGAGGCCGATAGATCCGTAGAATGCAATGGCGCCAGCGTAGACCCCAAGAGATACCACTCTGATAAACCGATGTTGGGTGATTGATTTGGGTATTAATCCTTTTTCCGCAAAATATGCGGAGCCAAATAAAATGCAAAGATAGCTAAAACTAATGACAAATATTTGGGAAAGGGGAATTGTCATTTGTCTTGATTGGTTGTGGAACTGAGTGAGATTTTCAAGGTAGCTAAGTAGCAAAGAACAATGAGCGCAAACCATGCAAAATAATACGTATACCAAATCCATCCACCAACGTTTGGTGACCAGTTAATTTCCGCGATAAAAACGAAAAAACCTAGTGAAATAAAATTAATAATTCGCTCGATAATCAATGGCAAAATCCGTCTATAAATGGGTATTTACTGATCAACCTTTACGTGTCTAAAAATAGCATAACTGGGTTTGGACCTGTATTACCATTTATTATCTACAAATGAAGATTTGGGTTGTTTATTAGAGAAGCTAAAGGCTTGTTAATAAGAGAAGCTAAAGGCTTCTAAATGCAATTGATTTTATTTTTGGGATATTTTCGATACGCCAATTTTTGATGGCTTGTTTCATCATGAAAGTTGTTGTGTTTGGCTCGATGCGCGTCTGTCCCAATGCCTTTAAAGCGAGAAGGAAAACGTGAGTTGAATCTGATCTGGATACAGCAGCGGCATGGGCTTGTTTACTCAGTTTATTTCCATCATCTCCAAGAATGACGGGAATGTGAGCATGTTGGATCTCAGGGAGTTCAAGACATTGTCGCAGATAATTTTGCTTAGGTGTCGAATCCAGTAAATCGCTTCCACGAATAATATCAGTGATTTTCTGGTCTGCATCATCAATAACAACCGCTAATTGATAGGCAAATAATCCGTCTTTGCGTTTGATAATAAAGTCGCCAATATCCTCTTCTACATGCCAACTTTGATATCCCAATATATTGTCGTCTATACAAATAGTAGCATCTTGTACCATTAACCTTGTCGCGAACGGTTCTGTACTTGATGTACGGTGTCGACAAATATTTGGATAGACCTGCCCAAATGATTTTCTGCTGCATGTGCAGGGATAGCACATTTTTTTGCTTTCTAGTCGTTCAAGGCCGGCCTGATAGGTTGATAGGCGGGCGCTTTGAAATAGGATGTTACCATCCCACTTAAAGCCAAAATGTTGTAGTTGCTCAATTATTTGGTCGGGGGCGCTACTTGATTCTCTGGGGGGGTCAAGATCTTCGATTCGCAGGCGCCATTGCCCATTCTTGGACCTGGCATCAAGGTAACTTGCTAAAGCAGCCACTAGAGACCCAAAATGAAGCGGACCTGTTGGTGAAGGAGCAAAACGACCTATGTAGGTGTTTCTAGCATTCATGACAGATCACATCATATTCAGTATAGAAATTAGCCGAGAATTTGTTTTTCTCGGATTTCATCCAACATCTTGCAGTCGATACACTGTGTTGCTGTCGGCCTAGCTTCGAGGCGCTTGATACCAATTTCGATACCACAGGATTCACAATAACCATATTCATCCTGATCAATTAGGCTGAGCGTGCTATCGATTTTCTTGATTAATTTACGCTCCCTATCTCTGGTTCGAAGTTCAAGGCTGAACTCTTCTTCTTGAGTCGCTCTATCTGCAGGATCCGGATCATTTGAAGCTTGATCTTTCATGTGGGTGACGGTTCTGTCCACCTCTTCCATGAGTTGATGCTTCCACTCCAGAAGTTTGCCGCGAAAGAACTCTCGTTCCTTCTCGTTCATATAGTCATCAATTTTTGCTGACTTAACGGGTTTGGAAGGAAGTTGTCTTGCGGCCGTTCTTGTAACCGCAGCTTTCTTTTTAGTGGTACTTTTCTTAACGATTGCCTTAGGCTTTGTTTTTTTTGTTTTGCTTAACTCTTTAACCTCGTCTGCCTTGTCATCTGGGCTAGCTTTGGTCTTGGTTGTTTTCGCCTTGTCGGAAGATTTAGATACTGCGTTCAACTTTTTCTTTGCCTTTATTTCTATCGTTTTTGGAGTGACTTTTTTAGCGCTTGGTGTGGCTTTCGCTTTAACCTTGCTTGTCGTCTTTGGCGTAGCTTTTGGTTTAGATGCAGCTTTTTTTAAAGCGACTTCTTTTGTGCTTGTTTTTTTGACACTCGTTTTTTTTGTTGGAGCCGCTTTCTTAGCCACCGTTTTTTTAGCAGCAGGCTTTGCTACTTTTTTTGGTGCTGCTTTATTTTCAGGCGTTACTTTTTTAGCGGCTGCCTTTTTTGAACTAGATTTCTTAGCTGCAGGCTTGGTTACTTTTTTTGCGACTACCTTCTTCTTAGGTGCGGCTTTCGCTGCTGCTTTTATTTTAGTTGCTGTTTTAGCCTTAACAATTGCCTTTTTAACAGGGGGCTTTTTAGCACTTGTTGCTTTTGATTTAGTCTTTGTCGCTGACGTCTTTTTACGTTTTGCCACCATAGTTCTTTCCTATTAGCTATTCGCGAAAAACCTGTTCAAAATCGAGCAGCGAACGTTACCAGAACAATAAGCCTTAGCCAAGTAAGAAATGGATAAATATACCCAAAAGTAGGGTCTTTAGGTTAAGAAACACATAAAATGAGGGTGGTGAGCCGTGATTTTCGGAAATGAGAGACCAAAACCCTTGAGTCGAGGGCCCTCATTTCACTATTATCGGATCATTACAGCGAGTACAGCAGCAGAGTAATAATATAAAGGTAGTGTAGATAGTGGATAGACAGTATGCCAATCGCTTAAGTGAGATTAATCCCTTTAGAGTCATGAAGTTGCTGGCTCGAGCGAATGAATTAGAGGCTCAGGGGCGCCCCATCATACATATGGAAGTCGGTGAACCTGATTTTCCTACACCCGCGCCTATCGTTGTTGCGGGAAAGCGCGCATTGGATGATGGCCATACGAAATATACACCGGCGGATGGTTTGCCTGGACTGAGAAAGAAGATTACTCAACATTATAAGAAAGTTTACGGCCTTGATGTTTCCTACGAAAGGATCTTCATAACAAGTGGTGGTTCTGGTGCGCTTTTGCTCGCCACAGCACTCACTTTAAATCACGGAGAAGGATTATTGATGTCTGATCCGGGGTATCCATGTAATCGTCATTTTTTGAAGAGCTTTGGGGCACAAGGGCAATTGGTTCCAGTAAGTGCTGATAGTGGCTTTCAACTAAACGCAGAGTTGGTAAGAAAACATTGGCAGGAAACAACTAGAGGCGTATTACTTGCCTCTCCTTCCAATCCAACTGGTGCGATTATCAGCACAAAGGATTTGAAAGAAATTGTCGATGTATTGGATGAGAGGGAAGGACATCTGATTGTGGATGAGATTTATCATGGTCTTCATTACTCTGATGAACCACTGCGATCCGCTTTGGAGTTTTCTAAAGAGGCCATTGTGATCAATAGCTTTTCAAAATATTTTGGTATGACTGGCTGGCGTTTAGGTTGGCTAGTGGTACCTGAATCTGCAATATTGAATGTTGAAAAGTTGGCGCAAAATTTGTTTATTTGTCCTTCAAGTATTGCGCAATATGCAGCGCTAAGTGCGTTTGAACCCGAAGCTATTGCTGAAATGGAAAGTAACCGAGCCGAGTTTCGATCTCGCCGTGACTTTCTTGTCAAAGGCCTTAGTCATTTGGGGTTTGGCATTTCCCTTATGCCCCAGGGTGCGTTTTATGTATATGCGACCTTACCCGAGGGCTACACTGATTCAGAAGCATTTTGTTCTAGAATGCTGGAAGAGTTCGATGTTGCTATCACTCCGGGTACTGACTTTGGGTTTTATCAATCAGAGGTTTCTGTACGTTTCAGTTACGCACAAAGTATGGAAAAATTAGCGCAGGGCATAGAAAATTTGAACCGTGGCTTAATGTAACGCGAAGAAGGCGTGGGGGTTATACTCACTTTACAGTTCCCATTCCGTTAAGTAAGAGAAATAATAATTGATCTATTCACCTGCCCTAGAAATGGGTACGTTAATTAAACGATATAAGCGGTTTCTAGCTGATATTCATTCAGTGGATGGGGAGATGATAACGATTCATTGTCCAAACACTGGCAAGATGACTAATTGTGCCGAGCCTGACTTTACTGTTTATTATTCCCATTCGAATAACCCAAAAAGAAAGTATTCTCATACTTGGGAATTGGCACAAGATAATGATGGCAATTTTATTGGTATTAATTCGGCGAAGGCAAATTTATTAATTAAGGAGGCGATAGAGCAAGACCGTATTCCATCGCTTATTCAATATGAACATTTGCAAACAGAAGTTAAATATGGAAATGAAAATAGTCGTATCGACATTCTGTTAACAGGTCCTGATAAACCAAATTGTTACGTGGAAGTGAAAAGTGTCACTTTACTAGATGAGCGCTTTGGTAAAGGGAGGGGTTTTTTTCCAGATACAGTGAGCATAAGAGGTCGTAAGCATCTTCGGGAACTGATTGGAATGAAACGAGGTGGCCATCGCGCCGTACTGATATTTTGTGTTCAACATTCTGGTATTTCGAGCGTTTCGATTGCAGAACATATTGACCCAGAGTACATGGAGGGAATTAAATCAGCGCTTTGTGCTGGAGTTGAGGTTGTGGCTTATGCTTGCGAGATGTCTGTAACTCAAAACTATCTAACATTACCTATCAATGTTTGTGTCGAAGGTATGAGTAAATGTTGAGGTCGAGGCCGGTAGTTACCTTATCTATATGTTTGATCATCATTTCTGTCTTTGCTTTGGTATTGGGTCCAGTAAATATCAATCTCTGGCATTTTGTCAGTGGGCAACAAAGTGATTTAGATAGCCTAATATTTATCGATATTAGGCTGCCTAGGATTATGCTAAATATTATAGTTGGTGCCGGAGTTGCGGTAGCAGGTGCGGCGATTCAAGGTTTATTTAGAAACCCTTTAGCAGATCCTGCGCTTATAGGTGTTTCCAGCGGCGCTGCTCTTTTCGCTGCGGGCTTTATGGTTATTGGTTCTAGCGAAGGTTTTTTCGGCAGACTCGGCTTATCAGGTTGCGCCTTTGTTGGAGGTCTGCTGACAACCTTCATAGTGCTTGCCGTTGGGCGTCGTAGTGGGTCTATGTCCGGTATGCTTTTAGCGGGGATAGCGATCAATGCTATAGCGCTATCCGGAATTGGATTATTCTCTTATTTATCATCTGATGCGCAGTTAAGGTCGGTGGCTTTTTGGGCTTTGGGTAGTTTTGGTTCGGTTCAGTGGGAGATGGTGGGAATTGCGCTTATTATCCTGCCTTTTATATTTTTGTTGTATCGGCTAGGAGCCCAGCTAAACACAATAACTTTAGGGGATCAGGAGGCGGCATCTTTGGGTATATTCGTACCTAAATTACGCAGAAAGGTAATTATTTATACTGCTTTGATTGTCAGTCTTAGCGTTTCTTTAGTCGGCGTGATTAGTTTTATTGGGCTTATTGTGCCTCACCTCATTCGACTCTCAAGCAGCTCCAGTCATCATATATTGATTCCCTGTTCCGCCTTATTAGGTGCAATTCTTGTTGTCGTTGCAGATGGTATTAGTCGCACGGTTTTTGCACCAGCTGAATTGCCGGTAGGTATTTTGCTCGCAATGGTAGGTGGACCATTTTTTATCTACCTCATTCTTCTTAGTCGGGAGAAATTAGGAATATGAGATTGTACGCAGGGCATTGTTCCTATGAAATTGATAAAAAACTCGTTGTAGATGGGCTCAGTCTTGACTTGTGTGCAGGAGAGATTGTCTCGCTAATCGGTGCCAATGGTGCGGGCAAGACGAGTTTGCTGAGAATGATGGCTGGAGAATTAAAGCCTAGCTCAGGTGAGGTTTATCTAGAGGGTTCTTCCTTGTCAAAGATTAATCTCGAAGCAAGAGCGCGTCAATTAGCTTACTTACCTCAAAGATCGGGTCTTGAATTTCCTTTCTCTGTAAAAGAGGTTGTTGAGATGGGTCGGTATCCACAGTTTACAAGTTCGGTAATTGACAGAAATATAGTGAATAAGCTTCTTAATGAATTGGATCTCTACGAGGAAAAAGATCGAGCTTATACGTCTCTTTCAGGTGGAGAAAAACAACGTGTTCAGATTGCGAGAGTATTAGCGCAACTTTGGGATAAACCAGACAGTGCCGTTTATCTCTTTGATGAGCCTACGGCGCCTTTGGATTTGGCTCACCAAATTGCCTTTTTTAATCTACTTAGAAACCTCGCAAATAAAGGGGCCAGTATCCTCGTTGTCATTCACGATATCAATTTGGCAGCTCGATTTTCGGATCGTTTATTACTTCTGAAGAAAGGAGGTTTGTTAGCAGAAGGGTCGCCGTCGGAAGTGATTACCGCAGAAAATATTAGAAATGGGTTCGATGTTGATGTTCAAATTCATAAGAGAGAAATCAATTCGATTGTGCAAATTAGTTATTAGTTTCGTCTTTGCGGCGAGTTATCGGTGCCCTCAACTTCTGCTAGAAGGTTTGCCTTTAGGCTTGGATCTAGATCATTCCAATGGATACCCAAAATTGCGCACTTGAAGTGCGTAAAGCAGTACGCGATTTGTTTTAAACCCTCGTGCTTTTACCGTTCGATAAACGTCTACAGGGCCCCTGTTAATAAGCTGCTCTCCGTGTTAACGCCAATGGCTTGTAGCCACATCACAGAGGTTTTGCCAAGGTTTTAAGCTTTAGTAAATTATGCTGCACTATTTCTTAATCATCATATTTAGGCTCATTGTTAGACGCTTATTCAGAGCGGGGGGTGAATCACTCATCGTTCTCATTTAGCATAGATGATGGAGAGGAAGTGGCCAGTTTTCATCAAAACACTTATCTGGCCTTATCTATTTAACTCAATTGATGTGATAAGAGCAGCATGGCCAGGAATAGCACAAATAATGACCGCGAAATAGGTTTTATTCTTACCCGACAATGGCGTGAAACGGACGTGGGTC
>JBLHIH010000057.1:0-23077 GCA_047616645.1 Flavobacterium sp. | reverse complement strand
TGTTAGTTTGATTAATAGGCCAAAAAATAAGACTAATGGCGCCGATATAGCAAGTAGAACTGATGATAATATAAGATCAATTAAACGCTTTACTCTCATCGATATGGGGCTGCCAAGCATCGAAAAGCCCTGTGACTGTAAAAACCAATCATCGCTGATGTCATGTACGGGAATCATGAACCAAAATTTTTCGTAAAATTCGGTTAATGACAATACTGGAGTTCCTTTTAACCTTAAGGATACAAGGTTATCGGTCTCTTTTTTACTGACATTATAAGAGGGATCAATAACCACGCTTTGCCAGTTAAAATCGAGTAGCAATTCACTAACTTCACTACGATTCAATGAATAGCGATCAAAATTTACTTTTACATCAGATTGCGTTGCGATAGTAATTAATCGTACTTCTGAGTGATCTTTAAGCTCGTTCAAAAATGCTGAACCACTTGCAGAGTAACCAAGGTAAAGTAATTCTGCACCTAGTTCCTGGCGATGATATAAGCCGTTAATGGCAAATCTTATCCAAGTTGCTGAAATACCACAGAGGATCGTCGCTGTTGGTAGTATCCCTCGTCCAAAATATTCAGTGAAGCTTGATGGCCCAAGAAGGTAAAGCCAAACTATGCAAATAGTGCCAGCTACTATACTAATTAAAAAAGTTCTAATAGGCAGAGCTGGTAGTTTAGTCCCTCGTTCTTTAAAATAGGTTCCAGAGATAAATAACACTGATATAAATGTCAGTGTTATAAGCCAAAGATCAGAAGAGTAGTAGTTTGGTAGTTTAGATAGTCTTAGGTAATAAACACCTGAAAATATAGAAATAATTGCGATCAGATCAAGCGTAAAAATCAATAAGCTTCTTGTGCTGCGAATAGTTCCAACATTCATCTCTATATGGCAGCTGCTATAGCATCAGAGATGAATTTAATATCATTTTCTTCTAAATATGGATGCATGGGCAAGCTAAATATTTTCTTAGAGACCGATTCGCTTACTGGAAAGTCACCCTCGTTATAGCCCAGCGACCTATAAGCAGTTGAGAGATGAATTGGGACAGGGTAGAACACGGCGGTAGGTATTCCCTTATCCTGCAGTGAACTTCTTACGCCTTCTCGGTTATCCGATTGAACTGAGTATTGTGCCCAAACACAGCCTTGATTTTCTGGAACAATTGGCGTTGTTACGATGCCGCTAAGCTTTTCAGTATAGCTTCTCGCTACTTGGTTTCTTGATTCAATCTCGTCCTCGTAAATTTTCAGTTTTTCCAGTAGTACCGCAGCTTGAATAGTATCCATACGAGCATTCAAACCAATTCTCACGTTGTCGTATTTGTCGCCACTCGTCCCCTGGCCATGAACTCTCAATGATAATAGTTCTTCGTGCAGAGAAGAGTCATCGGTGAAGACTGCACCACCATCGCCATAACAGCCGAGGGGTTTGGCGGGGTAAAAACTCGTAGCAGCAACGTCTCCTAAGCTGCATGCTTTTTTTGAATGATATTGTGCTCCAAATGATTGGGCCGCGTCTTCTAGAACTAATAAGCCATATTTTTTAGCAGTTTTATTTATCTGCTCATAGTCTGCCGCTAACCCGAACAAATCCACTGGCATAACGGCTTTCGGGGTCAATTTACCTTGGTCTAAAATAGCTTGAATTTTTCTATCAAGATCTGACGGGTCAAGATTATAAGTATTGGGGTTGATATCGACAAAGACAGGTGTTGCCCCAGCCAATGAAATAGATTCAGCAGAAGCAAAAAATGTGAATGGGCTAGTAAATACGGCGTCGGTCTTCTTTAAGCCCAGAGTCATCAGCGGTAGTAGAAGCGCATCGGTACCACTAGAACATGCAAGTGCATGCTTAACCCCAATAAATTCTGCCAATTGTGATTCAAGTTCATTAACCTCCGGGCCCATAATATATTGGCCATGAGACAATACTTTATTAATCGCATTGTCGATATTTTGTTTATTCAACTGATATTGAGATTTAAGGTCTATGAATGGAATTGTCACTGTGGCCGCTCTAAAATAAGATGTTGTATGTAAATAGTAACGAGCCATAGACGATATGGCCGTTAATGTGATGCTACGCTAATATTATAAGTCAAATACCTGTTAGTTAATACGTATGGCAGTCTAGGCTAGCGGATAATTGGTGATGATTATAAACAGCTGCGATTTATCAGCAGACCATCATGACCTGGATCGAGAATTGATCGACTAACTGGGGCTATGCTTCCAGTCGTTCACGCATCAGAGCTCCCGACGTTGATTCCCTCAACGGAATCCGCTTATCGCCGATCTTCAACGCCAAGTAATGCGCCCTCTAACAAATTTCACCGTGTTTAGTCGCCTGCCCGCAATCAGTTCGCCAATGGTAGCGGCAATATTTATTGGTTGGCCAGCAGAAACTATTAAGAGGCCTTGAATTTCAGCAGCTTAATTGACTACCAACTTACTTTTTCTACCTTAGGGGTCGAAGGCTAGCCATTTGTCTTTATTTATGATGACGAGCGCAGTATTATCGCATCCTTACAAAGAGCTAGCCGATTATTTCAAACATTTGATCCTTAATGATCTTCTTGCTATAAAGTCGACCGTGTCACTAGGCAAGTAGCTTGATGGCTTTTTTCATCCAAAATATCACAACCAAACTAGAAATAGTTTTAGCTCATTTCCTAATAGAAACCTAACACCAAAAGAAGGGTAAAAAAATGAATAAGACAGAAGGCTTAGATCAAAAATACTGGAACGAACTCAACGACAAAACTGCATTGGCCGGCATAACGTTAGATAGCTCGATAAGTCCTGAAGATTTTGACACCTAAGGAAATCGCCTAGTCTTGCGCCAGATGGTTATGTTTCAAAAAACCCAATCGATAGATTTTAAAGAGGCTAGCATCTTGGATGTCGGTTGTGGCCTCGGAAGAATAATGAAGCCTTTCTCTAAGCATTTTAAAGAAGTTGTTGGCGTGGATATTAATTCAAAAATCCTCGAGGCTGCAAAGTTTTATCTCGACATCGATTCCTCGCAAAACATGAAACTTGTCAATAACGACGGTCGTAATCTCCCCTTTGAAGAAAACACCTTTGATTATGTATATAGTGGTGGTGTACTCCAACACATACCCGATATCGATGTGGTGACCAACTATTTTCTTGAAGGCATGCGTGTGTTAAAACCTGGTGGGATACTTAACTTTAGTGTCCAAACTTGGATGAATTCCAGACAGGGAGGCGTGGATGGTGACCGAGTTGGAGCCAAAATACTGGCTACAGATATCGATAATATTTTAAACAGTTCAGGTCATGAACTGTTTACCATATTCTCTGATCGGAAAGATCCGATGCCGCATTTCAATATATTAATTCGTAAGGTTAAGGCAGAGATAGCGCAGGCCAATATAACTACAAGATCAAAACATCCGCTAAAACTTCAGCCACAAGTCGTTGAAGAGTTAGCTGTTAGAACTGGTATATTTGAAGATCTAGAATCTTACAGTAATCTTCGAAAAGCTTGGCAGCAGCCACAGAGAACGATCACATTTTTTGAAAAAACTCATTTTTTCCGAAACTGGTTTAAGAGTTAGTAAATGAACTGGAAATTTTACCAGCAACAGTACAGCAATTTCCTTCATACCCAGCGTAGGCAGGGCGGATTTTGGGTGATGTGGCTAATTGTCATGCCCTTAGTGCCCGTTATCGCTTATGCCATGCTGGGTGTACTAAAGCTATTGCCGTCAGACGGACAAATACCTAGGTATTTGTTCATTATGATTGGCATGACACTGTGGTTGTTGCTCTCCGATGCATTGATGCGGCCCGCAAATTCTGTTGCTCGATACAAAGGGTACTTTATTCGGCAAGAAATAGGCTTTTTCACACTGTTGACAGCTTGGCTTCCAGAAAGGATGCTAGCGCTACTATTACAGCTTATGCTTTGCATATCACTGGTAGTCTATGAGGCGGAAATGACGGTGACCAGCACGGCTGCGTTTCTATTGTTGATGTCAGTAGGGTTTGTACTGTTTCATGTTCTGGGCATAATTGTGGCGATAATATCTCTGATATACCCAAATTTTAATAATCTTATTACTACCATAAATCGATTCATGCTGTTTGTAAGCGGGGTGCTCTTTCCGTTACCTGATGGTGAAATTACACGTTACTTACAGCTAATCAACCCCTACTATGTGTTTATTAATAGCGCGAGGTCATCATTGTTTGGAATGCAAGTCGAGTGGGCGATAGTTGGCGTATGGGGTCTTGTCTTGATTGTGTTATGTGTGATCTTGATCAGAATATTACCGAAGGTTTCGCCAAGCGTCCGTGAGTTTTTACAATGATTAAGCTGGATGTAAGTGGGGTAGAAAAGCAATACGCGGTCCAGGCCATTGATAAACGTAAAAAGCTTAGAAAGGATATTTTTGCAAGCCTATTTGGCATTGCACAATCCGATCAAGGAGTGAATTACAGAAGCGCCCTAAAAGGAGTGAGTTTTACAGCAAGCCAAGGGGAGTCGCTAGCCATAATAGGCAAGAACGGTGCAGGAAAATCGACTCTGTTAAAGATTATCGCAGGAAATATCGCTGCCGATAAAGGGTCTCTCGTAGTAGACGGCAAAGTGGGAGGCCTCATAGAGCTGGGCGCGGGCCTTGATCAAGTGAAAACAGGCCGAGAAAATGCCCGAGAGCGAGCGGCCCTAATCGGGGTGCCAGACGAGGGCTTGACGAGCTTCATACAAAGTATTGAAGACTTTTCAGAGATAGGCGAGCAATTTGAGGACCCCGTGAATACCTATTCAAGCGGGATGAAGGCTCGGCTTGGGTTCGCAATATCGGTTAGTCTTCCTTTCGATATTATGATTTGCGATGAAGCGTTAAGCGTTGGGGATGCAAATTTCTCAGCGAAGTGCCTGGCAAAAGTTAATGAACTGAAGTCAGAAAGAATTTTTCTTTTTGTGTCGCACTCCATGGCCACCGTGCAGAGATTTTGTGACAGCGGTATTGTGTTGGATCAAGGCGAGATGGTCTATTCTGGAGATGTATCATCGGCTGTGGCGCATTATGAGAATGAAATATTAAATTCATCGGCCCCAAAAACAAAAAACGTAGATCTTGGCAAGAGCGATTTGGGTGCTGTGGTTCACAAAGCAAAGCACTCCTTCCTTGACCCCATAATAAACAATTCGGACAAAATCGAAAGCTGGTCTGCTCAAATTGAAAACGGCGAAAATCTAGATATAAGCTGGCAGTTTTCCCTGAAAAACACAAATCCTGAGCACCAATACCGGCTTGGCTTTCCTGTTTTTTCCTTGAAGGGCGATGTGATGTTTGGCTGTGCGAATGAAGGCATCTTGGACGCTAATAATATAGGTCAAGTATCAGGGCGACTCAGCATACCCCGACACGGTTTAAATCCGGGTCTGTATCAGGTAGTGATGGCGCTTCATGAAGGGATGGAGCCCATACTTCGCCAACATATTGGCGAAATAAAAGTGGAGTCTTGCGGCACACCCTGCTTTGGTTTTTATAACGTGAAACATAACTGGCTGATCGATGAGGATTGGAATGCAAATAGAGTTGAAAGAGAGAGCTAATGAAACAATTTGGCGTTAAAAACATTCATATTTCAGGGCTGGAGCTGACCCTCCTGAATAATTCTCATGACGAAAATTGGTATAGTCGAAGGGATACGGTTGAGGAAGTTAATTCTAGGTGGTACGGAGTGCTGGCCGAGATGGGTGTTAAGACACTTATTGATGTAGGTGCCAACTATGGGATGATCGGTGCCATATGTGCGAAGGCAATGAGGGATATAAACGTAATAGCCATAGAGCCGGATCCCAGGCTTATCCCCTTAATCAAGAAAAATCTAAAACAAAATAATGTAGCGCGCTTTAAGGTGATACATGCTGCGGCTACTGAAGGTTCAACAGAGCACTTGACGTTCTCACTGAACCCAAAGTCTACTCTTGATAATCGAGTCAACATGCCTGGCTGGGATCAAGTGTCTGTACCAGGCATCACGCTCGACGAATTATTAGAAGATGGATCGGTTGAATTCCCGCTTTACATAAAAATCGACACTCAAGGTTTCGAACGCAGTGTATTTAAAGGGGCTGTTAAATTATTAGAGTCTTCTAGTAAATGGATAATTAAAACTGAGTTCGCCCCTCACTGGCTTGAGTCGCAGGGCACCGATCCAGCCGCATTTTTAAATGAATTATTGTCAAAGTATTCGGTGTTTGAAAGTCCGCTAAGGTATCTATTTTCAGCTAGGGGTAATACTTCTGGGTTGGGGTCTGCTCTCACAAAAGCTAGCTCAGAGGAGTTTGTCGCATATGTAAAGTCGCTAAACAGCAATAAACAGGGTTGGGTTGACCTGATTGTGCGGCCCTCTTTGGCTAGCTAGGCGATTGATGAAAAGTCTAGTTGAGAAAATGGATTCATTTTATTGAGGTTTTGAACAAGTTGTTTGATAGACCTACGGCAACAGAAACTGTCTACTAAGTCGAGTGAAAGCGGTCGGCGACACAACTAAAAGATGTATACTTTGGTGCTGTCGGGATGGGTGCTTTCAATTCGAAATACTTAAGCTTTACGGGCAATCGATCAACCGCGTAGTGGCGTATATTCACGCACATTTTTATATGTTTCTGCCTAGTAGGTTCGCGTTCTAGTTGGCCGTCGTATTGAATACTTCCAACGAAACCTTTAATAACCGTATTATCAAGGCAAGTGCCAATATCGCCGATCGTTCTTCTGAGGCGATGAGGGTTTTGACACACCCAAATCCCACAACCTGCAGTGGCCCACTGATCTAGGGGAGCCTAATGAATCGTAGAAATTGTGGTGCTATTAAGTGTCTACAACACGTAGCTGCTTTTGTTCGTCTCGAATGCTTAATGCGTGTCATAGATCGAAGTGTTCATTGCAATTAAACCAGAATGAACCTACAAATAGTGTTGAATATGTTCCCAACTAAGGATAGACTCGCATCTCTAATAAAGGTGCAGTGCCAAATTAAAAGTGTTGGACCAGTGGAAATAGAAATCAAAGTAATTCTAGGAGTGAAGTAATGAAATTTAAGAACCAAAAAAATAATATTGTACGAACGTTCGCAGTTGTTGCCTTTATGCTTTTTCCAGTTAGCCTATTCGCCGCCACTACACTTACATCAGGCACTATTACAAAGATAGATGCCACTAGCTACAGCGGCGATATCAAAGTGCAGCTTACTCCAAGACCTAATATTGTGGGTCTAACATGTCCTAGCGATTTCTGGCTGATTTTGAAATCTGACGGCCCTAATTACAAGCAAATGGTTGCCTCATTGTTGACTGCAAGAGCGGCTGATTTTGATGTGCAAATTGGTGCCGATGATACCAATTTGACTGGTGATTTTTGTGAGCTGTCTCGTCTGATTATTAATTAGAGGAGTTCTTTTTTAGCTGCACATTTTTTGTTGCTCGTTAATACTAAAGCTTTCCTGAGTAGATCAGGAAAGCTTTTTATTTGAAAAAACAGAGGTTGGAGCGGGGGCCGGGGATATTCATTCAGTATTCCGTGAGTCTTGCTATTCGATCGGTGCGTTTCGGCTAAGTTTTTCAATAAGTCTTGTACTGTTTTAGAACTATCAGGTTTTTTGCAGCCGGCCTTATTATTTCGATTGCTGTGGAGTGCCTGTGTTGAGGGCGCTTTGGTTTTATTGGTTCAAGTAATGAACCTGAAACGGTATCAATGTCTATTCCCTTGGCGTCACCTAGCTGCTGATCGAGAGTGCACTTTGCTTGGCACGTGAACCTGTTGTTGATGCTTTACGTTTGCAAATATTTTGCCAAAAGCCTTTCACCCTGCGGCTTAGAATGATCAATGGGACTACTAAAAAAATCCGTTTAAGTTAATGGTCACTTGCCGGTTTTTAGGCTGACACTAAGGCCCCTGAATCATTTTAGTCTCGCGTACCTATTCTATCTGTGGCTTATTTTTTAGCGCGGGCGTTTTAGTGTGCTTTTTAAATCCGAAGATTATTTTGCTGGTGATTCAATGGATGTCTAATTCTGCGGGGTATGTGTCTGTGTTTTGTGTCAACGATAAAGGCTATTTTTCACATAGAGATCTAATTAGGGTATTTTTTCTTGATAAAAAAAGACTTTTTTGGCCGGGCGATCCTCGAAGAAATGGGCGTGATTGATGAGTAAATTTGGACTAAGGAGGCTTAACCCCGTAAGTATCAAATACCGGGATATGATGTCTGAGGACATCGAGCAAGGCCGGTTATTGGTCGAACCCGTGCATCAATGTGCTTGTTGTAGCGGTACAGAACTCGAAAAGCTACTCGAAGTTGATCGCTTTGACTTACCCTTTGGCTCATATATTTGTGAAGCTTGTGGTTTGATTATTACAAGCCCAAGAATTAAGCAGGAATCCCTGAAATACTATTACGACAAGTATTATCACCCCCTTAATTATGGAAAAGAAGACCTTACTAATCAAGGCTCTCTATATGGATCAGAGCAAGGGGTAAAAGTATTCAGCAAATTAAAACCTTACATATCCAAAAGCAAAATTGAAGTACTGGAAATAGGTGCTGGAGTAGGGAATGTCTTAAAAGATATTCAAGATCAAGCCTCAGCGTTGGGGATTAAAGCTAATATCCTTGGCACTGAGTATTCTCATCAGTGCATAGAGACATGCGGTGAAATTGGTATTGAAGCAATCTTTGGTGATGCGCAAACGGTAGTGGAGTTAGGCAGGACTTTTGACTTAATAATATTGAGCCACGTATTTGAGCACTTTATTGATCTAAAGGTTGAGCTTGCTAGGCTGTCAAAGTTGTTGACGAAGGACGGACTAATTTACATAGAGGTTCCGGGTATATATAAAAATCACATGAATCACTATTATGATTTTTCATTTCTCGGATATTCCGTACATGCTCACATGTATAATTTTACACTTAAGACCTTAGAAAGCATCCTGGCGGCAAACGGTTTTTCTATGGTTGAAGGAGATGAAACGGTTTACGGTATTTTTCGATTTACAGGTGATGCATTAGCTACAGTAAATAGTGACTATTTTAAAATAATGCACTACTTAGAGTTTTTGCAAGAGAATCAAGAATATGCTTTATCTCAACACGAATTAATCATCGAACAAAAAAACAGCTTAGCTTCTGCCGTTGTTGAAGTTGCCGCGCTAGAGTCAGAAGTCAATGTCATGAAAAGTGAAGCTTTACTCTCGAAAGATGAACTGGCGCACTTGAACGGCCGGCCTAGTTTGCTTATGACCGAGAAAGCTACTCTTATTGACGAGATAGCGCGACAGGACGTAATAACTGCCGATTTAATTGATGCTATCAAGAACCTAGAAAATAAATTGGAGCTTATTATTTGTGCTAGGAAAGGTTTGAAAACTGCAGGCTCGAGGATCCATATGGTCAAACAGTATGCGGCGATTCAGGAACTGCTGAGGGTGATCGATGTCTCCAAAACTTAGTGTCGTTGTCCCAGTTTTTAATGTAGAGAAGTATTTGGAGAAGTGTTTAGTCTCTCTAGAAAATCAAACGTTTAAAAACTTTGAGGTAGTGATTATCAATGATGGGTCGTCTGATTCGAGCTTGGATATCGCAAATTCGTTTCATGCTAAAGACCAACGATTTAGGGTTATTAGCCAAGAGAATTTAGGTCTGGGCGGTGCTAGGAATACGGCGATAGCGAATGCGCGTGGTGAATATATATTCATGCTGGACAGTGATGATTATATCAAGAGTGATACATTTTCAACGCTAATTGAGTATCTTGAAGAAAACGATCTAGACATACTTGTCTTTAACTACGAAAAAGTTGATGAGTTTGGTCGTGTTATCGACTCTCCAAAGAACGGTAACAATGGGGTCTTTACGAAAGATGAAGCATTTAGACAAATATTATCTTGGAAAACATCACCTCTATCTTGGAATAAGCTTTATAGAACTCGTTTGTTTGTGGATGGGGCTATTTACTACAAAGAAAAATTTTTACACGAGGATATCCCGGTCACCTACAAATTGTTTTGGTTTGCAGATAGGGTTGGTTACTTAAATAATAGCTTTTACTATTGGGTGATTAGAAGCGGTTCTATAACTTCACAATTTAGTTATAAGCACATCAATGATGTGGTGACATCGCTAACAGATATCAAAAGGCACCTACTAGAGAATTCTGTATATGCTAACTACGAGCTCGAGTATGTAGAAGGCTGTGTCAAAATGTTCAACGTGATGCTCGAGCGTTCAATAGAGCATCAACGTTTTGGATGTATGGATTATTTATTGTTTCATCTAGATTCGGGCAATCTCATAAATGAATGTCAGACTGACAAGATTGAGCTTTATGATAAAGGTTTATACCTAAGATACAGAAAAAACATTGATCTTGTAAAGCAGTCGATTTCCTATAGATTTTCGGGTGGGAACCAAGCGAGAAATGGCGAGAGGGCCGTGTTCCAGCGTTTACGTACCTATATGTCTTCAAGTCGATACTTTTTTAGACTTTATCTGTATAAAATCAGTTATTATCTTTTCCCGCTTGATAGCCCTAGAAGAGAAGCTCTCAAAAAGCTCTTAGGGCGATGGCAAAACCTCGATTTGTAGTAGAGAGTTAGAACGATCTTTAAAAAAATATTTTCAGAAAATAATAGCCCAATTCGACAATGATTATGAAAAGAACAATAGAATTACGATTAGGTAGTGGATATATCCACTACCTAATTGATAACAATTATCTTGGTATGCTGGTTTTTGAAAAAGGCGAGTTGTCTGATTTTAGAGCAATCATTAGAAAAAATAAACTCAATATCGATATCCAGAATTTAGCTAAAACACTAGAGCTATGCCTTTACGAGCTATTAAATCAGTTTTTAGTCGATAGAGAGCACGTTGAATTGGACGAGCTGCAAACAATAAAAACGCACATAGTGAAAACAAATAGTAATGTTCTTAGCGCTGCGTTAGAAGCTATAGGTAAGCAATGGCCGGTGATAAAGTGATGAAGAGTCTATTGAATAGGATTAAAGCTAAATTAAAGCCCGCGCGACGGGCTGGTGGTGTGCTGAAGAGCCCGAAGGAATATAGTGAAATATTAAGGTCTCTTGAGGGTAAATATCGTGGTGAAAGGTGTTTCGTATTAGGCAACGGGCCATCGCTCAATAAATGCGATTTGACGCTTCTGAGTAACGAGTATTCTTTTGCAGTGAATGGGATATTTTATAAGACTCAAGAAATGGGATATAAGCCGAACTTTTATATGGTTGAAGATAATCATGTGGTTTCTGATAACCTAGTTGAAATCAACCGTTATGAGTGTGCTTATAAGTTCTTTCCTGCCAACTATAGAGATAAGATTGATGCCGACTCGACGACGATTTTTTTGCCTGCGGATCTCGGGTTTTATAGAAACCACCACCCTTCATTTTGTGTTCCAAGATTTTCCAAGGATCTTTCTTTAGAGATCTTTGCGGGTCAGTCCGTGACCATAATGCAGCTGCAATTAGCCTATCATCTAGGCTTTAGCGAGGTTTTTCTGATTGGGATGGATTTTTCTTACGATGTTCCTGATAGCACCGTAATAGAAGGCGTTAATTACACCTCACAGGAGGATGATGTTAACCATTTCCATCCCAGTTATTTTGGCAAAGGTAAAAAATGGCATGACCCCAAACTAGATAGGGTGCTGATGTCCTACGAAAAGTGTAAAAGCGAGTTTGAAGCAGATGGTCGAAAAATATACAATGCGACGGTTGGTGGAAAGCTGGAACTTTTCGAACGTACTGATTTCAAAAGCCTTTTCTGAGTTAGCAATGCACTGTTAGCGACCAAAGCCCTTGATTCCTTCATCTTAACCGACACCAATTAATTGACATGTTAAATAGTATGTTTTCTAAGCTTCTTCCCGTCGGGAGTAGGCGCCGGCAGGCGTTTAAAAAGATTTTGATTTGGAATTCTGAAACTCCGACTTCTTTTGAAAAAAGTGTTTTACGCGCTGCTGAGGTTGACCTTTGTAAGCGGATTACGTCAGTCGAAAAAGACGCATTAGCTAAGCTCAAAGATCGTTATAAGGGACAGCGATGCTTTATTATTGGTAACGGCCCCTCTCTGAACGACTGCGATTTATCACTACTGCGAGATGAGTATACATTTGGCGTTAATGGTATTTTCTATAAAACTGATGAACTCGGTTTTACACCTAGTTTTTACATTGTTGAAGATGTCCACGTTGTAGACGATAATTTAGATCGGATTAATGACTACGAAGCGCAATTGAAGTTTTTCCCTTCTATTTATAAAGATCGGATTACTAAAACACCAAATACACATTTCTTTTCAGTTGACCTCGGCTTTTATCGAAAAAGCAGTAAATCTTATTGTCGGCCGCGCTTCTCTTATGATTTTTCAAAAGTTGCTTTTGCTGGGCAATCGGTTACTTTCATAAATCTACAGCTTGCATACTATTTGGGGTTTGAAGAGGTCTACTTGATTGGGATGGATTTTTCCTATGAGATACCAAAATCTGCTATTGTTCGCGGCCGTTCTATCGAGTCTACGCATGACGACCCAAACCATTTTCACCCGGACTATTTTGGTAAAGGGAAGAAGTGGCATGATCCGTTGCTTGACCGGGTTGCACTGAATTACGAACTCGCCAAAAAAGTATATGAGGAGAATGATCGACAAATCTTTAATGCGACCCACAAAGGAGCGTTGGAGATATTTGATAGAGTAGACTTTAAATCATTATTTGAAAACACTTGATAAGCGAAATATCAGTGCACGGTTATCGGCCTGGAGATTCCTGCCGAGAAAATTGACTTAGGTTAAGAGTAGGGTGTTTTTGTAATCTCAACGTTTGCCCTTAGCGGCGAATACATGAGATGTTTCCTAAAAGAATGAGCCACTAAGATCGATGTTTATAGATGAAAAAACCAAAAGATCTAGACCACGCGAATGACACAAAGAATCAGGCTGATCTAAAAAGCTGTGGCGTTGAATCTTTGGAAAATGGATGCACAGTACTTAAATCAACCCAGGGAGGGTTTGTGATAGCTGATTTTGAGATTGTTCGACGAAATAAAATCCACATCGAAGTAAATGTATCCTTTGAAAGAGATTGTGAAAATGCAAATGCCTTTGTGATTTTTGGTGACCATCCTAATCATAAAGATAGAGTATGTGTTGGTCTCTATAGCAGCAAGAGTGAGTTATGGATTGAAGAGCACCCTGGAGAGGCATTTGGGCTAATAAAGGTGAGAAAGAAAATATCCTCGTCTGTTCAAGGTCTGCTACAGGGGAGGTTAAAGGTTCTAGTCGATTTAGATGCGAAGCTGATAAAACTGACGTTTATGGGCACTACAATCCAGTCGAGATACGCAAGGCATATTGGTGGCTTACGATGGATTGGCTTAAGGGTACATAACTCACAAGCGACGTTTGGGCCGGTTAGGCTAAGCCAATTTAGAACTCACTTTAGTTGATAGAGCCTGTTAGTTAATCTCGCTATCGGCGCAGTCTACGCAAAGACAATCCAAATTAATCGATGAAAATAAAATTAGAATGCTATAGAATTCACGCCTTCTATTTAGCTGGAATCGCTTAGGTATTTCCAAATATTATGCTCGTAAGTATAGTAATCCGAACTTATAACGAAGAAAGATATTTGCCGGAGCTATTGCGCCAAATACAACTTCAAACCACCCCAAATTTCGAATCAGAGGTCGTACTCGTCGATTCTGGGTCGACCGATAAAACCCTGGAAATTGCTAAAAGTTTCAACCTGAACATTGTTCATATAAGTAAGAGTGAATTCACCTTTGGTCGTTCGTTGAATATTGGTTGTGATGCGGCAAAAGGTGACTACTTGGTTTTTATTAGTGGTCACTGTATCCCTTGTGATACAAGCTGGTTAAAAAATCTTGTCGAGCCGTTGCTAAATGGTGACTGCGCCTATTCGTATGGGCGACAAGTCGGTCATGAAACGAGTAAGTTCAGTGAGAAGCAACTGCTTAAAAAGTATTTCCCTGAACAGGGCTTTAGTATTTCTAGTAAGGGTATATTCTGTAATAATGCTAATGCGGCACTTTCTAAAAGTGTATGGCTCGAGTATCCGTTTGACGAAAAATTAACCGGTTTAGAAGACATGGCATTAGCCAAGAAAATAGTTGCCGAGGGCTATGCCATCGGCTATGTTTGCGAGTCTAGCGTCTTCCATATCCATGAAGAGTCTTGGAAGGGTGTCAGGACTCGCTATGAACGTGAAGCCATCGCGCTACAGAGCATTATGCCCGAGGTGCATGTGGGTTATGGCGATTTCCTCAGATATTATTTTAGTTCTCTGTTTCATGATTTTGGAACGGCGATTGGTGAAAAAGTATTACTCCGATATTTTGGCCAGATAGTAATGTTTCGATTGATGCAATACTGGGGTACCTATCGAGGAAATCATGACCACAGAAAAATGTCCGAACGCTTGAAAGAAGAATATTTTTATCCTAAATAGGTAGTTAACTAAGTTTTTAAAACTAATTCATATGAAACCGAAAAAGAGAATTGTTGCGCTATTGCCCCTGAAGGCCAATAGCGAAAGAGTGAAAGGAAAAAATTTCAAATTATTAGCAGGTAAACCACTGTATCAATGGATACTTGATGCCTTGCTATCTCTGGACGAAATTGATCTAGTGGTTATTAACACCGATGCGCGAGATATTCTTGAACAAACGGGTTTGTTGGAGTCAGACAGAGTCGTTATTCGTGATCGAGCGCCCGCGTTACGGGGCGATTTAGTAAGTATGAATCTGATTTTGGAAGACGATATAAAGCATGTGCCTGCAGATATATATCTTATGACTCATACGACCAATCCTTTGTTGGGCCCAAGCACCATCAGAGACGCAATGACTCAATTTGTCGACTCTGACTCTAAAGATTCGTTATTCTCAGTAAACAAAATTCAAACGCGTTTTTATAGAGAAGATCTTACCGCCGTCAATCATGACCCCGCTGAGTTGGTTCGTACCCAAGATTTAGAGCCTTGGTTTGAGGAGAATTCTTGTTTGTATATTTTCAGTAAAGAAAGTTTTTTCGAGACCAATGCGAGAATCGGCAAAGTCCCCATTTTATTTGTAACTCCCGCACTAGAGTCTATTGATATAGACGAAATAGATGATTGGGTGGTAGCTGAAGCACTAGCATTGCACCAAAGCAGAAACTTAAATCCGGAGTGACCAAATGAAGTTATTAGTGACATGTCCGCCCATGTTGGGAATGAAGGACCAGTTCATACCTCAGCTGGAAGCGCTTGGTATTGAGGCATATTGCCCCGACGTAGTTCAGACTCTGTCAGTTGAAGAACTAATAGACTTGGTTCCCAATTACGATGGTTGGATCATTGGAGATGATCCTGCAACGCGAGAGGTTTTTGAAGCTGGCTTAAAAGGTAAATTGAAGGCGGCAGTGAAATGGGGCATAGGTGTAGACAATGTTGATTTAGCCGCATGCAAAGATTTAGGAATTCCGATAATCAACACTCCAAATATGTTTGGTGCTGAAGTCGCTGACGTAGCCATGGGATATATTATTGGACTGGCTAGAGAGACCTTTTATATTGACCGTATGGTAAGAGAGGGGCGTTGGCCTAAAAACAGAGGAATATCCTTGCAAAACAAGACGGTGGGTCTGGTCGGGTACGGTGACATTGGTCAAAATACTGAAGTCCGGGTTGCTGCAGCGGGCATGAATGTGATTGCATACGACCCTGCATTTTCCGGTCTCGATGATACATCAAAGTGTTCTTTCGTAGCTTGGCCACAGCGTCTTAACGAGTGTGATTTTGTCGTTTTCACGTGCTCGCTCAATGAGGCTAATCACCATATGTTGAATCAAGAGACTCTGGGGCTATGTATGTCTGGAGTGCGGATTGTCAATGTTGCTCGCGGCCCGCTTATTGATGAATCTGCGCTATTAGAAGCCTTAAGTTCAGGGCACGTTCACTCTGCAGCCTTAGATGTCTTTGAACAAGAGCCACTTAGTGAGCAATCTGGTCTAAGAGATTACCCCTTATGTATATTTGGTTCTCACAATGGTTCTAACTCTGAAGACGCAGTTATACGGACAAATAATAGAGCCATTGCTGAATTATGCAATTTCCTTGGTGTCGATCTGCCCTCTAGTGATGAATCCTGAAGATTAGCTTCGGGGTTGAATTAGCGATAAATGGTAGTTGTATGCTAAGTGTTAGTGCGAATTATTAATGAGCTTTAACTCTTACGGTGGGATACTGTTCGCTCTTTTCGTCTTAGTTGGTTACAACTTAATACGTGGACACCGAGCACAAAATGGATTTCTGTTGTGTTGTAGTATTTATTTTTATGCCACTTCAAATGCAATATTTACTGGGCTTCTGCTTGGGACCGTTCTAGTAGGTTATTTGTCTGGAATAATTATTGAGCGAAAAAATCAAAAAGGGGAAAATGCGAAGCTATACGTTACTGCTTCCATCGTTATTTTATTAATAACCCTTGGCATCTTTAAATACTACGGGTTTTTTGTTGATTCCTTTGCCGTTACTTTGGGTTATTTCGGGTTGCAGCCAACGATACCTACGCTCAACATTATTCTGCCGGTAGGGATATCTTTTTATGTTTTTCAGACAATAGGATACGTCATTGATGTTTATCGGAAAGACGTAAAAGCAGAAAAAAACCTTGTCGATTTCGCCTTGTTCGTCTCGTTCTTTCCGCAATTAGTAGCGGGCCCGATTGAGCGTTCTAAAAATCTCTTAAATCAAGTAAAGCAACCTAGAGCTAATGTCGGTAAAGACGATATTATTTATGGGGTTTTCTTAATCGCACAAGGATATGTCAAGAAGGTTGTCATAGCCGATAACTTGGCTTTATATGTCGACGCATTGTTTGTGCATGACGATCTTTCATCACCTTTGATTTGGGCTGGGCTGCTAATGTTTGCTATCCAGATTTACGGTGATTTCTCTGGTTACACTGATATTGCACGGGGCTATTCGAGATTACTAGGATTTCGAATATTGTTGAATTTCGATCGTCCTTATGCTGCTACGAGCCCGGCTAATTTTTGGCGACGTTGGCATATTTCGTTGTCTCAATGGTTTACCGATTACGTCTATTATAGCCTTGGAGGCAACCGCTCTAAGACTCTGATCCGCAGAAATTATAACGTAGTTGCGACGATGTCTCTAAGTGGGTTGTGGCATGGTGCGTCGGCAAATTTTATTGTTTGGGGTATCTATCATGGCTTTTTGATAATAGCTGGAAGACTAGTCGGTGCTGTCATTCCTGAACGTCTAAAAAAGTTAAGGGTCACACAGAAATGTTCAGTCGTAGTGACATTTTTGTTGGTTCTATATGGCTGGATGTATTTTCGGATAACTGATTTTGACCAAATAATGGCTTTCAATCATGCGATGATTAATCGTTGGGATGGCTGGAGCATTGCGGTCTCTTTTCTATCAAGAGGTCTTGTTTTTTTATGTCTCTGGATACTTATTGATTACTTCGAAAAATATTGGCTTGATGTTTACGGCTTTGAAGTTCGGCGTAGGACTGGGATTTCACTCTACATAGGTGTGTTGATTTTTCTATCCTTAGTCATCCATGCCGAGGATTCAGGCGCATTTATCTATTTTCGATTTTAGATTGCAATATATCAAATGAAATATATTAGAGATTATGGAATTGTTGTTCTGCCGATATTTGTGTCGGTAGCTTTAATCTGTCTATTGAACATAGCTGTGATTAGCTCAAAGTCAAATCTACCCAGTTTAGATGTCGTGCCTGACTCTCAAAATATATATGTGCTAGGAAATTCGATGTTTGGAACAGGTTTTAGTTTGAGCCATGCTCGAGCTAAGTTACCAAATAAACGCGTAGATTTCGCTTATTACAACGGGCATTATACTTCTATGTGGCATCTGGCGGTTACCGTCGGAATGCAATTACGTACTGCGCCAGACGTCTTAGTTTGGGGTTTTCGTCCTACCTATGCCGTTTATCCGGCTTTTCGTCAGAACCGCAAAACGACACAAAAAGAGTTTTCGAAGCATATGAATACTGTTCATCGAGCAATTTTGGCTAATGCTGGCGATCCAGCCTATAGTGATTCTAAGGGGACCAGTTTTGCTATTCCTGGCACATCTTTTCAATCAGAAAGCGATGAAATTTTCGAGAAAATGGGCTCGAAAATTGGCAATCTTATTAAGGATTACGTTTTCGCATTATCGACAGATGCCGCTATTTTGGGAAGCTTGATTGATAATGTAGCCTTAGCTGTAGCAGAGCTAATCACTTCTATAGGATTACCTCGGAATGCTTTGTTTACTGATGATGAGTTGACCAAGCCCAGCGACCTATTAATACGCTACACTACAAACGGAAGAATTCAAGTTGCTGATGCTCAGGTAATCGACAATGGAGAGAAATTTATTAAGGGCGACGCGGTTTCATTCTCAGACTCATTCCTCCCAGAAACAATTCGAGAAATACAGAAACTTGGAAGCAGTCAGTTGGTCGTCATCTTTAAACCAATCTCTACATTCGATGCCCCGCTTGATGACAATGTGCAGCAACTCTATTTGGATGCGCTTGAATACATGAATGAAAATGATATTCCCTTTCTTGATTTAATGGTCGTTGAGGATCTAAGCAAAGAGATGTACGCTGAAGGGGATCATTTGAATGAGAGTGGCCGCATTTTCGTAACCGACCTAATTGTTGAGCGTCTTCATTAGATTGGAATTATTGACGAGGTTTAGCTTCAGCCAACAATTAGGGTATTGTACTCCATCGCTATCCTGGGAAATTGGGCGGCACTGCGATGCTGACCTCAATAAGTATATGTGCAATGCTATAAGAGTAATGAAAGATTCTTCAAACTTACAATGTCTAGATTATTCAGTTTTAATGGCTGTGCATGCTAACGAGAATGTCAGCCTCTTCGAAGGCGCTTTAAAAAGTTTGATATCACAGAGTAGCCGACCAGCTGATGTTGTCTTAGTCAAAGATGGCCCACTCACCGTTGAACTAGATTCCATCGTATTCAAGTATAGTCAGCGGCTACCAATAAATGTGATCTCGCTCAATATGAATAGAGGGCTGGGTATCGCCTTAAAGGAGGGGTTAGTCCACTGTAAGTACGCCCTAGTAGGCAGGGCCGACAGCGATGACATCAACTTGCCTCATCGATTTAAGACCCAAGTGAACTTCTTAAATGAACGCTTGGACGTTGATGTTTTGGGCTCTAACTTAGTCGAACTAGACGGGAAGATTCGTAGGATTAAGAAAGTGCCTCTCAGTGTAACGGTAGGATTCAAAACATTTTTTAGAAACCCTTTAAATCATCAAACTGTCATGTTTCGAAAGCAAGCAGTGATGGCGGTAGGTGGTTATGAAGACTGTCCTAGTTTTGAGGATTATACGCTGTGGTGTAAGCTGCTGAAAAACGGCACGAAAATCGTAAACTTAGACGAGCCGTTGGTTGAAGCAAATATCGATGATTTGATTGGCAAGCGCAGTGGCCACCAATATGCCAAAAAGGAAAAAGCCTTTTATCAGAAGTTGTATTATTTGTTTCCTAAGTATAAATTGATAATTCTTCTCGCCGCTTCAAGTAGGATTAGCCTCAGGTACATTCCCTCGGCACTGGTAACTAAAATTTATTATTCTCTTAGGATTACAGACCGCTAGGAATAAAAACGCTGCGTTAGGAAGGATAAATAACCATAATTTATCGCTGAAAATACACTCTAGTCGAGGAATTGTTTTGAACGTATATGGCCCCGGTATAACAATAATTGTGCCGTTATTTAATACTGAGAGCTTCATCGAAGAGTGTATTGCTTCGGTTATTGCTCAGTCATATGTCATTAATGGCGGTCGGTTGAAGCTATTGTGTGTAGACGACGCATCAACAGACAAGGGTGCTGAAGCTGCTGTAAAGATGTTTAACTTTACATCTCAGGTAGATTGTCAGCTAATTCGACATACTGCGAACAGAGGCCTTGCAGCCGCACGCAATACGGGTCTAAGATTGGTGGACACCAAGTATGTAATGTTTTTGGACTCTGATGATCTATTGGGATCTAAAAGTCTCGAAGAGCTTCATATGGCCATGGAGCTTCATCAAGCGGACGTCGGCATTTTTGAATATAAGCATTTTTCACCATCGAATAGTTCATATCCAAGAAATTATTCAAGCGCATTGTTTAGAGATAAAACCTATGTCGTGGAAGATGTTGAATCGAATCTTGCCGCTATCCATTCACTGAGTGCCTGTAACAAAATTTACTTAACATCTTGTATCGACAACATTGAGTTTCCTGAGAAAAGATTCTACGCAGAAGATGTGGCGTTTTGGTTTGAAGTTCTTTCTCGCCAATCAAAAACCATTTTTATCGAAAATGCGCTATATCTTTATAGGAAACGCGAGGATTCAAAGAGTCTATCAATCATGGATTCTCAAACTACGGACGCTAACAATTTTTTTGAATATCTTGATATTCTAGAGGAGTTACGGCTTAAATATCAAAATAGCAACACTGCTCTATTTGCATCTATCTCATGGTTCAGCCAAAAATCTTTATTTTATTACTTAGTGCGCGCTCACAATTGGCCAAAAATAGGCGGCGACCGAAGTAGATCTGAATTTGTGGTTGGTGCAAAAAAATGTCTGTCACGGTTTGATATCGATCAGCGTTTACCCGCTTATCAAGTTATTGCTTACCAGATACTGCACTCTGGACTATGGCGTCTTATTTATTTGCTTGGGTATGCCCATCAGGCAAAGTCGTTATTTTCTAAAGTATCGCATGTGCTTGGTTCCATAAGATTCTATTCCCTTAGGAGGGCGTACGCTCTATTTTCTATCTCCTATTTACGCGAAATTCCAAAGCTTCTGAAATATTTGTTGGTAGCAAGAGCCAGCGAGAACAGTTCCAATACATGGCTTTTAGGTGAGCGAGGAGGAGACGCGGGTGACAATGCATTAGCTCTATTTACGTACCTCGCTAATTCTCCACCACCGAATAAAAAAGTCTATTTTGTGTGTTCAGGTGATGTTTATACCAAGCTTAATGTTATTTTCAAAAATGTTGTATTGTATGGCTCTGATTCGCATATTCGGGTGTTTCGTAAAGCTGGAGTCCTAATTTCAACGCATAGTCGTGGAAACATAGAGCCCTTCAAAAATAAGTTGATCCTAAGCCTGGTTTCAGGTAATTATCAACAAAAGGCTTATGTGTTCTTAGGTCATGGCGTCACCAAGGACGACATGAAGCCAATGTTAGGTCAAAGCAATAAAAGAAACGCAGACTTCGATTTGTTTTGGTGTGGTTCCAAAATGGAACACCGCGATGTATTGTCGAGGTACGGCTATAGCGCCAACGAGGTAAAATGTGCTCCCTTGCCACGTTGGCAGTGGCCACTACATGACCCGTCAGTCGATGCAGGGAATTGGCCCCCATCCGATTATAAAGTCATGATTATGTTTACTTGGAGAAGTCAATTCGGAAGAAGCCTGCGTAAGCGAGCGTCGGTCAAAGAGCGTTTTGAAAGAGACTACTTAGATCCAATTATTGCACTTTTAAAAGATGACAAGTTGCTAGAGTTGCATAAAATTAAAAAAGTTAGCTTTCATCTAGTTTTACATCCTGAAACAGAACTTACCCTTCAGAGCTTTGGGTTGAGTTTGCCTAAAATAGACTTCATCACGCGACATGAAACTTCTAGCATTCCAAAATTAATCCATACCTGCGATTTGCTGGTAACTGATTATTCCTCGATTGCCTTTGACTTCTCGTTCTACCATAAACCGACAATTTACTATCAGTTTGATAGCGACCAGATTAGAAAGACTCATTATCAGCAGGGTTATTTCGATTATGATGTCCATGGTTTCGGGCCGGTATGTAATACAGCAAATCAATGTGCTGAATTAGTAGAGGACGTGCTGCGCGTTGATCCTGAGTATTTTCGGATGCGCAGGCATCTTCATTTTCAGCACGATGAAGTCACCCTAAATGCCGCAGACTTTGATTTGCATAGCCTCACCGGTGAGCTAGCTTAGCTGCAGAATTAACTCTAAGCTGATTGCACTTGGCATTGCGCAGGCCTTTGGCTTGAAGCGGCCATGAAAATAGATTGTTGTGGTCTGATGGACGATAATCGGTATTCTTTGAAAATAAATAGTAACTACCTTATATTTTTACGCAGCGTTTACGCTAACATATCGCAATATGATAAAAGCCCTAATCACCGGCATAACCGGCCAAGACGGTTCCTATCTTGCTGAGTTCTTGCTTGAAAAAGGTTATCAAGTACATGGCATTAAGCGGCGAGCGTCTTCGTTTAATACTCAGCGCATTGATCATATCTATCAAGATAAGCATGAGGCTGGTCGCAACCTGATTCTGCATTATGGTGACTTGACCGATTCTGCAAATTTGATCCGTATTTTAAAAGAAGTCGAACCTGATGAAGTTTATAACTTAGCTGCGCAAAGCCATGTTGCGGTTTCCTTTGAAATGCCTGTATTTACGGCTGATGTTGATGCGCTTGGTACTTTGCGTTTGCTTGAAGCGATTCGGTTTCTGGGTTTCCAGGACAAAACTCGATTTTATCAAGCTGGAACATCCGAGCTTTATGGCTTGGTTCAAGAGGTTCCTCAGAACGAATCTACGCCTTTTCATCCGCGGTCTCCCTACGCTGTTTCTAAATTGTTCAGTTACTGGATGACCATCAACTATCGCGAGGCCTATGGCATTTTTGCCTGTAATGGTATTTTGTTCAACCATGAATCACCGCGCCGTGGCGAGACGTTTGTAACCAGAAAGATTACCCGTGGTTTAGCCAATATCGCACAAGGTCTCTCGGAGTGCTTGCATCTGGGAAATATGGATGCCCTGCGCGATTGGGGGCATGCCAAAGACTATGTGCGCGCGCAATGGATGATGTTGCAACAGGATCAGCCGAGTGATTTTGTAATCGCTACTGGCGCTCAAATTTCAGTGCGTGATT